>JAJUGE010000010.1 GCA_029268305.1 Alphaproteobacteria bacterium
CCGGATCAAGTCCGGCGATGACAGGCTGAGGAGCACCGGGGAAAGAAAAAGAGCGGGGCGGGGGCTCGCACCCCCACCCCATGGTCCTTAGCCGAACAGCCTGGTCAGCTGCTGGGGCATCTGGTTGGCCTGGGCCAACATCGACACGCCCGCCTGCATCAGGATCTGCTTGCTCGTGAACTTCGTCATCTCGGCGGCGACGTCGAGATCGAGAAGGGCGCTGCGGGCGGCCTCCTGGTTCTCGATCGTGGACGCGAGGTTCGAAGCCGCGAACTCCAGCCGGTTCTGGCTGGCACCGACATCGGCACGGTTGGTGTTCAGGGTGTTGATCGCACCGCCGATCGCCGTAATCGCCTTGTCGGCGTCCTCGGCGGTGGCGATCGACGTGCCGTCGACGCCCAGCGCCTTGGTCGAGACCGAGCCGATCTCGAACGTGACCTTGTCGTACGTCTCGACGCCGGTGCCGAGCTTGAAGGTGAAGCTGCCCGCATCGGGGTCCTTGGCAGCGAAGACGGTCGAGTTGAGCTCACCCAGAACGAGGTTGCCGCCAACGCCATCCCATCCGGCGGACGTGGTGAGGTCGACGGTGATCCGGTCGCCAGTGCGGCTATTCTCCAAGGTTACCCGCTGAGTGCCAGCATCGCTCAGGTTGATCGTCGACGCTTTCTGGCCATCCACCTCCACCAGAGTGAAGTTGTTTTCCGTACCCGAGTTGACGAGGTCGAGCGTGGCATACTCTGCCGTTCCGCCAACGACGATGTTGATGGAATCGATAGCCGCGATTGCCTCACCACTGGCGTCGTTACCGGCATCGAGCTCGGCCCCTACGATCGAACCCGATATCGTGTCGAGGTCGGTATTGGCGGCGGGGCTCCAGTCCGCGGCCGCCTTGTTGAAGTTTGAGTTCAGCGTGACGGTGGCGCCAAGCTGAGCGAACCGGACTTCCTCGGTGCTGGTGATCGCGGTGCTGCCGACATTCACGGATTCCGACGCGCCCGTCTTGGCGTTCGTCAGGGTGAGTGTGGTGGAGGACTGATCCCAGGAAAACTGGAAAGCGGCATCACCCACGCTCTGGTCGAACTTGATCGAGGCGAAGCCATCCTCGGTGCCCAGAAGCGTGTTCGCTAGGGTGAATCCAGTCTGGATGGTCTGCACCTCGCCGCCGCCAACAAGCTTGTTGCCGTTGAACTCGGTGTCCTGCGAGATGCGGTCGACCTCCTTGAGGAGCGACTGATACTCGGTATCGAGCATCTCGCGCTCGGTGTTGGAGATCTGGCCCGAACTCGCCTGAACGGCGAGGGTCTTCATCCGGGTCAGAATGTCGGAGACGTTGGCCATCGCGCCGTCGGCGATCTGGAGCATCGAGGAGGCCTGGCCGGCATTGACGTTGGCCTGCTTCAGCGCCGCGACCTCGGAGCTGATGCGCGAGCCGATCGCCATGGCGGCGGCGTCGTCGCGGGCGGAGACGACGCGGCTGCCGGACGAGAGCTTCGCCAGCGAGCGGGTCATCTCGGAGTCGGACGCCGTCAGGTTGCGGTGGGCAACGTTGGCGGCGTAGTTGGACATGACATTGAGAGACATTGACTACATTCCTTCCTGGATGGGTGGAGTGGCTTCCTGCCAAAGGGGCTTCCCGCCCCACCCGACGCGGGCCTCTTGCCGGCGCGGGCAGTTCGACGATTGCAGGCGGCGTGCCAATCGTGCGGGTGGCGGATTTCCGCGGTTTCGGTGCCGCTGCGCCGGGCAATTCTTGCCGGGTCGGGCAGGAATTGCCGGTCGCATTCTGCCGGGGCGGCAGTTTGTGCCGGGGGGCGGGAAAGGAAACGGCACGGGCCCGGGTGGCGCCGTGCCGTTTGGGTGGTCCTGGAGGGATGGATCGAGTGGCGAAGGCTCAGGCGTGGGTCCCGGATCGCGCTGTCGCGCGTCCGGGATGACACCGGTTGTTTTTGTCATCCCGCAATCGATGCGGGATCCATGCCGGAGAGTCTGTATCCAGCGAGGGAGGCGCAGGACCGTCTCAAAGCGCCTGCTGGATCGGGTAGCGGCTGTTCGAGAAGATGCACTGGCGGGCGACGAGGCGGCGGGTGTCGACCACCACCGGCGCGCGGAGGTTGGCGGTCATGCGGATGCCGCCTTCCGCCTTCCGCACCGTGACGATGAGCACGATCAGCGCGTCCTGCTCGTCGGTTCCGGTCGTGGCGCAGACCTCGGCGATGTCGGCCGCCTCCACGAGGCCGGCGTCGGCGGCGAGCGGGACGACGATGAAGGAGAGGGCGGAGTCCTCGATCGACTGCAGCAGCATGAACCGGTCGAGCCGCTCGTCGGGAATCGGTGCGAGGGCGAACTTCCGGCGCCCGGGGAAGCCGAGCAGGCCGCCCTGGACGTCGACGAGCCGGTCGGCGTCGACGGAAATCGGCCCGAACCTGGTCTCGATCTTCATCTCGGGCATGTCGATCTCCGGACGGCCCTCTTGCGGCGGATTCCAGTCGGACCGCGCGGGGGCGGGGGATTCGGCGAGAGCGGTGGTCAGCATCGATCGGATTTCCTTCTTCGGAGTGAGGCAGGAAAGCTAAGAAGCGGTTAACGCAGATAGTCGGCGAGCGAGAGGCTCTGCAGCCGGGCGAGTGCCGCGTACGAGGCCTGGAGGGTCGTCTGCTCGGCGGCGAGCCGGGTGATCGCCTCGGTCACGTCGACGTTCTCGATGTCGCCGATCGCCTTTTCGCCGTAGAGGAGGCTCTCCTCGTGCCGGGCGGTCTCGGCTTCGAGCGCGTTGCGTGCGACGCCGATCCGGCTGCGGATGTCGGGGATCTCGTTCACCGCCGCCTCGGCGAGGCCGAGTGCCTCCTCCAGCCGGGCGGAGAGTGCGGCCGGATCGGAGGCGTCGGCGGTGCGCACCAGATGGATCGAGCGCACGAGTTTCTCGAAGGCGGGCTCGTCGGCGGTGACGCCGTAGGTGATCGTGAGCTGGTCGGAGGCGCGCACCGAAGCCCTGGCGCCGTCGCCGCGGTAATAGTGGGCATCGGCGGTTCCGGCGAAGTCGCCGTCCGCCGGCAGGGCGGAGATGTCGACCGGCGGCACGTCGATGCGGGAGCCGGCGAAGAGATGGCGGCCATCGGCCTTCTCGTTCAGCAGTCCGGCGAGCTGGTGGATCATCCGCTCGCTCTCCTCCGCCAGCGGCACGGCGTCGGCGTCGGAGGCGTTCGTCGCGTTGACGAGCAGCGTGCGCAGCTCGGCCGCGAGATCGCCCGCGGCGGCGACGGCGCTCTCCATCTTCTGCAGGCGCTGGTCGACCAGCTTGTTCCCCTCGACGAAGCGCTGGGTGCGGGTGTGCTCGGCCTCGAGGCTGACGAGCTTGGCCGACTGGCCGGCGATGCCCGAATAGCGCTGGGCGGTCTTGCCGCTCGAGATCTGGAGCTGGGCGTCGAGCTGACGGGCCTGGGCCTGGCGCAGGTGGCCGAGCGTGAGGTTCTGGCTGGCGAGATCGGTGACGCGTGTCATCTATCGGTCTCCGGAAGGCTTCAGGCCATGCGCGTCAGGGTGTCGAACATCTCGGACACCACGCTGACGAGGCGGGCCGAGGCGGCGTAGGCGTTCTGGTAGACGACGAGGTTCGCCATCTCCTCGTCGACATTGACGCCGCTGACGGCGCTCGCCTTGAAGCCGAGGTCGTCGACCATCGACTGGCGCAGTTTCAGCGTGTCGGCGGCGCCGGCGGCTTCGAGCGCGTTCTGGCCGAGGATGTCGGAGGCATAGTCGCCGAGCGTGCCGTTTCTGGCTGCGAGCGAGCCGACGGCCGGGAAGCCGTACTGCCGGTCGAACACCCGGCTCATCTCTTCGAGCGTGCTCGTGTCGGCGAGGGCCACGCCGACCGTGGTGCCGGCGACCGGCGCCGGATCGGCGGTGAGGCGGGCGCCGGCGACGAGGTCGAGCTTCTTCACGAGATCCGGCCGCACCGCGATGCTCTCGGACGTGCCGACGCCGGCGGCGCCGGGCGCCTGCCCCGGTGTGACAAAGAAGTCGTTGAGGCCGAGGAAGTTGGAGAGCCCCTTGAACTGCCGGGTCGCGCCGCCGGCGGTGTGGGCGATCGTGGCGTCGCCGCCGGAAGGTTCCAGGTCAACGAGGGCGACGCCATGCCCGGCCCCGCTTGCGGCGAGCGAGAAGTTGCCGCCGTCCGCTACCGAGGCGGTGGCGAGGCCGCCGAGCGCCGCGTTGATGGCGTCACGAAGGCCGGCGACGGTGTAGGTGCCGGCCGGGAGGTCGTGGTGGCCCTGGACCACGCCGGACTGGTCGAGGACGGCGACGCGCACCGGGTGCGAGATGGTGATCTGCTCCTGGTCCACGCTGCCGAAGGTCCGGGTACCGGAAAGCATCTGCGGCGCGGGCACGCCCGTGCCCCGGTTGTGGACCCGGTTCACCTCGTCGCGGAGGCGCGTCGCCACCGTGTCGAACTGGGACTGGAGGCCGGCGAGGGTGCCGTCGCGCATGTCGAGCAGCCCCTTCAGCTTGCCGGCGCCGATGCCGCCGGTGATGGGGCTGCCGCCGATGGTGATGTCGTCGAACACGGTGGTCGGCGAGGCGCTCGGTGCCGGCGTGTACACCAGCGCGTGCGCCGTCTGATCCACCAGGGGCTGTCCCGACCTGGTGTACAGCACGGCCTCGCCCGACGAGCGGGTGTAGTGCTGAACGTCGATCAGGCCGGAGACGGTGCGGATCGCCCGGTCGCGCGCGTCGAGAAGATCGGAGGTCGGTCTGCCGGCGGTCGTCTCGCGCACGATCGAGGCGTTCAGCTTGGCGATCTCCTCGAGCTGGGCGTTGACCTCCCCGACCGTCGCGGCGATCTCCCGGTCCGCCTCGGTCCGGAGGCTCTGGATCCGGCTCGAGCTCTCGTTGAGGTCGCGGGCGATCACCGTCGCCGCGTCGAGAAGTGCCGAGCGGCGCGTGGTGCTCTGCGGCTCGACCGCCAGCGCCTCGAGCCCGGCGGCGAAATCGGCGAGCCGCGCGGTGAGCGAGGTGTTGCTGCCGGGCGAGCCGAACAGGTCCTGCGTCATGCCGAGATAGCGATCGCGGACCTCGGCGGCGCCGAGATTGCCGGATTCGCTCCGGAGCTCGCGCACGATGAACTCGTCGATGGTGCGGCCGATCGAGGCGCTGCGCACGCCGCTGCCCTGACCGGCGACCACCACGGTCTCGCGGTTCACCGTCTGCCGGGAGTAGCCCTCGGTGTGCGCGTTCGCGACGTTGTGCGACGTGACCTCGATCGCCCGCTGGTTGACCTGCAGGCCGGAGAGGGCGTTGCCGAGGGATACGGAAAGCGACATGTCGGTGGTTCCTGCCTCTGGCGAAGCCGGTCAGAGCCGCTGGTCGAGGGTGATCGAGACCGCTTGGCGGCCGGCAGGGGCCGCGGCACCGGCGGCCGCTCCGGTCCGGGCATAGCCGCGGCCCGGGGCCTGTTCGGCGGTCGCCCTGACGATCGCGTCCATCATGCGGCGATTCACCTCGCGCGCCGCCTGCAGCGCCTTGAGGTTGCGGTCGACCGCACGGTCGAGGTTCTTCATCGCCGTCTCGAGCTCCTCGCGCAGGACCGGGGCGACGCCGCTGTAGAGCGACGGCTCGCTCCGCAGCCGCTCGAGCTGCATCTCGTAGGCGCCCACGAGCTGCAGCTTGTCCGCCTGCAGCGGTGTCAGCGCGCCGATGCGCCCGGTGCGGAGGAATTCGACCTCCCGCTCCATCAGTTCGAGCAGCCGGCTGGTGACGGCGATGATCTCGCCGACGAGTCCGCTTCCAGACATCAGTTCACCCCTTCCTGTGCGTTGATCAGTTCGCGTGCGACCGCATCCGCGATCCCGATTCCGCCGGACCGTGCGATCGTCCTGGCGTATTCGTCGTGGAGCATCGAGCGGTAGAGCTGGCCGGCCTGGCCGCCGCCCGTCAGCGGATCCTCGCCGATGCCTTCGAACATGTGCGCCAGCATCTGACCGATGAACATCGCCTCGAACTCCTCGCCGGTCCGGCGCGCGGCCTGCTCGGCGGGGGAAGGTCGCGCGGCGGCGGCGATGGTCTGGATGTCGATACCCGGAATTGCGGATGTCATGGCTCAGATCACCTCGATCTCTGCCTGGAGGGCGCCGGCCGCCTTGATCGCCTGAAGGATGGTGATCATGTCGCGGGGGCCGATGCCGAGCGCGTTGAGCGCGTTCACCAGCTCCTGCAGGCTGACCCCTTCGCTCAGCACGGCGAGCTTGCGATCGTCGTCCTCGTCGATCTCGACCTGGGTGCGCGGCACGACCACCGTGGCGCCGCCTTCGGTGAAGGGCTGCGGCTGCGAGACCTGCGGCGTCTCGGTGATGCGGATCGTCAGGTTGCCCTGGGCAATCGCGACCGTGCTGATGCGGACGTTCTCGCCCATGACGATCACACCGGAACGCTCGTCGATCACGACCCGCGCGACCTGGTCCGGCGTGACGCGGAGCTGCTCGATCTGCGTCATCAGGCCGACGACGTCGCCCTGTCGGTTTGCGGGCACGACCAGGTTCACGGTCCCGGGGTCGAGCGCCCGGGCGGCGCCGACGCCGAGCGACCGGTTGATCGCGGCGGCGATCCGCTGCGCGGTCGTGAAGTCGGGGTTGCGGAGCGCGATCTTGAACTGGTCGAGGCTCGCCAGCTCGAAGCCGAGCTCGCGCTCGACGATGGCGCCGCTGGAGATGCGGCCGCTGGTGGGGACGCCCTTGGACACGCTGGCGCCGGCGCCCTGCGCCTCGAAGCCGCCGATCGCCACCTGTCCCTGCGCCACGGCATAGACCTCGCCGTCGGCGCCGAGGAGCGGCGTCACCAGCAGGGTGCCGCCGAGCAGGCTCTTCGCGTCGCCGAGCGCGCTGACCGTGATGTCGATGCGGCTGCCCTGGCGGGCGAAGGGCGGCAGGACGGCGGTGATCATCACGGCCGCGACGTTGTCTGTGTCGAGGGAGGTGTTGCGGGTGTTGACGCCGAGCCGCGCGAGCATGCCGATCAGGCTCTCCTTGGTGAAGACCGAGCTCTTGAGGCTGTCGCCGGTGCCCTTGAGGCCGACTACGAGGCCGTAGCCGACCAGCAGGTTGTCGCGCACGCCCTCGAAGTCCGCGATGTCCTTGACGCGCGAGGCGGCGAGAGCGGCCGGTGTGCCGGCCATCAGGACGGCGGCCAGCACCGTCATGACCGTCGCGGCACGGAGGCTCGCGACCAGGCGTCTGAAGGTTCGGCGGGTGAGGGTCATGGACGATCTGCTGCCTTCTCGGGACGTTCACGTCGGAGATAGCGAGATCCGTGCCATGTCGGCCGCTGCCGCCCGAACCGCGGATTTCCGCGCTTCCCGGCGGTGTCGAGGAGAGGAGGGAGCCGGTGCGCCGGTAACTCCTGCCGCGCCGGAAGGGGCAGGATTTGCCGGGTGACACCGTCGCTTAACCCGGCCTTAACCGTGCCGGCGCCAGTCTCCTGGCCGAAGCATCAGTAGTTCCGAGGCATCCAGGCGGCTCATGAAGGTCGACGGCAATCTTCCGGTCCGCCCCACCACGCACCGGGGCGGGCGCCCGACGAACGGGGGCAGCGGGCAGTTCTCCGCCGAGATGGCGACGGGTCCGCACGGCGCCCGTCTCAGCGGCGCGGCGCCGATCGTCGGTGCCGCGGCGATCATGGCTCTGCAGGAGGTTGCCGATCGAGGCGAGGGTCGCCGCCGGTCGATCCGGCACGCCGGTCGTCTGCTCGATTTGCTCGACGAGCTGCGCGTCGGTCTGCTGACCGGCGGCCTGCCGAGCGCCACGCTCGCCGATCTCGCGCGGCTGGCGGGAGAGGCCCGGGACCGGGTCGACTCGCCCGAGCTTCAGCAGGTTCTCGACGAGATCGACCTTCGGGCACAGGTGGAGCTGGCGAAATACGAGGCGCTCCGCTGATCCGGAAGTGACGCGAAATCGTCACTTCCCGCTCGTTCGAAGACAGTTGACCGGTATCCGACTCTTTCTATACTCCGGCCCAAAACGATACCTATCGGGTAGGGAGCGGAGTTGAGCATGCGGGTTACCTTGCCTCACGATTACCAGCCGTCGGAAGCCGAGCCGTTCATGAATCCGCTTCAGGTGGAGTACTTTCGGCAGAAGCTCCTCCGGTGGCGGGAGCAGTTGATCCGAGAGTCGAACGAGACGCTCGACAACCTTCAGAAAGAAAGCCTCCAGGAACCGGACATCACCGACCGTGCCTCGCTCGAGAGCGAACGGGCGCTGGAGCTCCGGACCCGCGACCGGGCGCGGAAGCTGATCGGAAAGATCGACGAAGCGCTGAAGCGGGTCGAGGACGGCACCTACGGCTACTGCGAAGAGACGAACGAGCCGATCGGCGTCAGGCGGCTGGAGGCCCGGCCGATCGCGACGCTGAGCCTCGAGGCCCAGGAGCGGCACGAACGGCTCGAGCGCACTCACCGCGACGACTGACACCTTCCTCTCCTCTCGTTCGACGAGAGGCGCGCCCGACCGCGGGTGCCGAACGCGCGCTGTTGCCGACTTCCCGCTCAGAACGGGAAAATGATGTCGTAGACCTGCTGCCCGTAGCGCGGCTGCTGCACGTCGGTGATCTGACCGCGCCCACCATAGGCGATGCGGGCCTCGGCGATCTTCTCGTAGCTGATCGTGTTCTGTGAGGTGATGTCCTCCGGGCGGATCACGCCGGTGATCAGCAACTCCCGCATCTCGAAATTGACGCGCACTTCCTGACGCCCCTGGATCACCATGTTCCCGTTCGGGAGCACCTGCGTCACCAGAGCGGCAATTTTCAGGTCGATGCTCTCGCCGCGCCTGACGGAGCCGCTGCCCTCGTTGGCGGTGGCGCTGTCCATGTCGATCAGCGACGCCGGGTTCACGGCATTCGGCAGGATCGAGCTCAGCTGCGACTCCAGTCCGAGGAAGCTGGTCAGTCCCGCATCGTCCGCGTTCCGGCGGCTGCGGTTCGTCTTGTTGCTGATCTGCGCCTTGTCGTCGATCGAGATCAGGACGGTGATGATATCGCCGACCGTGTTCGCACGCTGGTCCTTGAGGAAGGCGCGCGAACCGGCGCGCCAGAGCGAGTTCGGCTGGCGCTCCACCACCTGGGGTGCCGGCATCGGCAGGCTGACCGGGCGGTAGTCCGGCAGGGCGGTCGGATCGACCACGCGGGTCATCGGCGGCGGGCTGCCGACCTCGGCCAGGCGCGTCCCTGCATTGCAGGCGGAGAGGGCGAGGCCCAGCGCGGCGACAGCGACGATGCGCAGCGTGCGCCCGGAAGGAAGACGGTTCATCGGCTGTACCCCTGGTTGAAGGCGAGCGTGCCGGCCGGCTGGATCTCGACACGGTCGGGTCCGGCGACCACCGCTTCGATGGTTCGGTTGCTCTGCGTGTTGACGACCCGGATCGCGGCGCCGTCGGATCCGGCATCCAGCGCCCGGCCGACGGTCGAGAGGGTCATGTTCGGCGTCCGGTAGACGATGGTCACGATGGCACCCTTGCCGACGACGATCCGCTCCTCGAGATCGCGCTGGAAGATCGGTGCGCCGGGTGTGATCGGGCGCCGCGGCGTCAGGCCGACGATCCGCCGGAGATCCGTCACCGTGCCGCGGCGAAGCCGATCGGTGCGGACCGTGGTCCAGTCGAGATCGGCATCGGTGACGACCTCGCCCGGCATGACCGGATGCGCCAGAACGGGCACGTCCACCACCTCGAAGAGACGTCCGGAAACCTGCTGCCGCGCGATGCCGTCGCGCCCGTCGGGGGCGGCGAGCAAGGCGCTCACCCGCCGGTTGCGGGCGTCGACGCGCAGGTCCTCGACGCTGATGGCGTCTTCGGTCCCCGTCGGCAGGCGGATCGTCTGCAGCCGGTTGTCCAGCTCGACCTCGAACCGCCAGGACGGGTCCCGGGCAGCCATGGCCGAGGCGATCAGCGACTGCAGTCTGTCCGCGCCCACCTCCCGGCTCGCCCGTGTGACGAGGACGCGGTCGCCGCGGCCCGCCGGTTCCCAGGCGAGACCGTGCCGGTCCGCGATCGACTTCAGCCGAACGGGATCGAAGATCTCGCGCTCGCCGGGGGCGGGCGCCGTGGCGACGGGCAGCCCGGCCTTGTCGCCGGCGTTCAGGAACAGGTCTCCCAGCGTCACGGCATGGTCGTGGACGACGACCTGCTCGCGCGCCGCCGGGGGCATGGTCGTGCTCGCCGCGAGCGGGCTGCCGTTCAGGCCGATGGTGACCAGGGCGGCGGCGAGGATCAGGGTCGGTCGGCGATTCATCGATCTCTGCCTCAGCGGAGCTGCGTCAGCGTGCCGAGCATGTCGTCGGAGGTCTTGATGACCTTCGAGTTCATCTCGTAGGCGCGCTGTGCGGTGATCAGGTTCGTGAGCTCGGCCACGACGTTCACGTTCGAAGTCTCGAGGAAGCCCTGGCGGACCGTCCCGAAGCCGGGGCTGCCGGCGGTGCCGAGCGTCGGCGCTCCGGAGGCCACGCTCTCGGTGAACAGGTTGTCGCCGATCGCCTCGAGGCCGGCCTCGTTCGCGAATGTCGCGAGCTCGAGCTGGCCGGCGATCTGCGGCTCGACCTGGCCGTCGAGCTTCACCAGCACCTCGCCGCTGGCGTTCACCGTCACCGAGACCGCCTGCGGGTCGATGGCGATGCCGGGCAGAACGGGATAACCGTCGGCCGTCACGATCTCGCCGTCGGGGCTGAGCTGGAACGAGCCGGAGCGCGTATACCCGATGTCCCCGTCGGGCATCTCGACCTGGAAATACCCCTTGCCCTGGACCGCGAGGTCGAGGGTGTTGTCGGTCACCGTGAGGTCGCCCTGCTCGGTGATGCGATACACCGACGCCGTCTTGACGCCGACGCCGACCTGAATGCCGGAGGGGACGATCGTCCCGGCATCGGACGAAGCGGAGCCGACGCGGCGCATGTTCTGGTAGAGCAGGTCCTGGAACTCCGCCCGCTGGCGCTTGTAGCCGGTCGTGTTCACGTTGGCGATGTTGTTGGACACCACCTCGACGTTCAGCTGCTGCGCCAGCATTCCTGTGGCGGCGATGCTGAGTGATCTCATCTGGGTCTACCTCGACTTCGGCTTGTTCGGTGTGGCGATGGTGGCGTCGTCGCCGGTCAGCTCGGCTCGGTCCGCGGAAGCTCGCGGATCGCACGGGTCATCCGTTCGTGCTCGCCGTTCAGCATGTTCTGGACGCTCTGGAAGGCGCGGTGCACCTCCATCATCCGCGTCATCTCCAGGATCGGCTGGACGTTGGAGCTTTCCGTCATTCCCTGGAGGACGCGCGCCTCGACGGCGGGGAGCGGCTCCTCGTCCGTCGTATAGAGGCCGCTCATCGTCTTCTTCAGGGCGCCTTCATTCTCGAAGCGGACGAGGTTCAGACGCCCCAGCTCCTGATCGTCGGCGCTCACGATGCCGTCCGGCGTGATCGACATGTCCGCCGCCCCCTGCGGCACCACCAGCGGCTGTCCTCCTTCCATTAAGATCGGATAGCCGTGCGACGTGACCACGCGCCGGTCGGCATCGAGCTGAAGATGGCCGTTGCGGGTATAGCGATCGCCGGCCGGGGTCTCCGCCACGAAATAGCCGTCGCCCTGGATCGCCAGATCCAGATCGCTCCCGGTGGCGCGGAATTCTCCGGGACGATCGTCGCGGACGGTCGCGAGGTCGTGCACGTAGGAGACGTCCGATCCGCCCGGCCCTCTCTGCAGGTATTCCGCGAACAGCACATGCTCGCCCTTGAAGCCGGGGGTGCCGGCATTCGCGATGTTGTTGGCGACGACGTCCATCTGCCGCATCAGGGCGGCCTGACGGGAGACCGCGATGTAAGAGGCATTCTGCATAGGCTGATCCATCGACCAGGGGTTCGCTGCCGGGCCAAATGCAGGGGCCGTGCCACCGGACATGCCGCGGTTTTCCGCGGTTTCCGGCATCTCGACACGGCGCGGGCGGTGCAGGGCGGCAGATTTTGCCCGGCAGATCCTTCGACCCGGGGCCGCGTAAACCTCGTCTTAATCATGCCGCTTTAGGTTCCGGCACCGATCGGGAACACGGATCCACGAAGGATTGCGGCATGCCGGCTGATGCGGCTCTGGCTGATTCTCCACTCGATGCAGGCGAGGCCGAGTTACCCCCGTCCAAGGGTTCGGGCCTGAAGCGGGCGATCCTGCTCGTGGTGCTCCCGCTCTTGCTGCTCGCGAGCGGCGCCGCGGGGCTCATGCTGTCGGGGATCTTCGATCCCTTCGGCCTCTCCGGCAGCGCCGAGGAGACTCCGGGAGAGGCCGCCCAGGTGACCTTCCCCGACCCCGCCAGCCTCGTCTATTTCGACCTGCCGGATCTGCTGGTGAATCTCGACTCCGGCGGCAAGCGGCCGAGCTACCTCAAGATGCGGGTGAGCCTCGAAATCGCCTCCGACCAGGATCGGGCGGCAATCGAGAAGCTTTTGCCGCGCATCATCGACAGCTTCCAGATGTATCTGCGCGAACTGCGGATGGAGGACCTGCGCGGCTCGGCCGGCCTCGCGCGGTTGCGGGAAGAGCTTTTGCGGCGGGTCAGCCTCTCCGTGCAGCCGATCGAGATCCGGGACGTACTGTTCCGGGAAATGCTGGTCCAGTAGCGGCGCCGAGGTCGGGCAAGATCATGGCGGAACCGAACGAAAATCCGGACAAGGACGACGAGGAGGCGCGGCTCGCCGCCGAGTGGGCGGCGATGGCCGACGAGGATGCGACGGACGAGCCGGAGTTCTCCGAGCGATCCGACCGCGCGCTGAACCAGGACGAGATCGACTCGCTGCTCGGCTTCAGCAGCGACGATCATGGCGAGACCGAGCAGTCGGGCGTCCATGCGATCGTCAACAGCGCGCTCGTCTCCTACGAGCGGCTGCCGATGCTCGAGGTGGTGTTCGATCGCCTCGTCCGCATGATGTCGACCAGCCTGCGCAATCTCACCTCGGACAATGTCGAGGTGTCGCTCGACAGTATCCGCTCGGTGCGGTTCGGCGACTATCTGAACTCGATCCCGCTACCGGCGATGCTCTCCGTGTTCAAGGCGGAGGAGTGGGACAATTACGGCATCATGACGATCGACAGCTCGCTGATCTATTCGATCGTCGACGTGCTCCTCGGCGGGCGGCGCGGCACGACGGCCATGCGCATCGAAGGCCGCCCCTATACGACCATCGAGCGGAACCTGGTCTCGCGCATGGTGCACGTCGTGCTCCAGGACTTGAGTGCCGCCTTCGATCCGCTGAGCCCGGTGCATTTCCGCTACGACCGGCTGGAAACGAACCCCCGCTTCGCGACGATCGCGCGGCCCGCCAACGCCGCGATCCTGACGGAGCTTCGCGTCGACATGGAAGATCGGGGCGGCAAGCTGGAGCTGCTGCTGCCGTACGCCACGCTGGAGCCGGTGCGCGAGCTGCTGCTGCAGATGTTCATGGGCGAGAAGTTCGGCCGCGACTCGATCTGGGAAGGCCACCTCGCCAGCGAGCTGTGGCAGACGGACGTGGAGATTCAGGCGGTTCTCGATCAGGTGTCGCTGCCGCTCCGGGAAGTGCTGAACCTTCAGGTCGGCAGCCACATCCCGCTGAACGCGACGCCGCAATCCCACGTGAAGATGCACTGCGGGAGCATTCCCATGTTCGACGGCAGCATGGGGCGGAAGGGCCGCAACATCGCCATTCGCGTCGAGAGGCGGATTTCGCCCGGGGACTACGACACATGACCCTGTCACTCTATGTCGACATCGCGCTCGCGGCGCTGCTGGTCGCGACCGTGTTCTATGCGGCACGGCTCAACAGGCGTCTCGGCATGCTGCGGCGCGACCGCGGAGAGCTCACCGCCCTGATCTCGCAGTTCAACGCCGCGACCGCCGCGGCGGAGGCGGCCATGCAGGGGCTGCGCGCGTCCGCCGACAACAGCGGCCGGGCGTTGCAGGAAGCGGTGGAGAATGCCCGCGGCACCCTCACGGATCTCAAGCTCCTGGTCGACCGGGGTGAGCAGGCCGCCGATCGGCTCGACGAGGCGATCAGCGCAGGCCGCGGCCTCGAGCGATCCGGCCGAGCAGTGCCATCCGGCATTGCTGCCGGTTTCGCTGCCGCCTCCGCTCCGGCGGCCGCGGGGCGAGCCGCCCTGCTCAAGGCCATCGAGCGCATGGAATAGGGGAAGCGCATGCGCCGTCGCTCCAGCCTTCATCTGATCCCGGCGACGATCCTCGCGGCCAGCCTGGTTCTGACAGTGAAGCTCGGCAGCATCTGGCAGGCCTTCTCGGGGGAGGAGGGGGCGGAACTGCTCTCGATCGCTGTCGCCGAGGAAAAGCCCGAAGAAGCGCCTCGGCCGGAGACGGAAGCGAAGGCCGCCGCCGAGACTGCCGCCTTGCAGGCCGAACTGGCGAAGGTGGCACCCGGTCGCCTCGACGCGGGCCGGCCCGGCCCGGCCTTCAGCAGCGCCGAGGTGGATCTTCTGCAGAAACTGGCGGCACGCCGGGAGGAACTCGACGAGCGGGAGCGGGAGCTCGACCTGCGCGAAGGGTTGTTGAAGGCGGCCGAGCAGCAGCTCGAGCGGAGCTCGAAGGAGCTCGAGGCGCTGCAGAAGCGCGTCGAGGGTCTGGTCGAGCAACATGACGAGCAGGAGAACAAGCGGCTCGAGAGCCTCGTCTCGATCTACGAGAAGATGAAGCCGAAGGACGCCGCCCGAATCATGAACGAGCTGGAGATGGACGTCCTGCTCGACGTGATGAACCGGATGAAGGACGCGAAAGCGGCGGGAATCCTCGCCGATATGGACCCGGTACGGGCACGTGAGGTGACGACCCGCCTCGCCGACCGCCGCTCGCTCACGGACCCCGAAGAGCGATCCTGACCCGCTCCGTTAACCACGATTTAACCGGCCGGCCGATAGCGTCCCGCCGGCGTGGGGGCGCGCAGGACACGCAGCAGGGAGCCAGGAATGCCGGTCGATCGAAACATGAACATCCTCATCGTCGACGACTACAAGACGATGCTTCGAATCGTCCGCAACCTTCTGAAGCAGCTCGGCTTCGACAATGTCGACGAGGCGACCGACGGCAGCGCGGCGCTCCAGAAGCTGCGCGAGAAGCCGTACCAGCTCGTGATCTCGGATTGGAACATGGAGCCCATGACCGGGCTGCAGCTCCTGAAGGAGGTCCGCGCGGACACGAAGCTGAAGGAGACGCCCTTCATCATGATCACCGCCGAGAGCAAGACCGAGAACGTGATCGAGGCGAAGAAGGCCGGCGTCTCGAACTACATCGTCAAGCCGTTCAACGCCGATACCCTGAAGGCGAAGCTGAACAGCGTCCTGGGAGCCTTCTGACCATGGTCGCGCAGACGGACCCGGCCATGGTCGCCGACGTCGTCCGCCAGGTCGTCAGCACGCTGCAGGGCGACCTCACTCCGGCCGATCTCAAGTTGTTCCACGAGATCGAGGAGCTCTCGCAATACATCGCGCGCGCTCGCCGCGAAATCGCCGAGCTGCGAACGGAGGAGATTCGCGCCCATCACATACCGGCGGCGACGGACGAACTCGACGCGATCGTCGCGGCGACGGAGGAGGCGACCGGCTCGATCCTCGACTCCGCCGAGCGGATCGAGGAGGTCGCAACTTCGCTGGATGGCCCGAACGAGCAGGCGTTGTCGGAAGCGGTCACGCGCATCTACGAGGCCTGCAACTTCCAGGACATTACCGGCCAGCGGATCTCGAAGGTGGTCAAGACCCTGAAGCACATCGAGCTGAAGGTCGACAACCTGGTCCAGGCCTTCGGCGGCTATGCGGCGGCACAGGAAACCATCCGACGACCGGGGCCGCTGAGCGACGACGATCTTCTCAACGGCCCGGCGCTCCCGGCGGAGGCCTGTAAGCAGGACGAAATCGACGCGCTCCTCGCCAGCTTCGACTGACCCATGCCCGCGGACCGCGAACGCTCGGGCGCCGGGTCTGCCGAAGACGCGACCGGTCTCTTCATGACCAGTGTCTATCTGATTCTGCTCGCCTTCTTCGTGGTCCTGACCTCCGTCTCCGTACTCGAGCCGGCGAAGAGCCGCGAAGTGCTCGCCAGCGTCAGCGAAGCGTTCGGGGCCGGGCCCGGCACGTCTCCCGGAGACATCTGGCCGGGCAGCGCCCTCGAAGGCATCGACGAAGCGACGGAGCTGCACCGCCGTCTCGGCGAGCTGTTCGAGACCAGCATCGAGTTGGCGAAGATCGAGTATGTCGATCCGGCGCGTCTGATGCAGATCGCGGTGCCGGCGAGCGCGATTTTCGTGGAAGACCGGGTTCGTCCGCAGGCTCTGCCGTTGCTCGACGAAGTGGCGCGTATTCTGGGTGCCCGCACCGGGACGCGCATGCATCGGCTGGAGTTCGTCGCCGGCGCCGAACCGGACAGCCGAAGCGCTCTCGAGGTAAGACGGGCCGGCGCCCTCGCGAGGGCTCTGCTCTCGGCCGGCGCTCCGTCCGGGGCGATCGTCATCGGCCTCGGACCGGCGGATCCGGGTGAAGCGCGGTTCCTGTTCCACGCAGTCGACCCGGCGGAAGGCCGCGTCGTCTTCGCTCGGGACGATCTGTAAATGGTGCCGGCCTTTCCGCCGATCCCGGATGGCCGGGGCAGGCCGGTGTGGCTGGTCACGCTCGCCGACCTCGTCGCCCTGATGCTCACCTTCTTCGTGCTGATCTTCTCGATGTCCTCGATCCGCAGCGACGACTGGGGCCGGATCGCGGAGGGCCTGCCGGCCGGGGCTCCGGTCGAGGTCGCGGCGCAGGATCGCTCGCCCGGCGCGAACAGCAACGTCGAGACGCTCGAGATCGAGCCGGGGCTCGACCTCCGTTACCTAGAGGCGGTCCTGCGCGAGCAGTTTCCGCAGGACAGGGTAATGCGCGAGGCCGTCCTCGGGCGGACCCGGGATGCCCTCGTCGTCTCGCTTCCGGCGCACCTGCTGTTCGAGTCGGCCAGCGACCGGCTGACATCGGGCGCCGACACCGCGCTCTTCCGGCTCGGCGGCCTGCTCGCGAACCTGAAGAACGAGATCGCCGTCATCGGTCACACCGATCCGCAGCCGATTACGACCCAGCGCTTCCCGTCGAACTGGGAGCTGTCGCTGAGCCGGGCACTCACCGTCGCCGGAGCGTTGCGGCAATCGGGCTATCCCCACTCCCTGCAGGTGCTGGGCGCCGCCGAGAGCCGCTTCGCGGACCTCCCGGCGTCGCTCGGCGAAGCCAGCCGGCATGCCCTGGCCCGGCGCGTCGACCTCCTTATCCGCGACATGAAGGAGCACTGAGCCATGCGTAGACTTGCAGTCGCCCTCGGTCTGGCCCTGCTGACGAGCGCCGCCGGTGCCGCGGATCTCGCCGAAGTGCGCACACGCGGCGGGTTGCACGCCGACTACGGCCGCCTCGTCTTCGACTGGAGCTCGGACGTCGGATACAAGGTCGAGCTGGGCGACGGTCAGCTGAAGGTCACCTTCGACCGGCCGTTCATCTCATCCTTCGCCGAGGCGGAGAAGCGGCTAGCGGGCTATATCGGCCGCGGCCGGATCTCCGACGACGGGCGCAGCGTCGTGTTCCCCTTGCGCCGGTCGGTGTCGCCGAAAGCGTTTCCGGTCGGACAGTCGATCGTCGTCGATCTGCATCATGCCGCCCGGCCGGGGCCGGTCGACACGAGGCGCGCCTCGCCCCCTGCGCCTCTCGTGAAGGTGCGGGCGGGAGAGCACCCCGGGTATACGCGGTTTGTCTTCGACTGGCCCAAGGCGGTCGAGTACGACCTTAGCGGCAGCGGCGACGACACGCTCCTCGCCTTCGCGAAGCCGGCCCGGCTGGACACGGACAATCTCACGAAGAAGGCGGTCCGCCTGCTGGATGCAGGTGGCGCGGACACGACCGACATCGTCTCGGCGGTGCGGTTCAGCGTGCCGGCGGATCGGGAGGTCCGGCATTTCCGCCTCGGCGACCGCATCGTCGTCGACCTGCTGAAGAGGCGGCAGCCAGTCGCGGTAGCGGCGAAGGCCGCTGCCGAAACCCCGGCGAAGAAGGCCCGGCAAGTTACGCAGCAGGCAAAGACGGAGTCGCGTCCTGCCGAGCCCGAAGCCGCGGCGACGCAGGCAGCCGATCCGACACTCGAACCGAGGCCGCTTCCTCCGGCACCGGTACCGCAGGTGGTCGCCCGGCAAGCTCCGGCACCCGAGCCCACGGTCGAGGCCGTGCCGCCGACCATCGTCGCGGAAGTGCCTGTTGCCGAAGAGCGGGATCTGCCGAGAGCCTTTTCGGTGATGCCTGTTCTCGATCGGCAGGAGCATCGGCCGACAGGAACCGAGGCCGCCGCCGCGCTCGCGGTGCCGACTGCACCCGTCGACGTGGTGCCGACTCGGGACCTTCCCGAAGCCTCGCAGCGGTCCGTGCCGGAAGCGGCGGCCGCCGAGAGGAGCGGCGCACCGCAGGTCGAAGTCGGATACGCCCACAACCGTGAGGAGTTCAGCCTGTCGTTTCCGGGGCTGGACGACGCGCGGGCTGCCGCCTTCAGCCGTGCCGGCGGGGCGTGGGTGGTGTTCGACCGGCAAGCGGATCTTCGCCTGGACCGTTTGGAGCGCGCCGCGCCCGAACTCGCCGCCGGCGCGATCGTCATCGGGCATTCCGAAGCATCGGTCCTGCGGATCGAAGACGCGGCCGAACACGGGCTGAACGTCCGGCAAGAAGGCGGGGTCTGGGTGGTCGACTTCCGGACATCCGATCCCTCAATTCACCGACCGCTCGACGTGACGCCGGAATCGGCGTCTCCCGGCGCCGGCCTGGGCATCGCGGCGGCCGGTGCGGGCGAGCCGATCCCGCTGATCGACCCGGAGGTGGGGGACCGGCTGGTCGTCGTCCCGCTCCCGGAGCCAGGCACCGGCCTCGCCGAGGCACGCGAGTACCCGGAAGTGCAGCTTCTGGCGAGCGCCCAGGGTGTCGCGATGGCGCAGCGCGGCGACGGTCTCCAGGTATCGACCGACGGCGACCGGATCAGGATCACCACCGGCGCCGGACTCCTGCTGGCGCGCGAGCCGGTGCAAAGCGAGGAGCCGGCGACGGCACGGGTGGTGGAGACGGCCGCCGTCGTTCCGCACCTTCTCGACCTCGCGCGGTGGCAGCGTTCTGACGAGCCCTTTGCCGAAGCGCGAAAGAGGCTCGAGGCAGCCGTTCTCGATTCCCATCCCGAAGCACTCGATGCGGCGCGGCTCGAGCTCGTGCGCTTCTATCTCGCGCGGGGCCTCGCCGCCGAAGCGCTCGGCGCGCTGGAGGCTGCCGGACCGGAAGCCGCGGCGAGTCTGGGCGGACCGATGCTCCGCGCTATCCGGGGTGCCGGCAATCTCCTCGCGCATCGGCTCGAGGCGGCCAAAGCGGACCTGTTCCATGTCGATCTCGACGGCTCCGACGAGGCGGCCGTCTGGCGAGCCGCGCTCCACGTCATGCGCGGCGACGCGGCGAAAGCGGCACCCCTCTTCGAGCAGGGCTGGCCGGTGGTCTACGCTTATCCGAAATGGCTCAGGCAGGAGCTGGCGCTGCGGGCGGCCGAAGCGGCCCTCGCCAAAGGCGAAGACGATCAGGCGAACCTGTATCTCACCGCCGCGACAGCGGAAAGCGGCCCGCACGCCCTCAAATCACGGGCGCGGTTCCTCGAAGGGCGGGTCCTGGCCGAGCGCGGCGACGCTGCCGATGCCCTCGCGGTCTGGAACACGGTGGCCGGCGGTACCGACCAGTTGGCGCACGCGAAGGCGGAGCTGGCCGCGGTCAGGCTCGGCCTCGAGGAAGGACTGATCGGCCGCGAGCAGGCGGTCGAGCGGCTGGAGCGACTGCGGTTTGCCTGGCGCGGCGATAGGATCGAGTTCGAGACCCTGGAGCTTCTGGGTCGGTCGTACCTCGCCGCCGGCGACCACGCCAATGGCCTGGCGACCCTGCGCGAGGCGGTCACGCTGTTCGCCGAGAGCCTCGACACGGCCCCGGTCACCGAGCTCATGGCGCAGACCTTCCGCCGCCTGTTCGTGGACGGCGAGGTGCGGGATCTGCCACCGCTCAAGGCCGTGTCGATCTATCACGAGTACCGCGAGCTGACGCCGATCGGCGAGGAGGGAGATCGTGTCGTGCGCGATCTCGCCGCACGCCTCGTCGGCCTCGACCTTCTGGAGCCGGCCGCGGAGCTGCTCGACAACCAGGTGCGCTATCGCCTGCAGGGCGAGCGGCGGGCGCGCACCGCCGCCGACCTCGCGCTGATCCACCTGCTCGACCGGAAGCCGGCGGCGGCGGTCGAGGTGCTGCGGATGACCGAGGTGCCGGGCCTGCCCCAGGACCTCGCGTCTCGGCGACGGATCATGCTCGCGCGCGGCCTCTGGGAGACCGGCAGTGCGGAGGCGGCGTTGGCCGTGATCGCCGCGGATGTCAGCCGCGAGGCCGAGTCGCTTCGGGCCGACATATACTGGAAGGAAGCCCGCTGGGCCGATGCCGCCCAGGTCTATGCGCGAATGGCGCCCGCTTCAGGGCAGCGCGAACTGGCCGCCGACGCCGCGCGGACGGTGCTGAAATGGGGCATCGCCCTCACCCTCGGCCAGGATGCCGCCGGCGCGCGGCGCCTCGCCGCCCGCTATGGGGAGGCGAGGGCCCACGGTCCGGTCGCCGCGGCGTTCCGGATGATCACCGCCGGGCCGCCCGCCTCCGGCGAGAGCCTCGCCGCGATCACGGACACGCTGGCCGAGGTCGACGATTTCCAGACATATCTCAAGGGTTATCGCAGCGCGCTGGAGAAGTCGGCCGCGGCGGGCACTCCGCTCTCCGGCAGCACATCCTGAGGGCTCGCCCGGCGGCGGCCATCTTCAGAAGGCGTGCTCGTAGAGCATCAGGACGGCGAAGCCGAGGAAGACCGCCGCCGTGGTGCGATTGACGAACCGCTGGACGGCGGGGCGGGCGATCAATCGCCGCGTCCGCTCGGCGCCGAGGGCGAGCGCCGTCTGCCAGGCGGCGCTGAGAACGATGATGATCGCACCGAGGAAGGCGAGCTGAACCGCGACCGGCCCGTGCGCCGGCGAGACGAACTGCGGCAGCAGCGCCACGAACAGCAGGATGACCTTGGGGTTGAGGAGGTTGGTCAGGATGCCATCCCGCGCCGCCTTCACCTTGCTGGAGACGCTGCCGGTACCGACGCCGAGCGGGTCCGCCTGTCGAAGCCCCTGGATGCCGAGCCAGGCGAGGTAGACTGCACCGGCGATGGCGATCGCCCGCAGGGCGACCGGCGAGGCGGCGACGAGCAGCGACAGCCCGAAGACCACCGAAAGGGTATGCACGACGAGGCCGAGCTGCACCCCGACCACGGCAGCGAGGCCGACGGCATGGCCGGACCCGAAGCTGTAGCGCAGGATCAGCATCGTGTCCGGGCCAGGCGACAGCACCACGAGCGACGACACGCCGAGGAAGCTGAGGAGGGCCTCGATCGGGATCGGCATCGCGGGCCCTCCGCCGCCGCGTTCAGCCGGAGTTACCGCTGGATCACGGCTGCGCGAAGAAGTCGTTGCCCTTGTCGTCGATGACGATGAACGCGGGGAAGTTCTCGACCTCGATCCGCCAGATCGCTTCCATGCCGAGTTCCGGGTACTCCACGACCTCGACCCGCCGGATGTGGTCCTGCGCCAGACGCGCGGCGGACCCGCCGATCGAGCCGAGATAGAAGCCGCCGTGCGCCTTGCAGGCGTCGAGCACCTGACGGCTGCGGTTGCCCTTCGCCAGCATCACCATGCTGCCGCCCTTCGCCTGGAACTCCTCGACATAGGAATCCATGCGCCCGGCCGTGGTCGGGCCGAACGAGCCGGAAGCATAGCCCTCGGGCGTCTTCGCCGGCCCGGCGTAGTAGATCGGATGGTCTCGGAAATAGCCGGGCATCGCCTCGCCGCGATCCAGCCTCTCCTTGATCTTGGCGTGCGCCAGATCGCGCGCCACGATCATCGGCCCGCTGAGTGCCAGCCGGGTCTTGATCGGATAGGAGGAGAGCTGGCGGCGGATCTCGTCCATCGGGCGGGTGAGGTCGACGGACACCACGTCGGAGCCGAGCTCGGATTCGTCCACCTCCGGCAGGTATTGCGCCGGATTGGTTTCGAGCTGCTCGAGGAAGATGCCCTCCCGCGTGATCTTGCCGAGGATCTGACGGTCGGCCGAGCAGGACACGCCGAGCCCGATCGGCACCGATGCGCCGTGGCGCGGCAGACGCACCACGCGAACGTCATGGCAGAAATACTTTCCGCCGAACTGCGCACCGATGCCCATCTGCCGCGTGAGCTCGAGGATCTCCTGCTCCATCTCGAGATCGCGGTAAGCGTGGCCCTCGCGGCCGCCTCGGGTCGGCAATCCGTCGAGATATTTGGTGCTGGCGAGCTTTACCGTCTTCAGGTTCATCTCTGCCGAGGTGCCGCCGATCGCGATCGCCAGGTGATAGGGAGGGCAGGCTGCCGTGCCGAGGGTGCGGATCTTCTCGTCGAGGAACGCGACCAGCGACTTCGGATTCAGGACCGCCGGGGTCTGCTGGTAGAGGAAGGTCTTGTTCGCCGAGCCTCCGCCCTTGGCGACGAACAGGAACTTGTACTCGTCGCCGTCGGTCGCGTAGATGTCGAACTGCGCCGGCAGGTTGGAGCCGGTGTTCACCTCCTCGAACATCGAGACCGGCGAGAGCTGGCTGTAGCGCAGATTGTCTTCGGCATAGGTGCGGAAGATGCCGCGCGACAGCGCTTCCTCGTCGCCGCCGCCGGTCCAGACGCGCTGGCCCTTCTTGCCCATGACGATAGCCGTCCCGGTGTCCTGGCACATCGGCAGGATTCCGCCGGCGGCGATGTTGGCGTTCTTCAGGAGGTCGAGCGCGACGAAGCGGTCGTTCGCCGAGGCTTCGGGATCGTCGAGGATGGCGCGCAGCTGCCGCAGATGCGCCGGTCGAAGCAGGTGAGAGATGTCGTGGAACGCCTGCCGGGCGAGCAGCGTAAGCGCTTCCGGCGCGACCGTGACCACCTCCTGGCCAGCGAGGGTCGCCGTGCCGACATGATCGGTGGCGAGCCGCCGGTACGGGGTCTCGTCGTGGGCGAGCGGAAACATCTCACGGTAGGCGAATTCAGGCATCGGAGGTTCTCGTCGTGACGGATCCGGGTCGGCTGTCGGCCTCAGGGGCCGGCGTGCCGGCTATTTCTTCCGGAACTGCTCGAGAGAGACAACCTTTTCTTCCGGCTTCTCTTCCGTGCCTGCTTCCTGGGAGCCCTCGCTCCGCTCCTCGGAGGGCTCGTCGGCGAAGAGGCTCTCGTCCACCTCGCCGTTTTCTCGCGCCGGGCTCACCTCGCCATCGGCCTCGAACCGCAGGCCGAAATTGACCGAGGGGTCGACGAAAGCGGTCACGGCGGCGAACGGGATGTGCAGCCGCTCCAGCGTCTTGCGGAAGCTCAGCGTCACTTCGAAATGATCGGGGTGCACCTCCAGACCGTAGAACTGGTGCTGCAGCACGATGGTCATTTCGTCAGGATATGTCACCCGGAGGTGGTCCGGGATGGAGACGTCCGGATCGGCGCTCCGGAACGTGATGTAGAAGTGATGATTGCCGGGGATCCCGTGCTCCGCCACCGTCTCGAGCGCCTGCCGTACGACACCGAGCAATGCCGATTGAACCATCCGATCGTATCGCAACAGATCTTCCGCCATGTTCGGCTAGGGTCCCCTCGGCAAAATCTTGGACGGACGCACCGGACGCATCCGGCATAAAGTGGGGGGCTTCTGTTGCCCGGTGCCCCCCGAACCGCGCTTACCCAACGATGTTAGGCAGCGAGTGCGATTTCGTTATCGTTCGCACCTAGAGATTGGCCCGATAACGGCGGTACCATGCCGGGCAAAAGCGACGTCTTTACCGCGCGCGTCGATCCTGTTTCGCCCCCAGATGACCGGCAACCGGTCGAATTGGTGGAGGCGCCGGGTACTGCCCCCGGGTCCGCTACGCTTATTCCACGCCGCGTTTATCGCCATAGTCGGGTGCTACCCGACACGCCCAATATAGGAACCGCGAGCCGACACTGAAAGGGCTGGCGGCGTGTTGTCGTGGCGAGTCGTAAATCCAAGGTCGTTTCTTGAAGCCGGCGGCGCTAACGTGCTTCCGCTCCCGATCTGCTGGGGCGCTAGCCACATGGAGGAACGCTGATGAAAGCTCGAACATGAAAGAGGCGGGAATCGGTTGCCGCCGAGTCCCGCCTCTCCCTGAAACACTCAACCCGGCGGAGATCCGGGTCCGGAGCGTTCCCTGCAATTCCTTACGCTACCGGATCAGGCGGCACCACGCCAGCCCTCCGGATCTCCGCGAGAATGCGGAGTCCACGATTGAAAGTTTTTAGCAGCACCGCCCGACTGGCCATCCAGTTCAGGAGCTTTGCCTTCAGCTTGGAAGGTCGGGAGTGGCTCATTCTCTTCGTAATCCTGTCCATGGTGATAGCTCTGATCTTGGCCCTGCTGGGCGCTCGACTCGCGTAGCTCCTTCGTTCGCACTGGAGGGGCTTAGGCCCCTCAGTGCAGCTTCGGCTGAATGCTCTGAGGTGGCCTTCCTGCAAATCCGGGGTCGTTTCTTGAAGCCGGCGGCGCTAACGTGCCGCGCCTCCCATTGCCTGGAGCAGACGATGCCGTTGACGCCCGAGCAAGCCGCAGAGATCGCCGACGCGCGGCGCACCCAGCACAGCACGCGCCGCCCCACGGTGCCCGAGCTCGAGGAGATCCTGTTCGAGCCCCTGCCGGTGCTGGACCACGGCTTCGTGCGCGTCATCGACTACATGGGCGACGATTCGGCGGTGGTGCAGGCGGCGCGGGTTTCCTACGGCCGGGGAACCCGGCGGCTTCGCGACGATTCGGGGCTTATCCGCTATCTGATGCGCCACCGGCACACCACGCCGTTCGAAATGTGCGAAATAAAATATCACGTGAAGCTGCCGATCTTCGTCGCCCGGCAGTGGATCAGGCATCGCACTGCGAACGTGAACGAATATTCGGCGCGCTATTCGGTGCTGGACCGGGAGTTCTACTTGCCGGCTCCCGAGCAGCTCGCGGCACAGTCGAGCCAGAACCGGCAGGGGCGGGGGGAGATCCTGGAAGGCGCCGAGGCGGCTCGCGTGCTGGAGATCCTGAAAGGCGACGCCGTCCGGGCGTTCGACCACTATGACGAGATGCTGAACGAGGACGGCCGCACCGCTAGCCGCGATCCCGCGCGGAAGGGCCTGGCGCGCGAGCTGGCGCGCATGAACCTGCCGCTCTCTACCTATACGCAGTGGTACTGGAAGACCGACCTGCACAATCTGCTGAACTTCCTGTCCCTGCGCGCCGACCCCCACGCGCAATACGAGATCAGGGCCTATGCCGAGGCCATGATCGATACGGTCCGCCGATGGGTGCCGGTGTCGTACCAGGCATTCCGGGATTACAGGCTCGGGGGAGCGACGCTTTCGGCGCAGGCGCTCGATGTCGTGCGGCGTCGCTTGCGCGGCGAGTCCGTCACGGCCGAGCAGTCCGGCATGAGCGGGCGCGAGTGGCGCGAGCTATGCACGCTTCTCGATGCGGAGGCCGGCTCAGGCGAAGAAAACGCGACCTGATACTCCGTCTCGATTTGCCTCCGAGCGACGCAGCTTTACCTCCTCGCGACGCAAGCGTAAAAATGTGGTGTCTGGGTACCGTTCAAAGGAACGATCGGCAGGTGGCGCCGTTCATCGCCTCGTTGAGGGTTGGCTCATCTAGGATGGAGATAGGCATGAAATTTTCGCGACTGGTGGTGGCGTGCGCCGCAATGCTTGCGGTGTCCGCTTGCGCTGGCACGAGAGGGGGCCCCCTCTCGGCCGAAGGAGACATCGAGACCGCGCAGGGTCTGCGTGCGAGTTCGCCGTTCAACGAGGCGCTTCGCACGGGGTACCTCGAGATCGCGCAAGGCGGCGCCGCGCAGGAGGATTGGATCGACGCCGGCATCTTCGCGCGGAAGGCGGTTCGCGCGGGCAACGACGAGGTGGTGCTGCCCGAAGAGCTCGACGATTGGGATATCCCGGGCTCGCAGGAAGACCAGCTCGCCGCGACGCGCAGCCAGCTGATCTCCGTCCTCGACGGCAATGCGCGCTCCACCGCGCCGGAGACTGCCGCCGAAGCCCAGGTCATGTTCGACTGCATCCTGGAGAAGGCCGAAAGCGTCTACTGGCTCGTGCCCGATTGCCAGGAGCGCTTCGACGCTGCCATGGCGCAGCTGACGGGCCGTCCGATGCCAGCCCCGCCGCCTGCTCCGACCGAGCCGCCGGCACGTGACTACCTGGTCTTCTTCGACTTCGACCGGTCCGATCTCCGGCCAGACGCGATCTCGATCCTCAACGACGTCGTCCGCGCCTTCGGCGATCTGAATGCCGGCTCGATCACGGCGATCGGCCATGCGGACCGCTCCGGTCCTGTCGGCTACAACCAGCGCCTGTCCGAGCGCCGCGCCGCTTCGGTCAGGGACTACCTGGTGAACCAGGGCATCTCGCCGACCGACATCTCGACGTCGGGTCGTGGTGAGACCGATCCTCGGGTGCCGACGCCCGACGGTGTGCGTGAGCAGGAGAACCGCCGCGTCGAGATCCGACTGAACTAGTCGGCGACGTAGCCCCTCACGGATCGACGGCGCCCGGGCCTCCGGGCGCCGTCTTTCTTTTATGGACGCGGCCGCTATGGCAATTGCATTTCGCGGGCCTGATCGACTACCGTGCCGATCGTCCTCGCAGGGGTGGAGTGCATATGCGGCTGTTTCGTTTCGCGGGCGGGATCGCCGGTCTCGTTGTCCTGAGTATCGCGGCCGGCGCGCAGGCCGACGATCCCACCTTCGACCCGTCGCTGGCTTCCCCCCTCCTTCAAAGCAAGGCGCAGATCAGAATCTTCGCGGTCGACGACGCGGCGGACACCTCGTGCAAGTCGCGGAAGTTCGTTGACGTCGATGTCGTCACGCAGCCCACGCTTGTTCAGCTCTCCCCCAAGGTGCGGCAGAAGAAGTGGCAGGAGCAGTGGACGATCGAGCGGTGCGGGCAGCAGATCGGCTACCGCCTCTTCTTCACGGATCTCGGCGACGGCGGCGCCTACTTCTCCTACAGCCCGATGCCGACGGTCCGGATCGAAGAAAGCGGGGTTACCAGGGCCTCGGTGTCCAACTGATCGGGACGCCGGCCGTCCGGCTCATTCCACGACGATGCGCGGTGGGGCCCTTCCGGTCTCGAGGCGCGCCGAGATCGCGTCCCACACGCGGTCGGCGATAGTCCGGAACGCCTGCGCCTGCGGGCTCTCGGGCGACGAAGCGACGATCGGCTCGCCCGCGTCGCCGGTGAGCCTGACGTCGATGTGAAGCGGGATCTCCCCGAGGAACGGCACGCCGAGGCGTTCGGCCTCCGCTCTGGCCCCGCCATGGCCGAAGATGTGGGATTCGTGTCCGCAGGACGGGCAGACGTAGGTGCTCATGTTCTCGACGATGCCCAGCACCGGCACGTCGACCTTGCGGAACATGTTGATGCCCTTGCGCGCGTCGAGCAGAGCGATGTCCTGTGGCGTGGAGACGATGACGGCGCCGGTGAGCGGCACGCGCTGCGCCATCGTGAGCTGGGCATCGCCGGTGCCCGGCGGCATGTCGACGACGAGAACGTCGAGCTCACCCCAGTTCACGTCCCCCAGCATCTGTTGCAACGCGCCCATCACCATCGGGCCGCGCCAGATCATCGGCGTCTCTTCCTCGACGAGGAAGCCGATCGACATGCAGCGGACGCCGTGGTTCTCCATCGGCTCCAGCGTCTTGCCGTCGGTGCTGTCCGGGCGCCCGCGTATGCCCATCATCCGCGGCAGCGACGGGCCGTAGATGTCCGCATCGAGCAGGCCGACGCGGTGACCGGCGGCGGCGAGGCCGAGCGCCAGATTCACGGCGACCGTCGATTTGCCGACGCCGCCCTTTCCGGAGGCGACCGCGACGATCGCCCGCACGCCGGGCAGCAGCTCACCGGCGCGCGGTGAGCCGGCGGGCGCTCTGCCGCGCATCCCGCCACGAGGCGCCGGACCGGGAGATGTCGGCTTGGCGGCGGCGCGGTCCGTGCCGGCCCGCTCCGCCGTCAGGACGACCGTCGCCGACAGAACGCCGTCGACCGCTCGTATCGCCTTCTCCGCAGCCTCTCGCACCGGCTCCATCGCCTCGGCCTGCGCAGGCTCGATCTCGAGGGACACGTGTACATTGCCGTTCCTGATGACGATGCCGGAGACGACCCCGGCGGCCACCAGATCTCCGCCACCGTGCGGGGTAGGGATCGCGCGCAGGGCGTCCCTCACCTCGGATTCCGAGACACCGCCTCGCGCGTCAGGCATCTGCACCGGCCCCTTCGTGCGGAGATATTGCTTGAGTGTGCGCCAGGCTCTCATTCCGGGGCCTGCCATATAGGATGAAAGAGTGGGTTCCCTCGTTGGATCGAGGGCGACCGCGATTGTCTGTAGATGGCTCCTGACATATAAGGCGCGGTAGCGGGTTGCAATACCTGCGCGGTGATCGGTGGTCGAGAGGTGATACTGGATGCCTTGGCAGAATCAGGGCGGCGGTCCCTGGGGCGGCGGCGGGGGTGGCGGAAGTCCCTGGGGCGGCGGCCGACCGGGCGGCGGTCCGGGCCAGCCACCGAACCTCGAGGAGCTCATCCGTAAGGCTCAGGAGCGTTTCCGGCGGAGCATGCCCGGCGGAATCGGCGGTGGCGCCGGTGTCCTCGGCATCGTCGTCATCGCGCTCGTCCTCTGGGCGGCGACCGGGATCTACCGGGTCCAGACGGACGAGCAGGGGGTGGTGCTGCGCTTCGGCGAATGGGTGAGGACGACCCAGCCGGGCCTCAACTACCATCTGCCCTATCCGATCGAATCGGTCGAGACGCCGAAGGTGACGGTAGTGAACCGGATCGAGCTCGGCGTGCGCACGGCGGGGGCCGGCGCGCGGGCCGACGTCGGCCGACAGGTGCCGGAAGAGGCGCTGATGCTCACGGGCGACGAGAACATCGTCGACATCAACTTCGCCGTCTTCTGGAGAATCCGGGACGCCGGCAACTTCCTCTTCAACGTCCGGACACCCGAAGTGACGATCAAGGCCGCTGCCGAAAGCACGATGCGCGAGATCATCGGCCAGACCCCGATCGCGTCCGCGCTGGCGGAAGGACGAGGCCAGATCGAGGACGCCGCCGAAGAGCGGCTGCAGTCGCTGCTGGACCAGTACGGAGCGGGCGTCGAGATCACCCAGGTGCAGTTGCTGAAGGTGGACCCGCCGGGAGAGGTCATCGACGCTTTCCGCGACGTTCAGCGGGCGCGCGCCGACCAGGAGCGCCTTCGCAACGAGGCCGAGGCCTATCGCAACGACATCATTCCGAGGGCACGCGGCGAAGCCGAGCGTCTGACCCAGGAGGCCGAAGCGTACAGGCAGGAAGTGGTCGCACGCGCACAGGGTGATGCGGCGCGCTTCAACGATGTCTATCAGGCGTATCGGACGTCGCAGGACGTCACGATGCAGCGCATCTATCTGGAGACGCTCGAAGAGGTGTTTCGCAACGCCAACAAGATCCTGATCGACAACGAAGCCGGCGGAAGCGGGGTCGTGCCGTACCTGCCTCTGCCCGAGGTGCAGAAGCGGGCGACCTCCGGAGGGGCGCAGCGTAACGGGGAGACGACCCGATGAGCCGCGTTCTCCTGACGGTTGTCGGCATTCTGGTGATCATCGTCGGCATCGTTGCCGCCAGTTCGCTGTTCACGGTGCACCAGACGCAACAGGCGCTCGTGCTCCAGTTCGGTGAGCCGAAGCGGGTCGTCAAAGACCCGGGGCTGCACGCGAAACTGCCGTTCATCCAGAACGCGGTCTACTTCGACTCGCGCGTCCTGGACTATGCGCCGCCGGCGGAGGAGATCATCACCGCCGACCAGAAGCGTTTCGTCGTCGACACCTATGCGCGCTTCCGGATCGTCGATCCGCTTCGCTTCTATCAGGCGACCGGCACCGAGGAGTCCTTCCGCTCCAGGCTCAGCAACTATCTCACCTCAAGCCTGCGGCGCGTCATCGGCAATCGGAGCTTCGCATCCGTGCTGTCCGAGGAGCGTGCGGACATCATGCGGGAGATCCAGGAGCTGGTGAACGTCGAGACCGCAGGCTTCGGTATCGAGGTCATCGACGTGCGCATCCGGCGTGCGGACCTGCCGGAAGCGAACGCCCAGGCGATCTACTCGCGGATGCAATCCGAGCGCGAGCGGGAAGCTCGCGAATTCCGCGCCCAGGGTGCCGAGCTCGCGCAGCGCATCCGCTCACGGGCCGAGCGCGAACGGACAGTGCTCCTCGCCGAAGCGCAGCGGGAAGCACAGGGGCTGCGCGGCCAGGGGGATGCCGATGCGATCAGGATTTATGCCGATGCCTTCGGCCAGGATCCCGACTTCTTCGCCTTCTATAGGTCGATGGAGGCGTACCGAAACGCGCTCGGGCCGGAAGGGACGACCCTCGTCCTCAGTCCGTCGAACGACTTCTTCCGGTTCCTCGGCAACGTACCCACCGCCAGCGGCCCCGATCTTCCGCGGACTGACGACCAGGGGGCGGCCGGTGGCGACGCGCAGAGCCCGGCGGCGCCGGCCCTGCCTGGCTCCGACGGGGCCCAGCCGCCAGCGGCGCCGAGGTGACCGCGGCTAGGAGCGGTGTGACGGGACTTCGGCGTTGACGGACTTCGTGGTGGCGATCGGCCTGGTGCTGGTCATCGAGGGAGTGCTCTACGCGCTGTTCCCCAGTGCGATGCAGAGGATGCTGGCGGACGTACTCACACGGCCGCCTCAGCTCCTCCGAACAGGGGGCTTGATCGCGGCGTGTGTCGGCGTTGGAATAGTTTGGCTCGCACGCGGCTGATGGCCCGGACGCATGCGGCGGAGCGGAATTGGCCGGAAAGACTGGAAATGGCGTTCATCGATCGACCGCGGCCCCGGAGACTGCGCGTGGCGCATGAGGCAGGGGCGGAATCCGGGCGCGGGGCGGCTGCCGCGCGCCTCGGCGATCGGCTCGCCGCGATGAGCAGTTTGCGGGCCTGCCTCGCCGTGCTGATGGCGATGGCGCTCTTCCTGTCGGGTGCGGAAGCCCGCGAGGCCCCCGACAGCTTCGCCGACCTGGCGGAGAGGGTGCTGCCGGCCGTGGTGAACATTTCCACGACCCAGACGCTGCAGCCGGACCAGATTCCGGAGATACCGCAGCTGCCCCCCGGCTCGCCGTTCGAGGAGTTTTTCAAGGAATTCTTCGAGCGCCAGCAGCGTCCGGATGCGCCGCCGCGGCGGGCGACGTCGCTCGGTTCCGGCTTCGTGATCGACCCGGACGGCTACATCGTCACCAACTACCATGTCATCAAGGACGCCGACGAGATCCTCGTCCGCTTCCATGACGAGTCGTCGCTGGCCGCGACGCTCATCGGACGCGACCCGAAAACCGACGTCGCCCTGCTCAAGGTGGAACCGAAGGAGCCGTTGCCGTTCCTGAAGCTCGGCGACTCTTCCAAGGCGCGCGTCGGCGACTGGGTGATCGCGATCGGCAATCCGTTCGGGCTCGGCGGGACCGTTACCGCCGGGATCATCTCGGCGCGGCAACGCGACATAAACGCCGGCCCCTACGACGACTTCATCCAGTCGGATGCCTCGATCAATCGCGGCAACTCGGGCGGGCCGCTCGTCAGCATCGACGGGGAGGTGATCGGCATCAACACCGCGATCTTCTCGCCGTCGGGAGGCAGTGTCGGGATCGGGTTCGCGATTCCCTCGTCGCTGGCCGATCCGGTGATTCACCAGCTTCGCGAATTCGGCGAGACCCGGAGAGGCTGGCTCGGCGTCCGCATCCAGACCGTGACCGACGAGATCGCCGAGAGCCTGGGCCTCGACAATGCACGCGGCGCCCTGGTCGCCAGCGTCACGCCGGACGGTCCAGCGGAGAAGGCCGGAATCGAAGCCGGCGACATCATCCTCAGCTTTGACGGGAAACCGGTCGAGAAGATGCGGCGCCTTCCACGCATCGTTGCCGAGACGCGGATCGGTGCGGTGGTTCCGGTCGAGGTCTGGCGGAAGGGGGAGACGCGGACCTTCGAAGTCGAAGTCGAGCAGCTCGCGGAAGAGGAGGACGCGGCGCAGGCCACGACCACCCCCTCCGAGCCGACCGGCGATGCCGAGGTCGCGGCGCTGGGCCTGAAGCTCGCGGAGCTCACCGACGAGATCCGCCAAAAGTACGACATCGGCCCGGAGGCGAAGGGTGTCGTCGTCACCGAGGTCGCAGCCGATGGCCCGGCCCAGGAGAAGGGCCTGCTGCCGGGCGACATCGTCGTCGAGGTCAATCAGGATCCGGTCGAGGTGGTCTCGCAGGTGGCCGAGAAGGTCGAAGCCGCCGTCGCCGAGGGCCGGAAGTCGGTGCTCCTCCTGCTGGAGCGGAAGGGCGACCTGCGCTTCGTCGCCGTCGGCATCAGGCAGGGCTGATCCGCGTCAGCCGACGAACTCGCTCTCTCGATAGCCCTGGTAGAAGAGAGCCGTCTCGAGATCGCCGTGATCGATTCGAACCCGGCAGGCCGCCGCCACCGTCGGTTTCGCCCGGAACGCGATACCGAGGCCGGCCTCCTGCAGCATCGGCAGGTCGTTGGCGCCGTCACCGATCGCGAGGCAGTCCTGCGACGTGAGCCCGCGCTCCGCCGCCGCCGCCAGAAGGAACCGCAGCTTCGAATCCCGATCGAGGATGGGCTCGTGCACCTTGCCGGTCAGCCGCCCGTCGGCGATCTCGAGATCGTTCGCCTCGTCGCGGTCGAAGCCGATCATCGTCCGCACACGGCTCGTGAAAAACCGGAAACCGCCGGAGACGAGCAGGGCGAACGCGCCGTTCGCCCGCATCGTGCGCACCAGCGTCGCGGCTCCCGCGGTCGGCTCGACACGCGCCCAGGTCCGCTCGAGCGCGGCGACCGGCAGGTTGGCGAGCAGCCGGACCCGCTCCCTGAGCGCCGCCTTGAAGTCGAGCTCGCCGTTCATGGCGCGGGCCGTGATGGCGGCGACATGCGGCTTGATGCCGGCTTCGTCGGCGAGCTCGTCCAGCGTCTCGCCCGTGACGATCGTCGAGTCCATGTCCGCGACGAGCAGCCGTTTGCGCCGGCCGGCGGCGGGTTGCACGGCGACGTCGACCTCCGCACCTTCCAGTCGGCGGCGGAGATCGTCGGAGAGGGCGGAAAGCCGCTCCGGCCGGCCGACCGGGCCGATCGGCAGATCGCACGCCCGGCCGGCGGCGAGCCAGTCGACGGCGCCCGTTTCGATGTGATGCTCGGCGAGCGCCTCTTCGACGACCGAAAGCCGATCCGTCGGCAAGGTGCGCCCGCTTCCGGCGGCCAGGGTCACTACATGATGCATGCCGGCTTATAGCGATGCCGGCGCAGCGGACACAAGACGGCATGACCACCAGCGAGCCTCCCATCACGGCGATCGTCGTCACCGGGCCGACGGCGAGCGGCAAGTCGGCCGCCGCCCTGCGGATCGCGACGGCGTTCGGCGGCACCGTGATCAATGCCGACAGCATGCAGGTCTACCGCGAGCTGCGGATCCTCACGGCACGGCCGACGCCGGAAGAGGAGGCCGCCGCACCGCATCGCCTCTACGGTGTGTTGTCAGCGGCCGAGGCCTGCTCGGCGGGACGTTGGCGGGGCTGGGCGGTGAGAGAGATCGCCGCCGCCTCCGCAACCGGCTCGCTGCCCGTCGTCGTGGGTGGTACCGGACTCTACCTGAAGGCGCTGCTGGAAGGTCTCGCTCCGATCCCGGATACGCCTCCCGAGGTGCGCGAGCGGGTGCGCGATCGATTGCGGGAGCAGGGGGCGGCGGCGCTGTTCGCCGAGCTCGCCGATCGCGACCCGGCAACCGCGGAGCGCATCTCTCCTTCCGACATGCAGCGCCTCCTGCGCGGCCTCGAAGTCCTGGAGGCGACGGGTGAGCCCCTCAGCGTCTGGCAGAGCCGGAGCCCACGCGTCGACGGTGGGGAGATCAGGGCTCTCACGCTCGTCCTCGCTCCACCGCGCGAGGCGGTCTACGCCGCTTGCGATGCTCGCTTCGACCGGATGCTGGAGGCGGGCGCTCTCGACGAGGTGGCGCGGCTGGCGGCGATGCGGCTGCCGCCGGATCTGCCGGCGATGCGGGCGGTGGGAGTGCGCGACCTGCTCCGCCATGTCGCGGGCGAAATCGGCCTGCCCGAGGCGCGCGAGCGCGCGCAGAGGTCGACGCGGCAGTACGCCAAGCGCCAGATGACCTGGCTACGGCACCAGACAGAGGGGCTCTGGTTCGCTGAGCAATTTTCGGAAAGCGTCTGGCAAAAAATCTTTTCGAATATTCGCGAGTTCCTGTTGACCCCGAGGGGGCTGACCGAATAGGTTCGGCCCCTCATCGCCCCCTCCTGGGGGCGGCGTGGTGCCGCGCGTGCGTGCGAATGTGCGGGCAGTGCGCTACATGGCCGTTAAGACTGCAGTAGACGGGAGCCTCAAATGAGCGACGATCGAATGACCGGCGCGCAAATGCTGATACGAAGCCTGCTCGACCAGGGGGTCGATGTCGTATTCGGCTATCCCGGCGGCGCCGTCCTCCCGATCTACGACGAGGTCTTCAAGCAGAACCGATTGCGCCACATTCTCGTTCGGCACGAGCAAGGCGCGGTGCACGCCGCGGAAGGCTATGCACGCTCGACCGGCAAGGTCGGCGTCGTTCTGGTGACTTCAGGCCCCGGTGCCACCAACGCCGTGACCGGGCTCACCGACGCGCTGATGGACAGTATTCCGATCGTCTGCATCACGGGGCAGGTGCCCACGCACCTCATCGGCAACGACGCCTTCCAGGAAGCGGATACGACCGGCATCACGCGTCCCTGCACCAAGCACAACTACCTGGTGAAGCACGTGGACGACCTCGCACGCACGATGCACGAGGCATTTTACGTGGCGCGAAGCGGCCGACCGGGACCCGTAGTGGTCGATCTTCCGAAGGACGTGCAGTTCGACACCGGGACATACGTCAGGCCGGATCAGGTCGAGCACAAGAGCTATCGGCCGCAGACGCGGCCCGAGTCCGACCTCATCGACCGCGCGGTCGACATGATCGCCGCGGCGAAGCGGCCCGTCTTCTATGTCGGCGGCGGTGTGATCAACGCCGGGCCGCACGCGTCGGAGCTGCTCACCCGTTTCGTGCGCATGACCGGCTATCCATGCACGCAGACGCTCATGGGGCTCGGCGCCTTCCCCGCATCCGATCCGCTCTCGCTCGGCATGCTCGGCATGCACGGGATGTACGAGGCGAACATGGCGATGCACTCGTGCGATCTCCTGATCAACATCGGCGCCCGCTTCGACGACCGTGTTACCGGTCGGCTCGATGCCTTCGCGCCCGGGTCGAAGAAGATCCACGTCGACATCGATCCGTCCTCGATCAACAAGAACGTGCCGGTCGATCTCGCCGTGGTCGGCGACGCGGGCGCGGTGCTCGAGGCCATGATCGGGCGTTGGAAGGAGAAGCAGGCGAAGCCGGATAGCAAGGCCCTCCAGGTCTGGTGGGACCAGATCGATGAGTGGCGCGGCCGCCAGTGCCTGCGCTACACGCCGAGCGACACGCTGATCAAGCCGCAATACGCGCTCGAGCGGCTCTACGCCCTCACCCGGGAGCGGGAGGACGTGTTCATCAGCACCGAAGTTGGCCAGCACCAGATGTGGGCCGCCCAGTTCCTGCGCTTCGAGAAGCCCAACCGCTGGATGACGTCGGGCGGGCTCGGCACTATGGGCTACGGTCTGCCGGCGGCGGTGGGCGTGCAGGTGGCGCACCCCGACGCGTTGGTGATCGACGTCGCCGGCGAAGCCTCCGTGCTGATGAACATCCAAGAGCTGTCGACCGCGGTTCAGTACAAACTGCCGATCAAGGTGTTCATCCTGAACAACGAATGGATGGGTATGGTGCGGCAGTGGCAGGAGCTTCTGCACGGGGGGCGGTACTCGGAGAGCTATACGGCGGCGCTGCCGGACTTCGTCCGCCTCGCCGAGGCATTCGGGCTCGTCGGCCTGCGCGCCAGCAAGCCCGGAGAGGTCGACGACGTGATCCGCGAGATGATGGCCGTGGACCGCCCGGTGCTGGTCGACGTTCGCGTCGATCCGAAGGAGAACTGCTTCCCGATGATCCCGTCCGGCGCGGCGCACAACGAGATGCTGCTCGGCCCCGACGACCGTGCCGAGGCGCCGGTCTCGGAGGAAGGAATGGTGCTGGTCTGATGCGAACGGCCCCCCCGGGTCAACCAGCTCTTTCCACCAATCTCCGACGAAGCATCATTCGAAAAGGCGCCGTGCAGTGAAGGATGAACCTGTCGAGAAGCACACGATCGCCGTTCTGGTCGACAACGAGCCGGGGGTGCTGGCGCGCGTCATCGGCCTGTTCTCCGGCCGCGGCTACAACATCGAGAGTCTGACCGTCGCCGAAGTCGAGACGGGCAAGCGACTGTCGCGGATCACGATCGTCACGTCCGGCACACGGATGATCATCGAGCAGATCAAGGCGCAGCTGAATCGGCTCGTCCCAATCCACCGTGTCTCGGACCTGACCGACGAGGGACCTTCGGTCGAGCGCGAGCTGGCGTTGATCAAGGTCGCCGGTCGTGGCGAGCCACGGGTGGAATCGCTGCGCATCGCCGACATCTTCCGGGCCCGCGTCGTCGACAGCACCAACGAGTCGTTCGTGTTCGAGATGACCGGCTCGACCGGCAAGCTGGACGCCTTCATCAAGCTGATGGAGCCACTCGGCCTGGTCGACGTCGCCCGCACCGGCGTCGTCGCGATCTCGCGCGGCGCGAAAGGGTTGTAGCGGATCGTCGCCAGACTCGTTAAAACCCCTCTTTCTGCAAGACTGGAGCCACGGATCCGCCATGCGTGTGTACTACGATCGCGACGCCGACGTTAATCTGATCAAATCGAAGAAGGTGGCCGTGATCGGCTACGGCAGCCAAGGGCACGCGCATGCCAACAACCTGCGCGACAGTGGCGTCAAGGATGTCGTGATCGGCCTCCGCCCCGGCTCGGGCAGCGCCGCCAAGGCCGAAGCGGCCGGCTTTCAGGTGAAGAGCCCGGCCGAAGCGGCCGCATGGGCCGACGTGGTGATGGTGCTGACGCCGGACGAGGGGCATGCCGCCCTGTACGAGTCCGAGCTCAAGGGCAATCTGAAGCAGGGTGCCACGCTCGCGTTCGCGCACGGGCTGTCGGTGCACTTCAATCTGGTCGAGCCGCGTGCCGATCTCGACGTCTTCATGGTGGCGCCGAAGGGCCCGGGCCATCTCGTCCGTTCGGAATATGTGCGCGGCGCCGGCGTTCCGAGCCTGCTCGCGGTTCATCAGGACGCATCCGGCAACTGCAACGACATCGGTCTCTCCTATGCCTGCGGTCTGGGCGCCGGCCGTGCCGGCATCATCGAGACCACGTTCCGCGAGGAGTGCGAGACGGATCTGTTCGGTGAGCAGGCGGTGCTCTGCGGCGGCCTGTCGGCGCTGATCCTCGCCGGGTTCGAGACTCTGGTCGAGGCCGGCTATGCGCCGGAGATGGCCTACTTCGAGTGCGTGCACGAGGTGAAGCTGATCGTCGACCTCATCTATGAGGGCGGCCTGGCAGCGATGCGGTATTCCGTGTCCAACACGGCGGAGTATGGCGACTACAGCCGGGGACCGCGGGTGATCGACGCCGCCACCAAGCAGCGCATGCGCGAGATCCTGGACGAGATCCAGCAGGGCAAGTTCGCCCGGGAGTGGGTGCTCGAGAACGCGGCTGGCCAGTCCAGCTTCAAGACGATGCGGCGCCGCGCGGCCCAGCACCAGCTCGAGGAGGTCGGCACGCGTCTGCGCGGCATGATGCCGTGGATCGGCGAGAACGCCCTCGTCGACAAGAGCAAGAACTGACGGGGACAGGCGACTTTCGGCGGAGCCGGCGCGTCTCTCGTCGGGACGCGGCCGGCCGCCCGCCGGAAAATCGTTGCGGCCGGTGGGGCTTAGGCCTTAGGTATATTCAAGTTTATCGATGGCGAGGCCCGTCCGCCGGAGGCGCGTCGACCGTCGACCGCCGTCCCGGAAGCGGCCAACGCTCGAACGGAAACGGGGTCGCCGGAAGACCATCGGCGCGTGCCGGCGGTGGGATCGCGAAGGCGACCTTTCCTGCCCGCACGCCAGCCGACCCGCTCCCGTTGCAGGCGCGTCGATGCCGGATGCGGGCGTGCAGGGCACGGCAATGATTTCGGGCCTTCTCTTGCCCGGAAGCGACGGTGGTTAGCGAGGCCTGATGTTCTCGAGTTTTCTCGGCATGTTGTCCGCCGATCTGGCGATCGATCTCGGCACGGCCAACACCCTGGTCTACGTCGCCGGCCGGGGCGTGGTCCTGGACGAGCCGTCGGTGGTGGCGATCGCCACGGTCAAGGGGCGCAAGCAGGTCCTCGCGGTGGGTGACGAGGCCAAGCTGATGCTGGGGCGCACGCCCGGCAACATCGAGGCGATCCGGCCGCTTCGCGACGGCGTGATCGCCGATTTCGAGGTGGCGGAAGAGATGATCAAGCATTTCATCCGCAAGGTGCATAACCGCCGGAGCTTCGTCAGCCCACAGGTGATCATCTGCGTCCCCTCGGGATCGACGGCAGTGGAGCGGCGCGCCATCCAGGAATCGGCGGAAAGTGCCGGCGCACGGCGCGTCTTCCTGATCGAGGAGCCGATGGCGGCGGCGATCGGCGCCGGGCTGCCGGTGACGGAGCCCACCGGCTCGATGATCGTCGACATCGGCGGCGGAACCACCGAGGTCGCGGTGCTCTCGCTCGGGGGGATCGTCTATTCCCGTTCGGTGCGTATCGGCGGCGACAAGATGGACGAGGCGATCATCGCCTACATCCGTCGCCACCACAGCCTCCTGATCGGCGAGAGCACGGCCGAGCGGATCAAGAAGGAGATCGGTTCGGCGTCTCCGCCGGCCGAATCGTACGGGCGATGGATGGCGGTGAAGGGCCGCGATCTGATGAACGGCGTCCCGCGCGAACTCGCCGTGACCGAGGCGATGGTGGCGGAAGCCCTGAACGAACCGGTCGGCGCGATCGTAGAGGCGGTGACGGTGGCGCTCGAGCACACCGCGCCCGAGCTGGCGGCCGACATCGTCGACAAAGGCATCGTCATGACTGGCGGCGGCTCGCTGCTCGCCAATCTCGACCAGGTGCTTCGCGATGCCACGGGCTTGCCCGTGTCGATCGCCGAGGATCATCTCTCCTGCGTCGCGCTCGGCACCGGGCGTTGCCTGGAGGAAATGAAGATCCTCAAGAGCGTGCTGATCAGCTGACGGAGACCTCTCCGACGCCGGACGACCGCTGATGCGAATTCGGGAGGAGGAGCCAGGACTCGGAAGCTTTGGAGCGGCCCGAGGATGAACCCGATCAAGGCTTTGGCTCGTAGGCTGGCGTTCCTGGCGTTTCTCGGCGCGGCAGTCGGGCTCATGCTCATCGGCAAGCTGGAGACCGTGCTCGTCGAAGAGGTCCGCGCGACCGTGACCGACGTGGCCGCCCCCGTGCTCGATCTGATCTCGCAGCCGGTCTCCGTCTTCGCGCATTACGCGAGAGGCCTGCACAGGCTCGCCGAGCTGAAGGCCGAGAACGAGCGGCTCAGAGCGGAGAACGAGCGGCTCCGTCGCTGGCAGCTGCATGCCCACCGGCTCGACAGCGAGATCGAGGCGTTGCGGCAGCTGCTGCGCTTCAAGCCGGAGCCCGCGGTGACGATGGTCTCCGCCCGTGTGATCGCCGATACCGGGAGCGCTTTCGTCAGGACCGTCCTCATAAATGCCGGCACCCGCGAAGGGGTGGCCGCCGGGCAGACCGTGATCAACGGCCAGGGCCTCGTCGGCCGCGTCGCCCAGGTTGCGAGCCGCTCCGCCCGCGTGCTCCTGATCACCGACCTCAAGTCCAAGGTGCCGGTGATCGTCGGCGAGCGTCGGCGGCGCGCGATCCTCGCCGGAGACAACAGCGATCTGCCCCGGCTCGAGCACGTCGACGGCGAGGCGCCGGTCGCGAACGGCGATCTCGTCCTGACCTCCGGACATGGGGGCGTCTTTCCGCCCGGGATACCGGTAGGGCGGGTAACCGGTGCCAAGGGGGGAGTCGTGCGTGTCCGCGCCCTCGCGGACTGGGATCAACTGGAGTTCGTGCGGGTGGTCGGGCGGCAGGAAGAGCCGTTCGCCACGGGCATGCTGGAATGAAGGCATGCCTCCGATAGCGCAGGCACTGGACATATGGGTGCGGAGCGCCGTCCCCAGCATCGTCGCACTCGGCTTCGTCCTCGTGGGCATCGTGCCATGGCCGCTGCCCGGGCTGACCTCGGTGGCGCCGCTGTTCGGGCTGATCGCGGTCCATTACTGGACGGTGCACCGGCCCGCGGTGATGCCGGTCGCCGCCGCGTTCCTGCTCGGCGTCGCGCATGACGTGCTGGGCGGTGGGCCGGTCGGGCTGAATGCGCTGGTGCTCGTGGCGACCCACGCGGTGATAAGCGCACAGCGGCGGCACCTGGCGCGGAGGCCGTTCATCGTCGACTGGTGCGGCTTCGCCATGGTCGCCGCCGGGGCGGTCGCGCTGGCGTGGCTCGCCGCCTCGCTCTATCTCGGCCAGCTCCTCGCGGCCGGGCCGCTGATCGTGCAATATCTCCTGACGGTGTTCGCCTATCCTGCCTTCGCCTGGCTGTTCGCCAGGCTCGGCCTCGTCCTCTTCGGGAAGGGCTTCGATGCGGCGCGAGTTTAAGCGGCACAAGACCTTCACGCGTCGGGCGCTGTTCCTCGGTGGTGCCAAGCTCGGTCTGTTCACGCTGCTCGGTGGCCGGCTCTACCATCTCCAGGTGCTCCAGTCCCAGCATTACGCCGGCCTTGCCGAAGACAACCGCGTCAGCCCGCGGCTGCTTCCGCCGGAGAGGGGCCTGATCCTCGACCGGTTCGGCGTGCCGCTCGCGGTCAATCGCCAGACGTACCGCGTCTTCATCATTCCGGAGCAGACGCCGTCGCTCGAAGAAACGCTGACGCGGCTGGAGAAGCTGATTCCGGTGCGTCCCGGCGAACGGGAGCGGATCCTGCGCACCGTCCAGCGGATGCGGCCGTTCACGCCGGTGACGGTCGTGGACAATCTCGACTGGGAGGACGTCGCCCGCGTCAGCGCGCATTCGTTGGACCTGCCGGGCGTGGCGGCGGACATGGTGCCGCGCCGGCTCTACCCGCAGGGCCACTATTCCGCCCACGTGGTGGGCTATGTCGGTGCGGTCGCGGAGGAGGACCTCGATGGCGACCCCGTCCTGACCATTCCGGAGTTCCGGATCGGCAAGGCGGGCATCGAGCGCGTCCGCGAGGCGGATCTGCGCGGACGTGCCGGCGTCAGCCACGTCGAGGTGAACGCGGTCGGCCGCGTGATCCGCGAGCTGTCGCGCGAGGAGGGCGAGCCGGGGAAGGATCTCGTTCTCACGATCGACGCCGCCCTGCAACGGTTCGCGACCGAGAGGCTGGCCGGCGAGACGGGGGCGGCCGTGGTGCTGGACAGCCAGACCGGCGAGGTGCTGGCGATGGTCTCGAGCCCCACCTACGACCCCAACGCCTTCGACCGTGGCATCAGCTCGCGTGAGTGGGAATCGCTGCTCCGCAACCCGCTGGCGCCGCTGTCGAACAAGGCGGTCTCCGGTCAGTACGCGCCCGGGTCGACCTTCAAGATGGTGGTCGCGCTCGCCGCGCTCGAGCACAACATCGTGTCGCCGGGCAAGACCTTCTTCTGCGGCGGCATGCTGAAGCTCGGCGACGGGCGGTTCCATTGCTGGCGGCGGGGCGGCCATGGCCACGTGAACCTGCACGACGGCATCGTCCAGTCGTGCGACGTGTATTTCTACGAGGTGGCGCGCCGGGTCGGCATCGACAGGATCGCCGCGATGGCCGAGCGGCTGGGACTGGGAAAGCGCCTCGGGATCGAGCTTCCCGGCGAACGCAGCGGCCTCGTTCCGACCAAATCCTGGAAGCTGGAGGCGCTCGGCAAACCATGGCTGATCGGCGAGACGCTGATCGCCGGGATCGGGCAGGGGTATGTGCTGACGACGCCGCTGCAGCTCGCGGTGATGACGGCCCGCCTCGTCAACGGCGGCCGGGGCGTGCTGCCGCGCCTGACGCGGCGGATCGGCGAGCAGCGCGTCGCGCCGGAGCCGGGGGCGGCCGAAGACCTCAAGCTGACGCCGGAATGGCTGAAGCTGGTGCGCGCCGCCATGGACGGGGTGACGAACCAGCGCTGGGGCACCGCCTACGGCGCGCGCATCGCCGAGCCCGGCATGGAGATGGGAGGCAAGACCGGAACCTCACAGGTGCGTCGCATCAGTGCCAGCGAGAGGCGCAGCGGGGTCCGCACGCAAGAGGAGCTGGAGCGGGAGGAGCGGGACCACGCCTTGTTCGTCGGCTACGCTCCGGTCGACGATCCGCGCTATGCGGTCGCCGTGATCGTGGAGCATGGCGGCGGCGGATCCCGGGTCGCCGCGCCGATCGCGCGCGACCTGCTGAAAGAGGTCCAGAGGCGCGATCCGGCGAGACGCACGACGCCGCCCGAAGGGGTGGTCGCGCCGGCCGCCTTCGAAGTCGGTCCGCCCGGCTACCGGACCGGCGAGAGGAGCTGAGCGATGTTCGGCGCAATCCCCGATTCGCACGGGCCCCGCCTGTCGCTCGGCAGGAAGCTCTGCCACCTGAACTGGGGGCTCCTGTTCCTGATCGCCCTGATAGCCTCGATCGGCTTCGCGATGCTGTATTCCGCCGCGGAAGGCAGCCTCGAGCCCTGGGCGGGCAAGCAGATCGTCCGGTTCGGCATCGGTTGCGCGATCATGGTGGTGCTCGCGCTCACCGACATCCGCGTCTGGCTGCGATGGGCCTACCTCGTATACGCCGTGCTCCTGGTTCTGCTCGTCGGGGTCGAGGTGGCGGGCATGGTCGGCATGGGGGCGAGGCGGTGGATCGTCCTCGGTCCGATCACGTTGCAGCCTTCCGAGTTGATGAAGATCGGGCTGGTGCTGGCGCTCGCGCGCTATTTCCACCGGCTCGACGAGGATCAGGTCAACCGGCTCTACGCGCTGCTCCCGCCGCTGCTGATGGTCGCGGTGCCCGCGGCACTCGTGCTGCGCCAGCCGGACCTCGGCACCGCCACCATGCTGGTCGCGGGCTCGGCCGTGCTGTTCTTCCTCGCCGGGGTGCGCTGGTGGAAGTTCGTGCTGGTCGCGGCACTGGGCGCCGCCGCCGTTCCGGTGGCGTGGAACATGCTGCACGACTATCAGCGGCAGCGCGTCCTGACTTTCCTCGAGCCGGAGCGCGATCCCCTCGGCGCCGGTTATCACATCATCCAGTCGAAGATCGCGCTCGGCTCGGGCGGGATGTTCGGCAAGGGCTTCATGCAGGGCAGCCAGAGCCAGCTCGACTTCCTGCCCGAGAAGCAGACCGACTTCATCTTCACAATGCTGACCGAGGAGCTCGGCCTTGCCGGCGGCCTGTTCCTGCTCGTGCTCTACGCGCTCGTCATCTTCTGCTGCTATGCGATCGCATTGCGCAGCCGGAACCAGTTCGGCCGGCTGCTGGGGCTCGGCGTCACGGCGACGTTCTTCCTGTACGCCTTCATCAATATGGCGATGGTGATGGGCGTTCTGCCCGTGGTCGGCGTGCCGCTGCCACTCGTCTCCTATGGCGGCTCCGCCCTGATCACCCTGCAGATCGGCTTCGGCCTGCTCCTCAGCGTCTCGGTTCACCGCGACGTCTGGATCAGCCGCGGCCCCGGCATGCCCGATTAGAGGAGCCTAGACGGAGGACCGTTGGAGGAGCCGCATCGATGCACGCGGCGCTCGACAAACGCGGCTCGCTTTGCTATCCGTCCGTCTCCCTGCGGGGGCGCATAGCTCAGTCGGTAGAGCAGCTGACTCTTAATCAGCGGGTCCCAGGTTCGAGTCCTGGTGCGCCCACCAAATTCCTCCATGACTTCGGGCCTTGAGAGCTCACTGCTGAGCTCAGCCAGTACCTTAAGGTACCACGCGTGATTGGCGGCCTCTGTGACTGCAGGGCGACAAAAGATTCTGGTGGTAGCTGCGACTGGGAATCTTCCGGGTTGCAGGGGATGCCGGATCGTTATCGGAGACTCCTTGGAAGAAGGACGCCACGTCAGCGGTGGAGTTCGTCGGCACCTCGTGAAGGCAGCACGCATCTCCGCGAGCAAGCTCGTCGAAGCGCTGCGATCGGGTCGCTCGCAGGGCCTCTGTAGAGGCTAGGCACAAGCCGGCCTTCGGGTGGTCGGAGACGAAGGCGATCCTCTCGAAACTGCGGGCGAGCAGAATGCCGATGGACATCGGCGGCTTTTCGTAGACAATTTCCCGTAACGAAGGCAGGTGCTGGTGCGGACGGCCCCCCGTGGGCCAACGAGTGGCAGGGCACCTAAAGAACAAGAATGGAGGAATGCCTTGCCCCGCGAGGTAGTGACAGGGCGAGTCCGCCCAGATGCGTACGGCGGTGTTCGGCTGCCTTCATCGCGATTTCGCCCTCAACGGCACGACACGCCCAAAGCTACGAGTTCACCGCACTTCCTCCTGTCAGCCCCTCCCTCGCTGGAATCGGATCGCCGTCGCATGGCGGCGCATCAGGAGCGGTCTGCGCAGTGAAACCGATCGAGATCACCTCACTCGTGAAGCGATACGCTCCGGGGCCGGCGGCGGTCGATGGAATATCCCTGTTGGCGGAACAGGGGGCGGTCACCACGCTCCTTGGACCGAGCGGTTGCGGCAAGACGACCACACTGAGGTGCATTGCCGGGCTCGAGACCCCCGACGAGGGCGAGATCCGGATGGGCGAACAGGTGCTGTTCTCCAGCCGCAGCCGGGTGAATGTACCGTCGGAAGATCGGAACATCGGCATGGTGTTCCAGAACTACGCTCTCTGGCCGCACATGTCCGTGCGGGAAAACATTGGCTTCGGGCTCGCCCTCCGCGGCTGGTCCAGATCCCGCATCATCGAGCGCATTCGCCAGGTCCTGGATCTGGTCCGGCTGGGCGACCGGATCGATGCCATGCCGGGCCACCTCAGCGGGGGGCAGCAGCAGCGGATCGCACTCGGACGGGCCCTCGCATACAACCCGGAAGTCCTGCTTCTCGATGAGCCGCTGGCGAACCTCGACGCCCGCCTGCGCGAGGAAATGAGGTTCGAGCTCAGGAACATTCAGGAAAGGACAGGCGTCACCGCCATCTGCGTTACGCACGACCAATCGGAAGCCATGGTCCTGAGCGACAAGATCGTCGTGATGCGCGATGGGAGGATCGAGCAGGAAGGCGCCCCCCGCGAGATCTACGAGAGGCCGCGAACCGAGTTCACCGCGCGTTTCATAGGCCTCAGCAATCTCATCGGGATCAGTGGGATCGAGCCTTCCGGCAACGGACTGAGGGGCCGGGCTGCCTTCGGGGAGATTGTCTTCCCGGATGGAACGATGGAGACACAGAAGATCGCCAAACTGTCGGTTCGGCCGGAAGACGTTGTGGTGTCGGCCACCCGCCCTGACAGCCTTCCGAATGCTTTCCCTGCCGAAATCAAGACGCTGGTCTACCAGGGTGAGACGGTGGCGATGTTCGCGGACGTCGGAGGTCAGGAAATTCGCGTGCATGTCGGAAGAGGCCTCGAAGCCGCCGAAGGCGATCGTGTCTTTCTGGCATTCCATCCTTCCAGACTCGTTCCAGTCGAAGCTTAGCTCGCATGCCGCAAGACATCGCGCTTCCCCGGTCTTCGCTTTCCGGCTCGACCGTTCTTCGGACCCGAAAGGTCTCGGCGGATCGAACGTTACGGTGGCTGCTGTGGGCATGCGTGTTCGCATCGCTCGGCCTCCTGGTTCTGTACCCACTGATCTGGTTGATCATGGGAAGCTTCCAGACGGCGATGGGCGAATGGACGCTCGGCCATTACGAGGAAGTCTTCTCCTCCTATTATCTGAACCTGCTCTGGGACAGCCTTTGGTTTACGTTCCTCGCAACGGTCGTCGCGATGGCGCTGGGCGTGCCCATGGCCTGGGCCGTGGCACGAACCGACATGCCCGGGAAGAGCCTTTTCCGGGCAGCGAGTGCCGTCACCTTCGTTCTGCCCCCTCTCTTCCAGGCAATGGCGTTCGTCTTCATCTTCCAGCCGAATGCCGGGTTGCTGAATCTCCTGTTCGACGACCTATTCGGGGTGAAGCCCTTCGACATCTTCACGTTCAGCGGTCTGGTGCTGGTTACGGCGCTGGGGGCGTATCCGCAGTCGTTTCTTCTGGTAGACAGCGCGCTCCGCTCCATGGACCCGGCGCTGGAAGAGGCGGCCACCACGGTGGGCGCCTCTCGCTGGCGAGTGCTGCGCAGCATCACCCTCCCGCTGGTCCTCCCTTCGATCCTGACCGGGATGAACCTCACCGCCATTCACAACCTGGTCGTGTTCGGGCCTCCGGCGGTAATCGGTATCCCGGCCAACATCTATGTGATGGCCACGCAGATCTATGTGGAGCTGTCCACCTTTCCGCCTCGGCTGGAATTCACCGCCGCCCTGTCGATCCTTTTCCTCGGCTTCGCGGCCATCCTGTTGACGTTCCAGCTGTTCGTGCTGCGGCGTCGCAGCTTCTCCACGATTGTCGGCAAGGGGATGAGACCTCGGGAGATCCCTCTTGGCCCGTGGCGCTGGGCTGCGTTCGCTCTCTGTGGAGCACTGGTGTTCACCGCGCTCCTCTTCCCGGCCGCCATCCTTGTAAGTATTTCCTTGTCCAAGGTGTGGACCAACTGGTTCCAGCTGGATAATTTCACGATCGCTCACTACGTTCAGGTGTTGTTCGTGCATTCCCGTACACTGGATAGCATCGCGAATACCCTGATCCTTGCGCTCGTGACGGTCGCATCCACCTTGTCTGCGGGCTTGGTGATTGCATACATCATTGTGAAGACGAGGCACCGGGCGAGGCAGATCCTGAATTATCTCTCGTTCATCCCCTACAGTATTCCTGGTGCCGTGTTCACGGTCGGCGTGATCCTCGCGTTCATCCGGCCGCCGTTCGTTCTTTACGGGACCCTCGGTATCCTCGCGGCCTGCTATTTCGCGCGCTTCCTGCCTTTCGCGATCCAGCCGCTTTCGGCAGCCCTACGCCAGATCGACAACTCGCTCCTGGAAGCCGGTCGGGTGGCGGGTGCCGGGTGGTGGCGCACCACAAGACGAATAACGCTGCCACTCCTGAAGTTCAGCGTTCTGTCCACTGTACTGCTCGTGTTCGTGGCCTGCCTGCGTGAAGTCGTCTCGGCAATCCTGCTGGCTGCGCCGAACACCGAGACCATGATGGTGTCCGCCTTTCGACTTTGGGAAGAAGGCGCCGTCCAGGAGACGGCGGCTCTTATGGTGGTACTGCTCGTGTTGGTGCTCGTCTTCTTTACCGTGGCACGCAGCGTAATTGGCAACCGCCTCTATGACTGACAACCAGAACCGTCAAGGACGAAACGCCCATGAAAATCAATAAAGAACAGGTTCTTGCAGGTGGAATGGCGATAGCAGGTGCATGTTTCCTCTGGCTTTCCACACCCTCCCTCGCCGCAGACGAGGGTCTAATCGAGCGTGCCCGGCAGGAAGGCAAGGTCGTCTTCTACACATCGAAAGCCACAGCGAACGCGGAAGGCGTCGCGAAAGGCTTCACCGACAAGTACGGCATTCCGGTGCAGCTATTCAGGGCGGGTGGGACGCAGATCGCGCAGAAGCTGGCCTTGGAGCTGCGATCCGGCAAGCTGGAAGCCGATGTTGCGGAAACGTCGGACCCGACGATGTTGACCGTCCTGTACCGACAGGGCGCGATGGAGCCATTCGCCCCGGAGAATGGCAAGTCGCTGCCGGCCGAGTTCAAACATCCCAAGGACGGCTGGACCGGCTCGTCGATCGCGCTGATGCATCTCATCGTCAATGCCAATGAAGTCTCTCCGGAGGAAGAGCCGAAGTCCTGGGCCGATCTGGCGGACCCGAAATGGAAAGGCAAGCTCGTCTGGGGAAGCCCGAACTATGGAAGCTCGCAGTATGCCGCGCTGAAGGGTCTGTTGGAGCTCCACGGGTGGGACCTCATCGAAGCCATGAAGAAGAACGAAACGATGATCATCCGCGGCTGGCCGGAAGCCGAGAATGCCGTTGCCAGCGGCGAGCGACTGGTCGGGGGCGACGCAAGTTCCCGCTCCTTCCGCGCGATGAGCGGCGGCTTGCCCCTCCGGAACGTGTACCCGGAAGAAGGATCCATCGTTTCGCTCTCCGCGATCGGAGTGATGAAAGGTGCGCCTCACCCGAATGCGGCGAAGCTCCTCATCGAATACGTACTGTCGGAGGAAGGCCAGCAGATATACGCCGAGAACTTTGCGTATCCGGTGAGGCAGGACGTTCCGGTCGGGGATTCGATGAAACCGCTGACCGAGATCAAGATGCATACGCCTGACAGTGAGGAGGCCGTAGATCAGCACGCTCAGATTGTCAGACGCTGGACTCAGATGATGGAGCGATAACAGCAGTGGCCCAGCAGCCAGAGGAAAGGAATAGACCATGAATGGTACGATCAGTTCCATCGGCGATCGGCGAGACTACAAGAACATAGAAGTCCGACCGCTGACGCTGCACATCGGCGCGGAGATTCACGGCGTAGACTTCAAGCAGCCGGTCGATGCGGAAACACTGCGCGAAGTCCGGGACGCGTTCGTGAAGTGGAAGGTGGTTTTCTTCCGGGGCCAGCATCTGGACCATGCTCAGCACGTGGCTATGGCTCGGCTGTTCGGAGAGCCCACGATCGGCCATGCCGTCTTTGGTCACGAGGCCGAGTACCCCGAGATCTACTCGATAGCGAAAGAGCGTACCGCCAATTCCAATCGCGCCACCAAGATGATGACTCCGTGGGCCGGCTGGCATACGGACATCACGGCAGCGGTCAATCCGCCCATGGCCTCCATCCTGCGTGGCGTGACGATACCTCCTTATGGAGGCGACACCTTCTGGACGAATCTTGGTGCGGCCTATGCCGGCCTTTCGGACAAGATGCAGCGCTTCGTGGAAGGATTACGCGGCGTGCACCGCTTCGAAGCCTCGGCGGGCAAGCCGCAGAACACTCGCGATGAAAGTGTCCGGCGGCGTAGCATGGTGAGCGAGCATCCGCTGGTCACGGTGCATCCCGAGAGCGGCGAGCGGATGCTGTTCGTAAGTCCATCCTTCCTGAAGTCGATCGTGGGCCTGACACCGCGAGAGAGTCAGCAGGTGCTCGAGCTCTTGTGGGAGCATGTCGTGCGTCCGGAGTACACCGTTCGCTTCAAGTGGGAGCCCGGTGATATCGCCTTCTGGGACAATCGCTCGACCTGTCACCTGGCTCCGACAGACATCTTCCAGTCGGACTTCGATCGGCAGCTTTATCGGATCACATTGGTCGGAGAGCCGCTTGTGGGCGTCGACGGTAGCCGGTCGAGTTCGATCGAAGGTGACCCGATCCTTTCGGTCGAAACGGAGCTCGCGCGCAAGAGCGCCTGAGCAGGCCCGGAAGAAGCTGGAGGGCCGGCGGCCGAAGCCTTTTCACGATGGCATCGGCCGCTCGGCCTTCTCGCGTTTACCGGAACGCATCCCGCCCCCCGGCGGCGGATGCCGGTGAGCGGGAGAGGGTGGATTGCTCGATCTCCTCGAAGAAGTGGCAGGCGACGCGGTGGCGGGCTTCGGCCTCCCGGAGCGGCGGCTCTTCCTCGGCGCAGCGCTCGCGCGCGTGGGGGCAGCGCGTTCGGAATCGGCAGCCGGAGGGCGGGTCGATCGGGCTCGGCACCTCGCCCCGGACGCTGACGTCGCGGAGATCGGCCTTCGGCACGGACGTGGCGATCGCCGCGTTGAGCAGTGCCTGTGTATAAGGATGGAGCGGGCGGCGGTAGAGATCGCGCGAATCCGCCGTCTCGACCAGCTTGCCGAGATACATCACTCCGACCCGGTCGCTCATGAACTCGACGACGGCGAGATCGTGGGCGATGAAGAGATATGTCAGGCCGAGCTCCTCCTGGATGTCGCGGAGGAGGTTGAGCACCTGGGCGCGGATCGACACGTCGAGCGCCGAGACCGGCTCGTCGAGCACCAGGAACTTCGGCCGGACGGAGATCGCTCGAGCGATTGCGATTCGCTGTCGCTGGCCGCCGCTGAACTCGTGCGGGTACAGACGCTCGCTGCCCTTCGGCAGGCCGACGATCTCGAGCAGCTCGCCGACCTTCTCCCGAAGCGCCGGCCCGCGCAGCCCCTCCTGCACCTGCAGCGGCTCGCCGATCACGTCGAGCACACGCTGGCGTGGGCTGAGCGAGCCGTACGGGTCCTGAAACACCGCCTGGACCGCCCTGCGATAGTCGCGCTCCTGCCGGGTGCCCATCGCGGAAAGGTCGTGCCCCGCGACCTCGAGCCGGCCGGAGGTGATCTCCTCCAGATAGAGGAGAAGCCGGCCCATCGTCGTCTTGCCGCAGCCGGATTCGCCGACCAGCCCGAACGTTTCTCCGGGCTCGATCTCGAAGCTGACGCCGTCGACGGCATGCACGATCGGCGGAGGCTCGCCGAACCGGCGTCGCGGCAGGCGGAAGTGCTTGACGACGTCTGCCGCGATCACGAGCGGCTCGGCAGCGGCCTCGCTCATGTTGCGCCGGCCTCCTCGTGCAGCCAGCATCGCGCCTCCCGGCCCGGCCCCCTCGCGAATGCGGGCGGATAGGTTGTGCGACAGATCTCCATCGCGCGCGGGCAACGCGGCTCGAAGCTGCAGCCCGGCGGCAGGCCGGTGAGATCGGGGATCTGCCCGGCGATCGCCTGAAGCCGCGTCCGCTCTTCGCCCATCTTCGGGATCGAGGCCAGCAGCGCCCGGGTATAGGGGTGTTGCGGCTCCTGGAAGATCGCCTCGGTCTCGCCCGTCTCGATGATCCGGCCGGCATACATGATCAACACCCGGTCGCAGAGCCGCCGGACGACGCCGAGATCGTGCGTGACCAGGATGATCGCCGTGCCAAGGCGGTCGCGGATTTCGGCGAACAGGCCGAGGATCTGTTCCTGGATCGTCACGTCGAGCGCCGTCGTCGGCTCGTCCGCGAGCAGCAGACCGGGCTTCAGGCCTGTCGCCATCGCGGTCAGGACGCGCTGCTTCATCCCGCCGCTCATCTGGTGGGGGTAATTCTCCAGCCGTTCCTCGGGCGAGGGGATATGCACCTGGCGGAGCATCTCGATGGCACGGCGGGTGCGCTCGCCGGGCGTCATGTCGGCGTTGAATCGCAGGATCTCGCGCAGCTGGTTGCCGACCGTGTAGACCGGGTCGAGCGCCGTCATCGGGTTCTGGAGGACCATGGTGATGTCCTTGCCCCGGATGGCGCGCATCTCCTCCCGCGACTTGGCGAGCAGGTCCTCGCCGCGAAACAGGATTCGTCCGCTGTGCTGCGCCGTGTCGGGGAGCAGCCGCACGAGCGAGAAGCAGAGGGTCGACTTGCCGCAGCCGGACTCGCCGACGACGCCGACGATCTCGCCCGGGCGAACGGAAAAGCTGACGCCGTCGACGGCGCGGACCAGACCCCGCTTGGTCGGCAGATGTGTGCAGAGGCTCTGCACCTCGAGGATCGGCTCCGCCATCATTCGATCCGCTGCCGGGGGTCGAGTCGATCCCGCAGCCAGTCGCCCATGATGTTGAGGCTGAGGACGGTGAAGAGGATGGCGAGGCCGGGCATCACCGTCAGCCACCACGCGACCGTCATGTACGAGCGGCCGTCGGCGAGCATCAGGCCCCAGGAAATGGCCGGTGGCTGGACGCCGAGGCCGAGGAAGGACAGCGACGCCTCGAGGATGATCACGCGCCCGAGGTCGAGGGTCGCCAGGATTATGATGCTGTTGGTGACGTTCGGCAGCACGTGCTTCCAGACGATGCGCCAGCGCGGCTGTCCGGCGACGCGGGCGAGGGCGACGAAATCGCGCTCCTTCACCGAAAGCACCTCGCCGCGCACGAGTCGTGCGTACCGCGCCCAATTGGTGATCGCCATGACGATGACGATGTTGGTCACGCTCGTGCCCAGCGCCGCGACGAAGCCGAGCGCCATCAGGATGAAGGGCATGGCGAGGAAGGCGTCGACGATCCGCATGATCAGGCTGTCGATCGCGCCGCCGACATAGCCTGCCGTCAGCCCCAAGACGATCCCGACGGAGCCGGCGATGACGATGGCGAAGAACGACACGATCAGCGAGAGCTGGGCGCCGTAGATCAGCCGAGAAAGGATGTCGCGGCCGAGTTGGTCGGCGCCGAGCGGGTAGGCGATGCTGCCGCCTTCCACCCAGAAGGGCGGGTTGAGGGCGACCAGGAAGCTGGCTGCGCCAGGGTCGTGCGGCGCGATCCATGGGGCGAAGATCGCCGCGACGAGGAAGGCGGCGACCATGACGCCCGTCAGGACCGGTGCGCCGTGTACGAGGCTGCGAAGCCGGACCCAATATGATTCCACCCGCCGCCCCGGCCCGGAAAGCGGCTCGGCCGGCTCGACCGGGCGAAGCGTTGCGGTTTCTGTCGGTTCTGCGGCCATGCTCAGTACCGGATGCGCGGGTCGAGCCAGCTGTAGAGCAGGTCGACCGCGAGATTGATGAGCAGGAACAGGAACGCGGTGACCAGCACGGCGGCCTGGATTACGGGATAGTCCCTCGTGTTGATCGCCTCGACGACCACCTGCCCCAGCCCCGGCCAGGCGAACACCTGCTCGGTGACCACCGCGCCGCTCAGCAGCACGCCGAACTGCAGCGCCATGTAGGTGATGATGGGAATCGCCGCGTTCTTGAGCGCATGCTTGAGCACGATCACGCGCTCCGGAAGGCCGGCCAGCCGCTCGAAGCGGATAAAGTCGTTCTGCATCATCTCGAGCATGCTCGACCGTGTGAGACGCGCGATGGCCGCCGCGGAATACCAGCCGAGCGTGACCGCTGGCAGGATCAGATACTCGATGCCGCCGCGGCCCGACGATGGCAGCCAGCCGAGCCGGACGGCGAAGATCAGCATGAGAACGAGACCCAGCCAGAATGTCGGCGTCGACTGACCGAGGGTGGCGAACCAGCGCGTCCCCACGTCGAGGTAGCTTCCTCGTCGGATCGCCGCGAGGATGCCGATCGGCAGCGCCACGATGACGGCGAGCGCCATCGACGCCGCCGCGAGCTCGAGCGTCGCCGGAAGGCGGCTCAGCACGAGGTCGAGCGCGGGCTCCCGGTACCGGAAGGAAACGCCGAGATCGCCGCGCAGCGCATTTCCGAGGAAGGTCAGATACTGCTCGGGCAGCGAGCGATCGAGGCCGAGCTGCCGCCGGAAGAAGGTACGGTCCGCTTCCGTCGCCTCGGTCGGCAAAATGAGAAGCGTCGGATCTCCGGTCAGTCGCGCGAGACTGAAGACGATCACCGTGACGAAGATGGCGGTGACCACGGTCTGCAGGAGACGCCGGACGATGTAGCGCGTCATCGGACTGGCCCGCTGCAAGGCGCCGGGATCGAGGTCACGACGATCCCGTGTCCTCCGTCGCTGCAGCCGAGGACCCGGATGGCTGATATCCGGCGCCTCACCTCGGCTATTTCTTGCTCAGCTGCCAGAAAACCGGCCATGAAATGCCGTGTCGCGGCTTCCACTCCACGTTCTCGCGGGCGGCGTCCGTGTTGTCGGTGGTCCACAGGATGATCCAGGGCGGATCGTCGTAGAGGCGGGTGAAGATCTTCCGCAGGTGCTCCTCGCGCTGCTTCGGATCGATGATGGCATCGGCCTCGTCGATCATCGGATCCAGGTCCGGATAGCTCGACCACGAATAGTAGCCGTCGGTCCGGATGTTGCGCGGCAGGCGGCCCATCGGGTCGCGGTTGTAGTCGGTCCAGTTCTGCCAGTGCAGATCGAACTTGTCGAACTCCTTGGCGCCGAGCCGGGCGAGCCAGGTGCCGTATTCCAGAAACTCGATCTCGGTCTTGACGCCGACCTGGTTCAGATAGAACGCGACCGCTTCGAGGACTTCCTTGCTCTGCGCGGCGCGGCCCGGCGCCAGTCCGAACGCCTGGTAGGTGCGGTCGAAGTCGAAGCCGGCCTCCTCGAGCATCGCGCGGGCCTTCTCGGGATCATAGGGATAGGGTTCCCGGTCGATGTCGCAGCCGATGACCGCCTTGTTGCACGGCCCCGTGGATTGCGTGGCGTAGCCGAACATCAGCTTGTCGATCATCGCTTGCTTGTCGACGGCGTAGTTGAGCGCCTGGCGCACCTCGGTCGGCGCGAACTGTCCGTGCGGCGCGCGCATGTTCAGGACGATGAAGATGTTCTGGAAGCTGGGCGACACGACCATCTTGGTGTCGGGCGACGCTTCGATCGACTGGGCCACGTGCGGCGGGATGTTGATCGCGATGTCCGCCTCGCCGGTCTGCAGCATCGCGACCCGCGTCTGGGAATCCGGAACGATCCGCAGGGTCAGCCGGTCGACCTGCGGCACTCGACCCCAGTGCTCCTCGAATGCCTCGAGCTCGATGTTCTCCTTGATGCTCCGCGAGACGAACTTGTACGGGCCGGTGCCGACCGGCTTCCTGCCGAACTCCTCGTTGCCGACCTCCTGCGCGTACTTTGCCGGGACGATGTAGAAGAACTCGCCCAGGTTCTCGAGCAGCGCGGCGTCGGGTTTGGCGAGATGCAGCCTGACGGTGTGGTCGTCGACGACTTCCACATCCTCGATGTTCTTCGTGACGATGCTCGCGCGCGGGTTCTTGATCTCGGGATCGTTCGACCGTTGCCAGCTGAAGCGCACATCCTCTGCGGTCACCGGATCGCCGTTGTGGAACTTCACGTTCTCGCGGAGCCGGAAGGTGTAGACGAGGCCGTCTTCGCTGACCTCGTGCGACACCGCGAGCTGCGGCACCTGATTGCCGTCGAGGTCGTGGCCGTAGAGGCCCTCGAAGACGTTGGAGAAGAACATGTATTCGCCGCCGCCCGAGATCTTGTGCGGATCGGCGGTGGTGATGTCTATACCGATCGCGACGACGGCGTGCCGCGGATCGGACGCGGCGTGCGCGGCGATCGACCCGGCGATGATCAGGCTCAGCGCCGCGAATGTTGCTCCTAACAGGGAACGCATTGTCTCCTCCTGTCTCCGCCCGCTTCTGTAGGTCGGGTCGGATTGTTGTCGAACCGGATGCTGGCCTCGGCTTTCCGCTATCGCATCCGGATCAGGGCTGTTGGCCTTCTTCTGGTCGGTTCCACCCGGAGATCATGACGAAGCGTTGCACAAGCCAAACCGCACTGGCAAGTGGCCCACCTCCGCCGAGATCTATGAGATTCCGGTGCGGGAAGCCCATGCCGGTCGCATCAACTGACCATTTAACCGCCGCTCCGCCAGCCTATGGTCCCGAATTGCCGCAGGCCCCGGTTTCCTTCAGGATGCGGGCTTCGAAAGATCGATGAAGGCCTGTATCCATTGCTGGCTCGCCGCTCTTGCGTGCAGTCGCGGGAGCGGTGCCACGCTATCGATATCGGGCACGATGAGCCGATGAACGGAGGATCGCGGTTTGCGCGTATTGACCACCATTCCGCAGGACAATCTCAGAAAGGTGCCCGAGGCCGCGCGGGCCGTCGAGGCTTCGGGGTATACCGGCATCATCTCGATGGAGAACAGGCACGACCCGTTCCTGCCGCTCGCGGTCGCCGCGACGGTTACG
>JAJUGE010000011.1 GCA_029268305.1 Alphaproteobacteria bacterium
CTTTCGCGCGGCGATCTAATGGTTTTCATCGAACGGCCCGTCTGCGCCGCCTTTCTCGCCATCACCTTCGCGATCCTGGCCTGGACGATCTACTCGGTGATCCGAGAGCGCAGTTTGCGCTCCGCCGCGGGCGTGGCGTGACTGGCTGAAAGATTGCGCAGCCGGTCGACCGCGACCGTAGTCGCCAGGGCGTTACCGTGAACGGGGCGGCCGGAATCCAGCCCTGCCGGTAGGCATCGGTGGACACGAGCCGCTCTTCAGGCGCGACTTCCAGGAAAACGCCGATCCCGTCGGACACCTCGCCGTCAGGGGCCATGCATGACGATGTGCGAAGCGCCTCCGGCACGTTGATTCAGGACCTTCACTTCGGTAGTTCAGGATGAGGATGAAACCAACGTTCGGGCAACCGCGGGTCCGACCAGCAACGCCACACCTTCGCGCGCGGCTCCTTCAGCAAGCACTCGAACCGCAGTTCGTGTCCTTCGACGTTTCCGGTGTGCACCGGCCGTTTCATCCTGCAATGCCACTTCCAGCTTTCGTCGGTGTGGTCAGGATACGCCAACGCCGGGCCGCGAGGCATGGTCGCACGCTGCCGGCGCGGCGCTCGGGTCGCGAGCTACGCTGGATGGCGCAAGCTCGGACGGTCGGCAATCTCCTGCCGGCATCAAGGTCTGCGATCGGCCGGGTTCGGCAGAAAGCGAGCCGACAGGTACGGCGCCGCGACCTGGGTAGCGGCAGCCCGGTCGCCCGGGCGGCCGCCCCTGCTCAGCCGGCTGGCGTCAGGTGATCGGTTCGGTACTGCTCCCAGAATTCCAGCCACGCAGCTTCGGCATCACCGCTGACCTCGCCCTTCTCGCGGCGGGCGTTGAACTCTGTCTGGGCCTGATCCCAGGCGGCGATGACCTTGTTGAGCCGTTCGAGGCGTTGCTCATGCCACGCCTGGTCCTCCGATCGCCAGAGGCCGCGCTCCTTCATCAAGCGGATTGCCCCGTCGTGCCACGGAGCGTCCGCCGGCGGCCTGCCCGATTTCGACAGCTCCCAATCGACGCCGGTCGAGGTGGCGTCCTTGAAATCGTCGTAGACGCTGTCGATGGCCTTGACGAGGTTGTAAACCTCGTCGGCGCTCGTTCGCGCATAGGTGGTGATCATCGGATAGCGGATGCCGATCAGGTCCTTGGGGTTATCCTCCGACAGCGCGGCGCCGCGCGTCTCCCGCATCGGCTGGAAGAAGTCTGCAACACGCTTGATGTTCTCCCACCCCTCGGCGTCATCCGGGGGAAACTCCAGATAGGAGAGGCCCCTCGGACTCGCTTCGATCTCGCGCATGTTGCCGGACGTGGTGACGGAGCTGAAACCGTCGATCTGATTGTTGATCACGGCATCCTTCAGCACCGAATAGCTGCCAAACCAGACGACTTCGATGTCGTCGCGGGTGTAACCGCCGAAAGCCAGATAGGCATCCTGCTTGACGTTGACCGACGGGTTTCCTTTGACGTAACCGATCCGCTTGCCCTTGAGGTCTTTGGGGAAGCGGATACCGGCATCGGCCGCCACCGCGAGCGTGTTGGCGGCCGGCTTTCCCAGGGCGATCCGGATATCCTGTGGCCCCCAGGAGGATCCGGCAAAGTCGAATGTCCCCTCGGCCGCGAAATAGGCTTCGTTGGCGAGGAACCCATACTGGGCCTTATCGGTCGTCACCGGCAGCAGGCGGCCGATCGAGGTGCCCGAGGGGACGATGCGGACCCGCGTCTGGTATTTCTTCATCACGGCGTTGGCGATTGCCGAGGCTTCGGCATAGCCGCTGGAGCCGAGATCGTAGGAGGTCCAGATCATCGTCTGCGGCAGCGTGACCTCGTCGGCCATGAGCGGCTGGGCGACCAGCGGTATGGCGGCAATCGAGCAGAGTAATTTGGGTAGCAATCTCATAGACGTTCTCCTCCGTTGATGTGTCCCCGCCATCTGCGTGACGGTTGAGGCGACATCTCATACGAATCGAACGCCATGGTCCAGACTGTAAACCGGCTGACGGCCGGAAGATGCTTGCTTGCATCTACTGGAAATTGCGGAACCGACCATCCCGAACGAACAGTCTCGGGGCAGTCTTGTTAGCCTTCTTGATTGACGATCCGGCCCCGTCGTTGCCCGGGACTCGGTGCCGGTTCCGGATAGCTTGGGGGAACGGTGAGGTATTTCGTTCGCCGATCGCGCGCCATGCGTGCCAGGTGCCGTAGCCGAGCACCGGGAAAACGATGATCAGTCCGAGAAGTCCGGTCGCGGCACTCAGGCCCATGCCGGCGGCGACGATCGCGCCCCAGGCGAGGCAGGGGAGCAGGTTGTGCGTTGTCATGGCGAAGCTGAGGCCGAGCGCGGTCAGCGCATCGCGCCGCTCCGCCAGGAGCATCGGCACCGAAAAGAGGCTGAGCGCAAAGGCAAAGCCGGCGAAGAGTCCGCCGATGGCCGAGCCGACGACCAGGAGCGCCCAGCCGCGCGGCGTGGTCAGGACGTTGGACAGCGCGTCTCCCGCCCCTGGGAGAGGCGCGAAGCCGAAGAACAGCGCATAGAGAAGGTCGGCAGCGCGCAGCCAGAACAGCACCAGAAGGCCGAGCAGGAGCCCTGCGTATGCCAGCTGCGCTCCGGCCGCGGGACGCACCAGAAGCATCTGGCGCAAGGACGTGCCCTTGCCCTCCAGGCGCCGGCGGGCAAGCGCGTAGAGGCCGATAGCGAGAAACGGCCCGACGATCAGGAAGCCCGCGATGGCCGGCAGGGCTAGATAGAGCAACCCCGATGCCGCAAGCCCCCAAAGCACGGCATAGGAAAGCCCGACGAGGAATCCGCCATAGGCGAGGCTCTGCCCGAGAGCCGCAAGGAAATCGCGCCAGCCGGCCGTGAGCCAGTCGAGCGCGGCGCGCGCCGGCAGGTCGCGCGCGAGCGTCGATGCCGGGCGCTGTGGCGGGCGGAGGGTAGGAAGCGGTTCCAGCATGGTCGGGACCCTCTCAGCAGGCGCGTTGCGCCGGTGCACCGGTCGCGGTCTCGTTCAGCACACAGGCGGTCTGCGAGGTGAAGGCCACGGTCACCATGTAGCCCTTGTACGTTGCGAACAGCACCACGAGCACAAGCACGCCGCCGATAGTGAAACGCTTCTGCGCGCGCGGGGTCATTCCCCGGTTTCCCGCTGAGCTTGTGTCGCCTCGCCCTCGGGCCTCGCCGCCAACCGGGCCACGTACAGCGCGAGCACGTTGATCTTGGCCTCACTGATGCGGGCGGACCAGTAAGGCATCACCCCGCGTCGCCCCCGCCGGAGCGTTTCCATGATCGTCTGGACGTCCTGACCGTAGATCACAGCGTCATCGACCAGCGACGGAGCGCCGTTCATCAGGCCGCCGATGCCGCCTTCGCCGTGACAGGTCGCGCAGTTCTCGGCGAAGAGCATCGCTGCCTCGCTCTCGTGATTGGCGGCGCCCGTCGGCAGTGCAGCGACGTATTCAGCGAGCGCGACGCGCTCCGCCCGATCCATCCAGTCGAAGGTTGGCATCTCCGCCCAGCGGGTCTCCGGATGTGCGGCATTGATCCCCACTTGCAGCGTGAGGGCGATCTGCTCGGGCGTGCCGCCCCACAGCCAGTGATCGTCGTGCAGCACCGGGTATCCCGGCCCGCCATGGCCGTCACGGCCGTGGCAGGCGGCGCAGTTGTCCTGGTAAAGCCGGGCTGCGGCGGGCATGGCCACTGCCATCAGGGCAGCGTCGCTCGCCAATGCGTCGAAATCCGGATTCTCGAAGCGGTAGAGCCAGTCCGCTCGCAGTTTCGCGAGGTCGCTCAGGCGCTCTTCGGCCATCTTCTGCTGGTCGAGGCCGAGTAGTCCGCGCGTATAGTCGCGGCCGAGCGGCCAGGCCGGCAACAGGATCCACGCCACGACCGAGTACGCGAAGGTCAGTACCAGCGCCAGCAGCGCGATCTTCGGAAAGGGCGTGTTCAGCTCCTTGATGCCGCCCCATTCATGGCCAGTGAACTCATAGCCCGTGACCGGGTCGATCTCGCGGTTGCCGGTGTGCGGGTCGGCGCCGGGCAGCGCCCTCGGATCGGTGGTCACGGTCGGTTCTCGGGGTGCGCCTCCGGCAGGATCGAGCGGGCGATTCGCTCCTGCTCAGCCCGCCGACGCGGGTTGTAGGCCCGGATGAACACGATCATCAGAAAACCGCCCATCCAGATCGGTCCTACCGTCTTGGCGATCAATACCAGCGTCTCATGGGTCATGGCATGTCCTGCACGAGCGTGTCGTGGGCGGCACGTGTCAGGGTGCCGAGCGACTGCAGGTAGGCCACCAGCGCATCCATCTCGGTCACGCGTGACGGGTCTCCGTCGAAAGCACGTACCGCCACACCCTCGCCGTAACGTTCGCGCACCCTCTCGGCATCGTCCCCGTCGGGCCTGCTCTGCGCCAGCGCATCGGTGACGGCGTTCTCGATCATGGCATCGTCAAAAGGCACGCCGAGGCGCGCCAGCGTCGCGAGGCTATCCCTGATGAGATCGGTGTCGAGAGGCCGCCACAGCCAGGGATAGGCCGGCATGATCGACACCGGCACGACGCTTCGCGGGTCGTTCAGATGCGCGACGTGCCAGGCGTCCGAATATTTCTCGCCCAGGCGGGCCAGATCGGGGCCGGTACGCTTCGAGCCCCAGAGCATCGGGTGATCGTAGGCGCTTTCGGCAGCCAGCGAATACGGTCCGTAGCGGTCCAGTTCGTCAGCGAGGCTGCGCACCATCTGACTGTGGCAGGCATAGCAGCCTTCGCGGATGTAGATCTCGCGTCCGGCCAGCTCCAGCGGCGTGTGGGGGCGCATGTCCTCGGGGATATCGACCGTCTCCTCGATGGTGAACAGCGGCGCGATCTCGACGATACCGCCGACCGAGGCCACGACGATGATCGCGGCCACAAGGCCCATGGAGACCTTTTCGAGGTTGTAGTGCAGCCTCAGCATCGGCTCACTCCGCGGGCTGGACGGCGAGGGGACGATCAGTTTCGTCAACCCGGTCTCCTGCGGCGCGCATCGTGGCGCGGCAGTTCAGCGCGCACAGCACGGCGCCGATCAGGAACAGGCCTCCGCCGAGTGTGCGGGCGGCATAATAGGGAAGCATCGCCTCAACTGACTCGATGAAGCTGTACGACAGCGCGCCGCCTTCGTCATAGGCGCGCCACATCAGCCCTTGCGTGATGCCGGCGTTCCAGAGCGAGACCACGTAGATCAGCGTTCCCGCGATCGCGAGCCAGAAGTGCCACTCGACCGCCCGGGGCCAGGCCATGTCCGCGTGGCCCCGGAGTTTCGGCACCAGGCTGTAGATTGCACCGAAGATGATCATGGCCACCCAGCCGAGCGTGCCGGCATGAACGTGTCCCACTGTCCAGTCGGTGAAATGCGAAAGCGAGTTCACCGGTCGGATGGCGAGGAACGACCCCTCGAACGTCGACAGGCCGTAGAACACGGCGGCCACGAACATGAAGCGCAGGGTGGCGTCGTCCCGGACCTTGTGCCAGGCACCGTTGAGCGTGGCGATGGCATTACCGGCCGAAGCCCAGGAGGGCACCAGCAGCATCACCGAAAATGTCATTCCCAGCGTCTGCACCCAATAGGGGAGCGCGGTGTAATGCAGGTGATGCGACCCTGCCCACATATAGAAGAACACAATCCCCCAGAAGCTCAGGATCGACAGCCGGTAGGACCAGATGGGTCGCTGCGCCCGCACCGGCAGGAAGTAGTAGAGCATCCCGAGAAATCCGGCCGTCAGGAAGAAGGCGACTGCGTTGTGCCCGTACCACCACTGGATCATCGCATCCTGAACGCCGGACCAGATGGTGAAGCTTTTGCCGGAGCCCCAGGTGATCGGGATCGCGAGGTTGTTGACGATGTGCAGCATCGCCACGACCAGAATGAAGGCCATGTAATACCAGTTCGCGACGTAGATGTGAGGCTCGGCCCGACGCGCGAGCGTGCGGATGTAGAGCGCGAAGTAGGTCACCCACACCACGACGAGCCAGACGTCGGCATACCACTCCGGCTCGGCATATTCCTTCGACTGCGTCTGCCCCATCAGGTAGCCGGTCGCTGCCCAGAGGCAGAAGAGGTTGTAGCCGAGCAGCACGAACCACGGACTGACCGAGTCCGCCAGCCGCGCGCGCGACGTGCGCTGGAGCACGTAGAACGAGGTGGCGATCAGGGCGTTGCCGCCGAAACCGAAGATTACACCGGAGGTGTGCACCGGGCGCAGCCGCCCGTAGCTGGTTGCCGGCCAGGCGGGCGTCGCCTCGGGCCAGTACATGAGCGCGGCGAGCCAGACGCCGACACCCATGCCGATCACGGCCCAGACCAGCGTCATGACGATCCCGAAGTTGACGGGGGCGTCGTAGAAACGCGCGAGCTGCCGCGGCGAGGGCTCCGGCCGGTCGTAAAGTGACCCTCCGAGCATGACGCTGAGAGCGGTTCCGAGCACCAGAGCCATGCCCCCGTGAAGCGCCATGGGCCCCTGTTTTGCAGCAGCAATCATCACCAGGCCCATCACGGCGAGGATGATTGACAGGACGATGCCGATCCGTCGCTCTTTCGACGTCAGGGTTGCTGTCACGTCCATCCGTCAGGACCCTTCTTCATGCTGCCTGATGCGGCGCGAGCGCGACTTCTGCGAGCGTCGCGCGGTCGAGTTCGGCGAGAAACGCCGCTTCGGCAGACCGGATGCGTGCCTTGAGCCGACAGCGGCCGTCGATCGGGCAGGCGCCGCCGCCGGCGCTCAGGCACTCGACCAGCGGTTGCCCGGCTTCCAGCAGACGCACCACCGACCCCAGCCGGATCTCCGACGCCGGCAGGGCCAGTGCAGCGCCGCCGCCACCGCCGCGTCGCGTTTCGACCAATCCGGCGCGGGCGAGGCGCTGCATGATCTTGGCCAGATGATTCCGCGACACGCCGAATTCTTCCGCCAGCTCCGCGGTCGAGAAGGCACGGCCCGGCGTGCTGGCCATCCGCATCAGCATGCGCAATCCGTAATCCGTGAAAGAGGTGAGGCGCATCGCCGCTGCCGTTCGCAGTGAATCGGTATTTACAATACCTATTCCGTGATTAGTCTTGTTTGCAAGACCAAACCGCAATGGGCGTCATGTCTGTTTCCGCGCCGCTTCCGCAGAACGTCTCCCGCAGGCCGATGATGAGGGCGGACGGAGGTGTTCGCGCCCGTGAGGGCGATTTCCGGGACCATCTGACGCGATGATGTCCACGGCCCGAGCCAGCTCCCATCACTCCGCCGTGCGGGAGGCTCAAGCTACCGGAAGCAGTTCCCGTCCTTCGCTCACGTAAGGATGCTCCCGATGACCGACGCTGCTCCTGTCCAAGACCCTGCCGAACTGACCCGTTACATCGAGGCACGATTTCACGTGCGCCACCGGACACAGTTGCCGCCTCTGGTTCAGATGGCGAGGTCGGTCGAAACCGTGCATCTGGGCGAGGATCACCGGCCCGGAGGGCTTTCCGACATCCTGCGCCGCATGATCGGTGAGATGGAGGTTCACATGAAGAAGGAGGAGTTGATCCTGTTTCCCGCCATCCGCAAGGGGGGCAGGCCCGGGATCGAGGGCCCGATCGCCATCATGCGAGCGGATCACGACAATCATGCAGCGGAAGTCGCCGAGATCCGCCGGCTGACCGAGGACCTGACCTTGCCGGAGGGCGCCTGCGGCACATGGGCCGCCCTCTACGCCGGGCTGGAGGAATTCATCAACGACTTCGAGGAACACATGCGGCTGGAGAACGACGTGCTCTTTCCGCAGTTCGAGCGAGGAGTCGCGGCCAATGACTGACATTCATCTTCCGCGGGCGACCCCCGCTCATGCGAAACGCCGGCATGCTCTCGCGCCGCAGGCGGACGACGCCTTCCGCGCCTTCTCCAAGACAGTCTTCGCCGAGGGCGCGCTGGACGTGCGAACGAAACAGATCATCGCCGTTGCCGTCGCCCATGTCACCCAGTGCCCCTGGTGCATCGAGGGGCACGTGAAGGCAGCCCGCCGCGCGGGCGCGACCCAAGAGCAGATCATGGAGGCGATCTGGGTCGCGGCCGAGATGCGCGCGGGCGCGGCCTTCGCTCATTCGGTCAAGACGCTCGACCTGATGGAGGACGAGGCCTCGGGATAAACCACCTTCGTCCTCGGCAGGGGAGAGATCATGATTATCCGATCGTCAGATCAAGGTTCGCGCAGTCCGGTACGCCGCTTCCCAGTTCCCAGAAATTTCCGCATGGCGCCAGGGTCGCGGGTCGAGCGAGGGCGAACCTGGGCGGCCCCCGCTGGTGCGATCCGCGTGAAGCCGTTCGAGATCTATCGGTATGACCCCGATACTGGCTCCAACCCGCGGATCGAGACGTTCGATGTCGATCTGGATGATTGTGGGCCGATGGTCCTCGACGCCCTGTTCTGGATCAAGGACAAGGTGGATTCGACACTCACCTTCCGCCGCTCGTGCCGGGAAGGCATCTGCGGCTCCTGTGCGATGAACATCGACGGCACGAACTGGCTCGCCTGCACGCGCTTCATTTCGGATACCGAATCGCCTGCATCGATCTACCCGCTCTCGAACATGCGGGTGATCAAGGATCTCGTTCCCGATCTGACCCACGTCTTCGCGCAATACACTTCGATCCAGCCGTGGCTCAGATCGGAGACACCGAACCCCGAGGGTGAGCGACTCCAATCGCCGGCTGAGCGACGCGCACTCGATGGATACTACGAGTGCATCCTCTGCTTCTGCTGTACATCGGGTTGCCCAAGCCACTGGTGGAATGGGGACCGCTTTCTCGGACCCGCCGTGCTCCTGCAGGCTTGGCGTTGGCTCGCCGACAGCCGAGATGAAGCCACCGGCGAGCGGCTGGATGATCTCGAAGATCCGTTCCGGCTCTACCGATGTCACACCATCCTGAATTGTACCCGGACCTGTCCGAAAGGACTGAACCCGGGGAAGGCGATCGCAGAGATAAAGAGAATGTTGATCGAGCGCCGAGGCTGGTCTTGATGCTGACTCCGTGGGCGCCAGCTCGGAATATTGGTCCGTGGAGGTCTATCTGTGCTCATCGAGAGACTGCTCCCGGCCGCACGTGAACGTCTCGCGACCATCGGGCTCGATGTGCCGCTGATCGAGGCGGCGAGGCTTCTGCGCAGCCCGGAAACCAATCTCGTGATCGTGTGCGGCACCGAAGGCGCGATTGCGGGCATCATCACCAAGACCGATGTCGTCGGGCGGATCAGCGAATGTCATGGTTCCAGTTGCATTACCAACGCCTCGTCGGTGATGACGCGCGATGTGACCTACTGTCATCCGAACACATTCGTGAAGGATGTATGGTCGATCATGAAGGAACGCGGTCTGAAGCACCTTCCTGTTGTCGACCGCGAACTTCGTCCGATGGGGGTGATCAACGCGCGACAGGTGGTGCAGGCGCTACTGGAAGAGGTGGAGTACGAGGAGCAGCTCCTGCGTGATTACGTGATGTGCGTTGGGTATCGCTGAGTTGCGCCGCCCACACAGGGCTCAAGGTTCCACCGGAATGCCCGCGCGCCTCGACGGTAAGGCCAGCCGACTGCGCATGGAGAAGGCAGGCACCAGATCGCGCTCGGCAGTTCTGCGGGCGCCCGGGTGTTGATCGGCAGCGCCGACCTGGCAGGGTGGCTCTTCGACACCTGGGCAACCGGTTACGAACGCTGATGCCATCGTCCGCCGGCACGTATCAGAGCGCGTACCCGCCGCAGGTATTGATCGTCTGGCCGGTGACGTAGCGAGCGGTGCGGTTGGAGGCCAGATAGAGCACGGCTTCCGCGACATCCTCGGCCCGCCCGCCATAGGGCAGACCCCTGTTGCGGCGCGCGATCTCCAGGGTCTCCGGCGTGTAATGGCCGCTTTCACGCAGTCGCCAGTGCATGCCGGCCTCGACGCTGCCGACGCCGACCCCGTTGGCGCGGATGCCGTAGCGCCCTTCCTCCTTGGCGATGCCGCGCACGATCGCCTCGACCGCAGCCTTCGGGGCGACCGAGAGGATGTCGCGCGCCGGATAGCGGCGAAGGCCGGCGGTGTGCAGCGCGACGATCGAGCCCTTGGAAGCACGCAGGTGCGGGATCGCCGGATGCACCAGATTATAGAAGCCGACCGCGTCCTGGAGCATGAAGCTGCGGAACTGCGCTGGCGGGGTCTTGCTGATGTGGGTCATCGGAATGTCGGGGCCGGAGGCGTAGACCAGCGTATGCAGGCCCCCGAAGTCCGCCGCGACCCGGTCGACGCAGGCCTTGCTGGCCGCCTCATCCTCGCTGTCGAGCTGGAAGATCGCGACCCGGCGACCGAGCGCCTCGATCTCGGTCGCGACCTCTTCGGCTGCCGCGGCGTTGCGGTGATAGGTCAGCGCCACGTCGCTTCCGGCCTCGGCCAGACGACGACAGATCGCGCGCCCGAGGCCGCCGCTGCCGCCTGTCACCAGCGCCGCGCCGCCCACGAAATCCGCTTCGCCCATTGTCATGTCGCTTCCTCCGGTCGGTGATCGTCGTGCCCACCCCAGCACTTGAGGCGCGATGTAACGGCCAATCTGGTCCGATGCCTAGGCTGAGTCGTTGGCGCCGGTGCGGTCGACCGGCAGCAGCACACCCGGATTGAGAATGCCTCTGGGATCGAGCCGGTCCTTGACCGCGCGAAGCGCTTCACCGAACAGCTCCGGACGCTGGCGGCTGTACCAGGGCATGTGGTCGCGGCCGACAGCGTGGTGGTGAGTGACGGTCCCGCCGTTGGCGATCACCGCATCCAGCGCCCTGCTCTTGATCTCCAGCCACTGCTCCGCCAGCGCCCCGTGCCTGCCTTTCGCCTGGAACGAGAAGTAGGGTGCCGGACCGCCCGGATAGCAGTGCGTGAAGCGACAGGAGACCAGTCCCGGTTGGCCCGTCGCTTCGCGAGCGGCTTCCTCGGTGGCGGCGATGACGGTGTCGTAGAACGTCGGGAAGCGATCCCAGGTGATCGCCGTCTCGAACGTGTCGGTGATGATCCCCATCTCGACCAGAGCGGTCTTGTAGTGCGGCATGCGGATGAAAGCGTGGCGCCAGGCGCCGGCCGCCCCGGCACGATGGCCTTCGCCGCTCTTCGCGACATCGTCCTCGTAGCTGCCGCCGAAATCCCGGCAAATCTCGAGAGCACGATCGAGCCAAGGCCCGACCGGATGATCGTTGTTCTCGAACGCGAGCACGACGACCGACTGCTTTCCGTCGCCGAAGCCGTTGGAATGGGCCTCGCGCGCGTCCAGCAGCCGCACGTTGGCAGGATAGAGCGCCGCCTGGCAGATCACGCGGACCGCCTCGGCAGCCTGGAAGACGTCGTCGAACAGGACGGCCGTGCCGCCGCGGTAGGCCGGGCGGTCCTGCAGGCGCATCCATGCTTCGGTGATGATGCCGAGAGCTCCTTCCGAGCCGATCATCAGCCGGTCGGGACTGGGACCCGCACCCGAGCCCGGCAGCCGGCGGCTCTCCAGAACGCCAGCAGGCGTGACCATTCGGAGACTCTCGACGAAGTCGTCGATGTGCGTATAAAGCGTGGCGAAGTGCCCGCCGGAACGCGTGGCGATCATACCGCCGAGCGTCGCCAGCTCCATGCTCTGCGGAAAATGGCGCAGGGTGAGGTTGTGGGCCTTCAACTCCGCTTCCATCGCCGGCACGCGGATGCCGCCCTGAATGCGGGCGGCACGACTGGTCTTGTCGATTTCCAGGATCCGGTCCAGGCGCGTCAGGTCGAGGCTGATCGTCCCGTTGTAGCCTTCTCCGACAGCGGGTTCGACGCCGCCGCAGACCGAGGTGCCGCCTCCGAACGGGATCACGGCGAGATTGGCGCCGGCCGCGTAGTCGTAGACCGCCTCTATGTCCGCCTCGGAGCGTGCGAACGCCACGAAGTCCGGGGCGTTTCGGAAATCACGGTCGAAGGCCCTTGTATAATCCGGGAACGATTTACCGTATGTGTGCACGAGCCGGTCGCGCTTGTCATTGCTCGAGAACGAGCTCAGCGCCGCGGGAATGTCGAGACGAGGTTGGTGGAGCTCGATCGCCTCTTCCGTCGGGGCCTTTCGAACCTCCCACACTCCCCTCCGAAGCGCTCCCGGGACCGCGAGGTGATCATCCCGTGCTCTTCGGCCGAGATCTCGTCGCCTTCGTATCCCCAGCCGATCACCTTCAATCTTCTGGTGCTCACCTCGGTCCTCCCTTTTGCGTTTGGCAAATTCTCCGCTTCTTCAATTCGGACGTTCGATTGCAGAGTATGGTTGGGACGGCGCATCACCGGCAAGACCATGTCGGGTATTCCCCGAGGCTGGTTGCCGGGATTTGCAGGAAGCTGGCGCACGTCGCGAAGCTGTTCGATGCGAGGCTCGCGCAGTCAACGAGCCAATGATTGAAGCTGCCGCTGGAGGCACTCGATGATCCTGGACGATCAGGTTGCGTTGGTTACGGGAGCGGGGCAGGGGATCGGCGCCGCAACGGCGTTGGCTCTGGCGGAGGCGGGGGCGGCGGTAGTCGCTGCCGACATCGATGCAGCTTCCGCCGAACGCACGGCCGCAGCCGTGACCGAGACGGGGCGCCGCTCGCTGGCGATGGAAGTGGACGTCGGCGATGTCGCCGCGATCCGCCGCATGATCGACCGCACGATGGAAGAGTTCGGGCGGCTCGATGTGCTGGTCAACAACGCCGGGGTCACGCGACGCGCCGACATCATGGACCTCACGGAAGAGGACTGGGATCGCATTCACCGCGTGAACGCCAAGGGCGTGTTCTTCTGTCTGCAGACCGCGGCGCGCGTCATGATCCCGCGTCGGAGCGGTCGCATCATCAACATCGCCTCGATCGCCGGGAAGGGATATGCCGGTACGTCGAACGCCGCTTATGCGGCGAGCAAGGGAGCGGTCATCAGCCTCACCCGAACCGCCGCTCAGCAGCTGGCCCGGCACGACATCAACGTGAACGCGATCTGCCCCGGCGTCACCCGGACGGAGCTCTCCGATTCCAATCTGCGGGTGCGCGCGCAACAGGAGGGGCTGAGCTTGGAGGCGATGGAGGCGCGGCGCGCCGAGGCCATTCCGCTGAAGCGTGTCTGCGAACCATCCGACATCGCCGCTATGGCGGTTTTTCTTGCCTCCCCCGGTGCGCGCAACATCACCGGCCAGTCCTACAACGTCGATGGCGGGATCATCCCGGAATAGACATAGCGCCGGGATTCGCCGACCTCACCAGGCGTCGATCATCGGTCGCTTCTTGGCCGTGCGGGGCGGCGGTGGCCGGATGGCGGTCAGGAGGTTGGCCACCCAGGTGCGGGTCTCGGCGGGATCGATCACATCGTCGAGCGTGAAATTGACCGAGCGATTCAGCGCCTTTCCGGCCTCATAAGCCTGCGCCACCATCTCTTCATAGAAGGCGCGGCGCTTTTCCGGGTCCTCAATGGCCGCCAGTTCGGCGCGATAGCCGAGCTTGACCTGGCCTTCTATGCCCATCGGCGCGAACTCTCCGGTCGGCCAGGCGATGTAGAAGTAGGGCGCGCGGAAGTTGCCCCCGGCCATGGCGCTCTGCCCCAGGCCATAGGCCTTGCGCAGCACGATCGTGAAGTACGGAACGGTCAGGTTGGAGCTCGTCAGGAACATCCGGGCGGCGTGGCGAACGAGCCCGGTCTTCTCCGCCTCCGGCCCCACCATGATTCCCGGCGTGTCGCAGAGATGGACGATCGGTATGTCGAAGGCATCGCACAGCTGCATGAACCGCGCGCCCTTGTCGGAGCCGTCGGAATCGACCGCCCCACCCACGTGCTTCGGATCGTTCGCGATCACGCCGACAGGTCGGCCCTCGATGCGGATCAGCGCCGTCACCATCGTCCGGCCGAAGTCCTTGCGCAGCTCCAGTACCGAGCCTTCGTCGGCCAGGGTGTGGATGACGTCGCGGACTTCGTAAACGCGGAGCCGGTTCTCGGGCACGATATGACGCATGCGCCGCTGGTCCGGCGCCGACCATTCCTTCAACGGCCCCTGGAAGTAGGCGAGGTACTTCTTGGCGATCGCGACGGCCTCGGCCTCGTCCCGAACGGCGATGTCTACGACGCCGCTCCGCGTCTGCACGTCGATCGGGCCGATATCCTCCGGCGCGAAAACGCCGAGGCCGCCGCCTTCGATCATCGCCGGGCCACCCATGCCGATGTTGGAGTCCGCCGTCGCGATGATGACGTCGCAGCACCCGAGCAAAGACGCGTTACCCGCGAAGCACCGGCCGGCGACGATGCCGACGATCGGCACATGGCCGGAAAGCTGGCCGAAATGATGAAAGGTGTCGAAGCCGATGAAGCCGCCATAGTCGTCGTCGCCCGGGCGCCCGCCGCCGCCTTCCGCGAACAGGACGAACGGCATGCGGCCATCCTCGGCGATGTCGATGATCTTGTCCGTCTTCCAGTGATTGTGGACCCCCTGGGTGCCAGCGAAGACGGTGTAGTCGTAGGCCATGACGGCGACGCTGGCGGCGGTGGGATCGAAGAGACTGCCGTTCACTCGGCCGATCCCGGCGACGAGGCCGTCTGCCGGGCTGCGGGCGAGCAGGTCTGCGAAATCGCGCCGCCGCCGCTGAGCCGCCAGGACGAGCGGCCCGTATTCGATGAACGTTCCGGGGTCCACAAGGTCCGCGACGTTCTCGCGGGCGGTGCGGTGGCCGGTCTTGCGCCGGCGCTCGACCGCCTGGGGCCGGTTCTCGTCGCGCGTCAGGGCGCGCCGGCTCAGCACTTCGTCGAGGTCGGGACGGATGGCGTCCAGGTCGACCGCGGTGGCGGCGTCTTGCAGCTCGGTGGAGACTTCGGAGGGCTCCAGCGTCATCATCAGCTCGCCTTCCCACAGCGCATCGCCGGGTTCGACGTGGATCGCGCGCACCACGCCCGCCGCCTCCGCGACGACGGCGTGCTCCATCTTCATGGCCTCCATGATGGCCACCTCGGCGCCTCGGGGCACAGCGTCTCCGACCCGGACGGCGAGCGTGATCACCGTGCCCTGCAGCGGTGTCTTGATTGCGATCAGTCCGGCGGGGGGTTCGGCCGCGCCGCCGGAGCCCTGCCGCCGTGCCGCACTCTGGGACTGGCCGTAGGCAAGCACGGAGAGGGGGTCAGTCCCGTCGACCCTGGCGCCCGCCCGGGCGCCGCGGCTCCCCTGTTCAGGATCGGCCCCGACATAGAGGCGGGGGTGGGCATCGGCGTCGACGGAGGTCAGTCTGGCGGCGTTCGCTTCGACATAGTGGGTGTCGAGATCGCCGGTCCGAGGCGCCTCCTCCTGCAGCAGCGCTTGCAGGAATGCGATGTTCGTCGGCACTCCTGCGACATGGAACTCGCAGAGGGTTCGGTAGCCTTTGGCAATCACATCGTCTACCCGGCCGGATCGTGCGTGGACGATCACTTTCGCGAGCAGGGAATCATACGACGGGTTCGTCATGTAACCGGCATAGCCGTAACCGTCGACGCGGACGCCCGCGCCGGACGGCGGCTCGAAGGCCTTCAGCACGCCGCCGCCCGGCCTCGCCGTCCCGTCCGGCTGCATGGTTTCCGTATTGATGCGGAGCTGCATCGCCATGCCGCGCGGCTTCGGCCCCGCGCTCGCCGAGAGCCCGAGGTCCTTCAGGCGCGCGCCCTGTGCCAGCCGCAATTGCAGTTCGACCAGGTCCAGCCCGGTAACCTCCTCAGTGACCGTATGCTCGACCTGCAGTCGCGGGTTCGCTTCGATGAAGTAGAATCCGCCCGTATCACGATCGACCAGAAACTCGATCGTGCCGAGACTGCTGTAATTGGCGGCGCGCGCGATCGCCAGCGCCGCGTTCAGCAGACGGTCACGGATGGCGGGGTCCAGATGCGGGGCCGGCGCGAATTCCACCAGCTTCTGTCGCTGCCGCTGCAGCGAACAGTCGCGCTCCCAGAGATGTGCGACGTCGGACCCGTCGCCGATAATTTGAACTTCGATGTGGCGGGCGCGTGGGATGAACTGCTCTACGTAGAGGTCGCCAGACCCGAAGGCTGAGGTCGCCTCCGACCGGCACCGCTCGAAAGCGTCGTTCAGCTCGCTTTCCGTGCGGGCCCGCCGCATGCCACGGCCGCCGCCGCCGGCCACCGCCTTGACCATGACGGCTGCGTCCGGACCGAGCTCTGCCAGAAAGGCCGCTGCTTCCTCGGCGGTCGTCGGCGCCGACGTTCCCGGAAGGACAGGAACGCCAGCCTGGGCGGCCAGCTCGCGAGCCCGGTACTTGTTGCCGAACAGGTCGAGCGTTTCGGCCGAGGGGCCGACGAACGTGAATCCTTCTTCCGCGCAGAGCCGCGCGAAGTCCGCGTTCTCGGAAAGGAAGCCGTAGCCCGGATGGATCGCCGTAGCGCCGGCCTCGCGTGCTGCGGCGAGGATCGTCCTGCCGTCGAGATAGGCAGTCACCCCGCGCCCGGGCAACGCGATCGCTGCGTCCGCCTTCCGCACATGCAGGCTGGTGGCATCGTCGGCGGGATATACGGCGACGGTCGAGAGTCCGAGATCGGCGGCCGAGCGAAAGATCCGGATGGCGATTTCACCACGATTGGCGACAAGCAGCTTTTGTCCGGTCATCGAAGGCTCTCGATCGTTGTGAAGGCACGGGCGGCGGGCGCGACATTCGGCGTAGAGCGGCCGTGCCGATCATAAGGGCAGCTTCGGCGAGCCGCTAGGCGGGCGCTGGTCGACGAGTGGCCGTTCGCCACTCGCCGTCATGCGATCATCCCGGACGCCGTCACTCTGCGGCGGTGCGCAGGGGTGTGGGGCGCAGACGCTTTTCCAGGCCGCGGAGCGCCACATAGAACACGGGCGTGAGGAAGAGACCGAAGGCGGTGACGCCCAGCATGCCGGAGAACACGGCGACGCCCATGGCGTGGCGCATTTCGGCGCCGGCTCCGGAGGCCAGGACCAGAGGCACGACGCCCATGATGAAGGCGAACGAGGTCATCAGGATCGGGCGCAGGCGAAGCCGGGCGGCTTCGATGGCGGCGTCGACCGTGCTCGCGCCGCGAGCCTCGATCTCCCGCGCGAATTCGACGATCAGGATCGCGTTCTTGCAGGCGAGGCCGATGAGCACGAACAGGCCGATCTGCGTGAAGATGTTGTTGTCGCCGCCGCTGAGCCACACGCCGGTGATGGCGGAGAGCAGGCACATCGGCACGATCAGGATGATCGAGAGCGGCAGCACCAGGCTCTCGTACTGTGCCGCGAGAACGAGGAAGACCAGCAGCACGCAGATCGGGAAGACGATGATCGCGGTGTTGCCGGCGATCTCCTCCTGATAGGTCAGCTCGGTCCACTCGAAGGACATTCCCGGCGGCAACGTCTCTTCCAGGATGCGGGTGATCGCCGCCTGGGCCTGGCCGCTCGAATAGCCGGGGGCGGGACCGCCGTTGAGATCGGCGGAGCGGAAGCCGTTGTAGCGGGAGGCGCTTTCCGGCCCGGTCGTGTCGCTGACCTCGACCACCGCGCCGAGGGGGACCATCTCGCCGGCGAAGTTGCGGGTCTCGAGCCTGAGGATGTCCTCGGGATGCGCGCGGAACTCCCGGTCGGCCTGGGCGATGATCTGGTAGGTGCGCCCGAACTTGTTGAAGTCGTTCACGTACAAGGAGCCGAGATAGATCTGGAGCGCCGAGAACACGTCCGCGACCTCCACGCCGAGCTGGCGCGCCTTCGTGCGATCGAGATCGACGAACAGTTGCGGCGCGTCGATCGAGTAGCTGGTGAACACTCCCGTCAGCTCGGGCGCCTGGCGGGCTTTGCTCACGACTTCCTGCATCACCTGGTCGAGCGCTTCGTAGCCGCGGTCGCGGCGGTCCTCCACCTGGAGCTTGAAGCCGCCGATGGTTCCGAGCCCCTGCACCGGCGGCGGCGGGAAGATCGCGACGAAGGCGTCCTTGAGGCCCGCGTACCTGGCCTGCAGCCTCTGCGCGATCGCGAAGCCGGAGAGTTCGGGCGAGGTGCGTTCCTCGAAGGGCTCGAGCGTGACGAAGACGATGCCGGCGCTGGCACTGTTGATGAAGCCGTTGATCGACAGGCCCGGAAACGCGACCGCGCTCTCGACCCCCGGCTCTTCGAGCGCGATATCCGACATCTGCCGGATCACGTCCTCGGTCCGCTCCAGCGTCGCGCCGTAGGGAAGCTGGGCGAAGCTGACCAGGTACTGCTTGTCCTGAGCCGGAACGAACCCGGGCGGCACCTGCTGGAAGCCGAGATATGCCGCCCCCAGGAGCAGCGCATAGACGAAGAACGCCGCCCCTTTGCCTCTGATGGTGGTTCCCACCCCGGTCGCATAGGCGGCCGAGCCGCCGCGGAACACGCGGTTGAACCAGCGGAAGAAGCCGCCGAAGACCCGCTCGATGGCGCGGGTGAACCGGTCCTTCGGCGCGCCGTGCGGCTTCAGAAGGAGGGCGGCGAGGGCGGGGCTCAGCGTCAGCGAATTGAAGGCGGAGATCACGGTCGAGATCGCGATCGTGAGCGCGAACTGCCGGTAGAACTGTCCGGTCAGACCGGTCACGAAGGCGATCGGCACGAAGACGGCGCAGAGAACGAGCGTGATGGCGATGATCGGCCCGGTCACCTCGCTCATCGCCTTGATCGCCGCATCCCGCGGGCGAAGGCCGTTCTCGATGTTCCGCTCGACGTTCTCGACCACGACGATGGCATCGTCGACGACGATACCGACCGCCAGCACCAGGCCGAACAACGACAGCGCGTTGATCGAAAAGCCGAACGCGAGCATGACCGCGAACGTGCCGACAATCGAGACCGGCACCGCCAGCAGCGGAATGATCGACGCCCGCCAGGTCTGGAGGAAGACGATCACCACCAGCACCACCAGGAACAGCGCCTCGAACAGCGTGTGGATCACCGCCTCGATCGAGCCGCGCACGAAGATCGTCGGATCGTAGACGACCGAATATTCGACGCCTTCCGGGAAGCTCTCCGACAGCTCGGCCATGGTCGCGCGGACGTTGTCGGAGATCTGGATGGCGTTCGATCCGGGCGCCTGGAAGATCGGGATGGCGACCGCCTGCCGGTTGTCGAGCAGCGCGCGCAGACCGTAGGTGGCGGCATCCAACTCGACCCGCGCCACGTCCCTGAGGCGGGTGATCGCGCCGCTGGCCTCCCGCTTGACGATCATCTCCTCGAACTGGTCGGCATCCTCCAGCCGGCCCTGCACGTTTATCGGCAGCTGGAGCTCCACACCTTCGTCGTAGGGCGGGCCGCCGATCACCCCGGCCGAGACCTGCTGGTTCTGGCTTCGCACGGCGGCGACCACGTCCTGGGGACTGATGCCGCGTTCGGCCATTCTTCGCGGATCGAGCCAGAGCCGCATGGCGTAGTCCCCGGAGCCGAACAGCTGCACGCTGCCGACGCCGGGAATCTTCGCCAGCTGGTCCCTGACGTTGAGAACGGCGTAGTTGCGCAGGTACAGCATGTCGTACCGGCCCGACGGCGAGGTGAGGTGCACCACCATCGTCAGGTCGGGCGAGCTCTTCTCTGTCACGACGCCGAGATTGCGGGTGACGTCGGGCAGCCGGGGCAGGGCCTGATTGACCCGGTTCTGGACGAGCTGCTGCGCCAGGTCCGGATCCGTGCCGAGCGCGAACGTGACCGTCAGCGTCAGACGGCCGTCGGTCGACGCCAGCGACGACAGGTAGAGCATGTTCTCGGTGCCGGCGAGCTGCTCTTCCAGCGGGGAAGCAACCGTTTCCGAGATCACCTTCGGGTTCGCGCCGGGAAACTGCGCCCGGACGACCACCGTCGGCGGCACGACCTCCGGATACTCGGAGATCGGCAGCTGGAACAGCGAGAGCAGCCCGACGAGGACGATGGCCACCGAGATCACCCCGGCAAAGATCGGGCGATCGATGAAGAATCGCGAGAAGTTCATGGATCGGGTCCGCTGGTGGTGCCGCTACTCGGGCGATGCCGAACTCTGGGCAGGAGGCGACGAGGCGGCCAGCTGTGGATTGTCGTCCCGCGGCGCGATCTCGGTTGTCGCGACCTGCGTCCCCGGACGAACATGCTGCAGGCCGTCGACGACGACGCGGTCTCCGGGTTCGACCCCGGACAGGACGATGCGTCCGGCGTCCGGCACCTGCCGGCCCAGCCGCACCTCCCGATAGGCGACCTGGTCGGACGCATCGACGACATAGACGAACTTCTTGCCCTGGTCGGTGCCGATGGCGCGCTCAGGAACGATCAGGGCTTGCTGGGGGACAGCATCGGCGAGCCGGACGGTGACGAACATGCCCGGCAGCAGCCGACCATCGGCATTCTCGAACTTGGCACGGGCGCGGATCGTGCCGCTGCCGACATCGATCCGATTGTCGAACGCGTGAATGTGACCGCGATACGTCGCCTGGCGGTCCCGGAGCGACAGCTCCACCGGGATCATGCGTTCGGCCGCGTTGCCGGCGGCGTGGCTGCGAATGCTGCGGAGGTAGGTCTGCTCGTCGACCTCGAAGTCGGCGTACACCTCGGCGTTGGAGACGATCGTGGTCAGGAGCGGGGCGCCGGGCCCCGGCTGCACGAGATTGCCGAGCGTGATCTCGACACGACCGACCCGGCCGGAGATCGGGGCCTTGACATAGGCGTGGTCGAGATCGATGCGCGCCTGGCGCAGCTCGGCCTCCGCCGTTCGCCGTGCCGCCTTCGCGACCTGCAGGGCATTCTGCCGCTCGTCGTAGAAGCGCCTGGCGACGATCCGCCTCTGCAGGAGCGTTGCGGCACGTTCGAAGTCGGTGGTGGCGAACGCGAGATCCGCCTTCGCGGAATTCAGGGCCGCCTCCGCGCGCGCGACCGCCGCCTCGTAGGGCGTCGGGTCGATGACGAAGAGAACCTCGCCGGCTTCGACCGCCTGGCCATCCTCTATCCGTACGTCGGTGATGCGGCCGCCGACTTCGGGGCGAACGTCCACCGACTGCACGGGGTGCAGCCGACCGGAGAACTCGGACCAGGCGCGAATGGTCCGTGAGTGCACGGTCTCCACGCCAACCTCGGCGGGAGCAGCGGGGGCGGCCGACGCGGCGGCCTCTCCACTCGAAATCCAGGGCTGCGTGACATAGACGCCGCTCCCGGCGGCGGCTACGATCCCGCCGATCACCAGCGTGTACCGGGCGAAGCGCTTGGAAAGCAGGGACATATTATCCTCCATGGCTCCGACCTTCGCCGGGAGCTCACAACGCGCTGGATTTTTGGCCTTGCTTTCCAATCATCAAGTACATACCTTTTTGTAAGTGCAAAAAAAGGAGGTGGGTATGACCGAGGCCGGAGCGTGCAAGGAGTACAGCTGCGGGCTCGAAGCAGCGCTCGACGTCATCGGCGGAAAGTGGAAGGTGCTGATCCTCTGGGCACTGGGATCGGGAGCCTTGCGGTTCGGCGAGTTGCGTCGCCAGATCCCGGGGATCAGCGAGAAGATGCTCATCCAGAGCCTGAAGGAGTTGGAGGCGGACGACATCGTCGTACGGAACGACTACAAGGTCGTGCCGCCGCGCGTGGACTACGCGATGACGCCTTTCGGGCATTCGCTTTGTGAGGCTCTGGCGCCTCTTTGCGCCTGGGGGCAGCAGCATGTCGAACGGATTGCTGCCTGCAAGTCCCGAAGCGAGGCTGCACGGCAGGCGTTGACGGCCTGAAGGCTCCTATCGTCCGCCGGAGGTACAGAATAGACCCTGCGGTTCTGCGGGCGGTTGCCCGACGGCCGCAGCGAGGCCCGCCTGACCGGAAAGCCGGTTGGCCGAGGCCATGCGCGCTGGCTTGGGCCGCCGTCGGCGAGTAGTATCGAACTCGGATGCTGCGGATTCCGATCCCGGGGTGAGCCCGCCGCGCGAAAGTCCAGGGGAGGATGGCGCGCATGAGCTGGAATCCGGCGTTCGAACCAGGCTGCCCCGACGAAGTGGGTATCAGGCGAACCCTCGTTATCCCACGGTCCCACAATCTCGGCGGGTCGAGGTGCGGCGGGCGCCGCCGCCGCCGAAACGGCAGATGGCAAAGCTGGGGCAGGGGACGCTGCGATCTGCTGCTCGGCGACCGCGACGAATTCATCCCGCTTCCGGGATGACGTCCGCCTTACATCCGGGCGCAGGACGATGGTCGCAGCCCGCTTACGTGCCGGCCGGACCGCACGGGAGGAAATGCAATGAGGGACGCCGATTGGCCGCAGCTCGATTATCTGAGCTGGCGCGAGACCTGTTCGGCCCTGCATCTCTATCTGCAGATAGCCGGTAAGTACAGGTTGGCCCATACGCCGTGGATCAACCATTCGTGGGCCGCGACCTTCTATGTGACACCAGTCGGGCTGACCTCGTCGCTGATCCCCGACGGCTCCGGCATCGAGATCCTGTTCGACCTTCGAGATCACAAGGTCGTCGGCAGGTGCGGCGACGGCGGTGAGGCATCGTTTCCACTCACGGCGACCACGGTTGCCGCGTTTCATGCGGATTTCATCCGGCTGGTCTCGGAGCTCGGCGGCGCGCCAATCTTCAACGGGCGGCCGAACGAAGTCGCCGACCCGGTGCCGTTCTCGGAAGACCATCGCGACCGTCCTTACGACGGTGACGCCGTACGACGCTTTCATCGCACCCTGATCACGCTCGACAGCGTGTTCAAACGCTTCCGAACGTCCTTCGTGGGTAAATCCAGCCCCGTTCACCTGTTCTGGGGGAGCTTCGATCTCGCAGTCACCCGATTTTCGGGGCGGCGTGCGCCTCTTCATGCGGGCGGCATACCCACGCTGCCGAACGACGTCGCGCAGGAAGCGTATGACCGCGAGGTTTCCTCGGCCGGCTTCTGGCCGGGCGGCGGGGGTCTCGATTACCCCGCTTTCTACGCTTACGCGTATCCGGCGCCCAATGGCTTTCGCAACGCACCGGTACGGCCCGACGCCGCCTTCTGGCACGAGGGTCTGTCGGAATTCATCCTGCCGTATGATGCCGTGCGATCCGCAGAAGATCCCGAGGAGGCGCTTCTCGCATTCCTTGTCTCGACCTACGAGGCCGCGGCCGATCTCGGCGGCTGGGACCGCGAGCTCCTGGAGTGCATACCGGGAAAGCCGCTTCAGGTGCGGCCGCCAGATCCCGAGCGGCAGAGCCCGGCGACTTCCCCGGCCGATGGAGCAGTACAGCGGGAGGACGGCGTCTCGAAGGGACGCTACCGGCTGGTCGTCGACGGTATCGAAGCGGAGATGACCTACAGCCGGGCGGGCGAGGGACTGATAATCATCGACCACACGGAAGTCCCCTCGGTTCTCCGCGGCCGCAAGATCGGGGAACGCCTGGTGCGCCAGGCAGTCGATGACGCCCGTCGCGATGGGGTTGCCATCATTCCCTTGTGCCCGTTCGCCAAAGCGCAGATCGATCGGCATCCCGAATGGCAGGACGTCGTGCACGGGTCTTGATTGCTGCCGGTCGGCGGCTGGATCCAGCGACGGTGCAGGCGGTGCTCACGAAGGCGGGACGACCGAACCGCCTGTCCAATCCTGGGCTCCGAACCCTTCTTGGTTGCCGAACCCGCGACCAACCGTCAACGGCCAGGATCGGCAATATTTTTCCGGAGAAGCAACCGCGGGGCGCAGACGGCGTTTTCAGCCCGCGCGGCCTGTAACGCCGCATTCTCCTGGAGGGTAGGGTGTCATACGACAAGCAGCCGGGCATGGGCGCCCTGGTCCACGATGGCGGCGTGGCTTTTCGGGTCTGGGCGCCGAATGCCGACGCGGTTCATGTGGTCGGCGATTTCAACGACTGGACGGACGAGGCGAGTCCCCTGGAGCACGAGGAGGGCGGCTACTGGTATGGCGACGTAGCCGAAGCGAAACCCGGCCAGGGCTACAAGTTCGCGCTGACGCGCGAGGGCGAAACGCACCACCGGATCGACCCCTATGCCCGGGCCGTGACGAATTCCGTCGGACACGGCATCATCGAGGCGCCGGTGCACGAGGCGCATGAATTCCAGCTCGCGCGGTGGAACCGTCTGGTCATCTACGAGATGCACATCGGCACCTTCCATCGCTCGGATGAAGGTGAGGTCGGAACGTTCGAAGATGCGATCGAACGCCTCGACCATCTGCGCAGGCTGGGCGTCAACGCCGTGCAGCTAATGCCGGCGATGGAGTTCGCCGGAGACCTGTCATGGGGTTACAACCCCGCTCACATCTTCGCGATCGAATCGAGCTACGGCGGACCGGAGGGCTTCCGCAAGTTCGTGCGCGCCGCCCATGAGGCGGGGATCGCCGTAATCCTGGACGTCGTCTACAACCACTTCGGACCTTCCGACCTCGACCTCTGGCGGTTCGACGGCTGGGGCGAAGAGGGCAAGGGCGGGATCTACTTCTACAACGACTGGCGATCCGACACGCCCTGGGGCGACACGCGTCCTGACTACGGTCGACCCCGAGGTGCGCCAATTCATACGCGACAACGCGCTCTATTGGCTCGACGAGTACGGGATCGATGGATTGCGCTTCGACATGACCCTCTACATGCGGACGGTCAAAGGTGACGAGGGCGACGAGGGTGATGCGCTCGAGGATGGCTGGAGCCTGATGCGCTGGATCAACGAGGAGATTGCGGATCGATTTCCCGGTCGCATCACCATCGCCGAGGATCTGCGCAGCAAGGAGGCGATCACCGAGCGCGCCGAGGATGGCGGTGCCGGTTTCGGCGCGCAGTGGGATGCTGAATTCGTGCACCCGATCCGTGAGGTGTTGATAGAGCCGGACGATGGACAACGGGACATGCAAGTCGTGGCGCGCGCTCTCCTGCACAGCTACAACGACGACCCGTTCCGGCGTGTCGTCTACACCGAGAGTCACGATGAGGTCGCCAACGGCAAGGCGCGAGTGGTTCACGAGATCGTGCCTGACGATCCGACGCATTGGGCGGCGCAGAAGCGTTCGACACTCGGCGCCGCGCTGATGCTCACGGCGCCCGGCATTCCGATGCTGTTCCAGGGACAGGAGTTCCTGCAGGGTGAATGGTTCCAGGACACCGTGCCGCTCGATTGGGACCTTTCCGAGGAATATCGCGGCATCGTTCGCCTCTACCGCGATTTGATCCGCCTGCGTCTCGACGCACAGGGCGTCACCGCCGGTCTCACCGGCAGGAACATCGTGGTGACTCGTATTGACGACGAACAGAAGCTGATCGCCTTCCGCCGGTGGCAGGATGGCGGGGCCGGGGACGATGTCATGGTGATCGCCAATTTCGCCCACGAACCGCGCGAGGGCTATCGCGTCGGCCTCCCTGAGCAGGGCCTCTGGAAGCTTCGCCTCAACACCGACTGGAAGGGCTACAGCGACGGTTTCGGCGATTTTGCGAGCCACGACGTCGAGGCGGCGGACGAGCAGATGGACGGCCTGGCGGCCTCAGGGGCCGTCAGCATCGGCGCGTACAGCGTATTGATCTTTTCGATGGATCGCTGACGGCGGTCGCAGGAGTGCTTCGAGTGTGCGCCGGTAGCCCGTTGCCGCTTATGCGCCAGCGCGCTTCGCCGATTGTCTGATCATGAATCTTTGGCAACAATCTCCGGAGGCTATGAGTCCTGATCCAGGGTTGACGACGAGGGGGGCGCGGGCGTGTGGTCGTAAGGCGGGAGGCAAGCGCTCGTTCCGTTCAACGCGCGAGGAGGAACCTCGTTGGAACGCCATCGAGATGGACGCTCGCCGTCGCCGCCTTAATCAGCACCATACTGATCATCGCCGGGGTGCTGGTATATCAGGCCCGGAAAAGCGCCCTTGAGGATGCCCGATCGACAGCGGGGAACCTGTCCTCCCTGCTACATGAGCAGACGCTGTCCGCCTTCAAATCCACAGATCTGGCACTTCAGGTTATTCGCAGACGACTGGAACAGGAAGAGGTCCCGGAGAACGACAGTCAATTTCGATCCTTCCTCAGGATGGTCAACGACAGCCTCGATTACGTCCGCGCACTCTTTGTCATAGCCTCGGACGGCTTCATTATTCATGATACTGATTATCCGATCACGCCGCGTGTCAGTCTCGCCGATCGGCCGTATTTCGAGTCGTCGATCGAATCGTCGCCGGATTCCAGCTTTATCGGCAGTCCGCTTCTCAGTCGCTCCGTCGGGCGTTGGTTCGTCCCGGTCGTGAGGCCGCTTAACGATGCGGTCAACGGACCGGGCATCGTCGTCGCGGCAGTCGAACCGCTCTTCTTCGAGAGCCTCTACGCTCAGCTCGAGCTCGGCGAACACGACTCGATCGCTCTCTTCCATGCCGACAGCACGCTGATCGCCCGCGCTCCCGCGCAACCGGAGCTTTACGGAAAGCAGTTGAAGGCTCTGCGTCTCTTTACAGCCGAGCTTCCGGCTGCCTCGAGCGGCATCTATCGCGTCCAGAATGCTATCTCCGGACGATCTTCGATTATCGGTTATGCCCGGTTGGACGATTTTCCTTTGATCGTTGCTGTAGCGGTCGACGAAAGAACCGCCCTCGCGGGATGGCGTCGACAAGCCGGCCTGGTAGCCTTGATCTCCGTGTGCATCATCGTCATGGGGATGCTCCTTTATCTCACAGCTGCCAAGCGACGGCTGGAGCAGAGCATCGCCCTTCAGAAATCCCTGATGCAGGGGAAGCTCGAGGCCGTCGGCTACATGACCAGCAGCCTCGCTCATGACTTCCGGAATCTACTGGCGACCGCCATGGCGGGTGTGCGCATTCTCAGAAACAGAGGCTTGAGTGAAGAGGTTCTCACGGCACTTGAAGAGACGTTCGAACGGGGAAGCCATCTCACGTCCGATTTACTACACTTCGCCAAGGACCATGAATCCGAGCAGCAGGTATTCAATCCCAACAGCCGGATCGAGCGTCTAATTCCTCTCCTGCACCAGACGACACACGCGGGGATCTCGATCGAATTCGATCTCTGGCCGGCTATCTGGGACATCGAAGTCAGCCCGGCCGCGTTCGACTCGTCGCTGATCAACCTCGCGATCAATTCCTGCCATGCGATAGCGGATCGCGGGCGGTTACGGATCTCCACGCGCAATGTGTCACTTCAAGAAGGTGAAGCTTCCGATCTTCGCCCCGGGGACTACGTCTGCATCAGGATCGAAGACACCGGACACGGCATCCCGGAGGACATGTTGCCCCGCATCTTCGAGCCGTTCGTCACCACCAAGGGGTCCGAGGGGACTGGTCTGGGCCTGTTTCAGGTGCGAAGATTCGTGTGCCAATACGGCGGTGACGCTCGTATAGAGAGCGTAGAAGGCAAGGGGACCGTCGTCGAGCTTTTGCTGCCGGCGGTCAGCACGCAGCCCTTCGAGCGATGAAGGCTGCCTGTCGCGCGACCTCTGCCACATCGAGGCTGAGCGACAGGCCGGCGTCATCCAGGTCATCGAGGCGGAACCATCGAGCTTCGAGCGCGTCGTCGCCAGCGACCGGCGTGCCGGAATTCCACTCGCAAAGCACCGCGACAAGGACGAAATGCCGGCGAAGCCGTCCGCTCGCGTCATGGTCGAAAGCATCCACAGCGGTGAAGACACGCACCGGTCGGCCGCGAACTCCTGTTTCTTCGAGCAGCTCGCGAACGGCGGCGTCTTCAATCCGCTCACCGAGCTCGATCTTTCCGCCGGGGAAACCCCAGAAACCCGCATCCGGCGGATTGGCGCGCCGGACCAGAAGTATCCTGCCTTCGTGATAAACGACGGCGATCGTTGCCACGACCGGCCGAACCCCTCGCTCTGCGGGCAGAGCGCTGGCGAGGTGGCTCGACATGCTCAACCGACCTCCACGGCGGCGGAGAACATGTAGCCGGCGCCACGTTCCGTCACGATCAACTTCGGCTCGCTCGGGTTGGCCTCGAGCTTGCGTCGAAGGCGCAGGATTTGCACGTCGATGCTCCGGTCGAACACCTCCTCGCCGTGAACCCGGCTGCCCGCGAGCAGCTGTTCGCGGCTCAGCACTTGCTGCGGGGAGCGCAGGAAGGCGACCAGCAGGTTGAACTCTCCCGCCGTCAGGGTGAGGACCTCCTCGGCGGGCGATTTCAGCAGCCGTGTCCGCATATCGAGCTCCCAGCCGGCGAAGCGGTAGCGAACCCGCCGTGCTCCGCCGGCCGGGCGTCGCGCGGCCGCATCCCTCCGGCGCAGCACGGCACGAATCCGCGCCAGCAATTCCCGCAGGCTGAAGGGTTTCGTCACATAGTCGTCGGCGCCGAGCTCGAGACCGACGACACGGTCCGCTTCGTCGCGCCGATGGCCGGTGATGATGATGACTGGCGCCTCCGGCGGGCTGCCGAGCCGGCGCAGGAGGTCCAGGCCGTCTTCGTTTGCAAGCTTCATGTCGAGGACGATCAGGTCGACCGGCCTGTCCCGCAGAATCCGGGCCATGGCCTCGCCATCTCCGACGGCACTGACCCTAAATCTCTGGTCCGTCAGATAATCCGCAATCATATGGCGCATCGTCGGGTCGTCGTCGACGACCAGGATGTGCCTTGCCGGTTCTTCGGGCACGGTCTCGCCTTGCGACGATCTTGAGCGACGGAAGCTGCTTCCGGTTTGCCTCGCAAGTTGCGGCCAGCTCGCATCCGCCTCTTTCCTGCGAACGGGTTTATGCGGACGCCAATTTCTGGCAACTTGTCGAAGCAGAACGCGATCTCCGTGATCTGTGTTCCGACTGTGATCAGGTAAGCCTGATGGGCCCAGCCCAGGCTGGCAAGATCCCGGTTCGGCTCTTTCTGCTGCTCGTGCTCCTTTGCGTGTCGGCGTCGGAGCCGATCCGAACGGGTATTGGGGATCGGTCCGACATCTTGTCGGAAGAACCGATAACCCCCATCGAGGCCGAGCCGCGTCCCGACACGGACAAGACGGCGCTTGGCGAGCGACTGTTTCACGACGTCCGACTGTCCGGGGGGAACGATGTGTCCTGCGCGAGCTGTCATCAGCTCGCCCTGGGCGGCGACGATGGCCTCGATCGATCTCTATCGCCCAGCGGGACCGCTCTCGAGTTCAATTCACCGACCGTCTTCAACGTTTCTCTCAACTTCCGGCTCAATTGGCGCGGCAACTTCCGCACGCTGGAGGAGCAGAACGAGGCCGTGCTCCTCGATCACACGCTGATGAACACGAGCTGGCAGGAGCTGCTCCCGAAACTGAATGCCGATGCCGATTACGCTCGCCGCTTCGCGCGAGTCTATGGTGGCCCTCCCGACCGCGCCAGCGTCCTCGACGCCCTCGCTGCCTTTCAACGTTCGTTGACGACGCCCAACGCCCGGTTCGACCGCTACCTTCGCGGCGAGCACGCAGCGATCACGGCGGAGGAGGCCCGCGGCTTCGAGTTGTTCAAGTCGTATGGCTGCAGTGCCTGCCACCAGGGCGCCAATGTGGGCGGCAATCTGTTTCAGAGGTTCGGGATCTTTGCCGATCCGTTTGCGGAGGGGGGGGGGCTCGAGGCGAGCCGATCTCGGCCGCTTCGCGATCACGGGGCGCGAAAGCGACCGACGCGTGTTCCGTGTCCCGAGCCTTAGGAACGTTGCCGTAACGGCACCGTACTTTCACGATGGCAGAACTGCATCTCTGAACGACGCTGTCAGGATCATGGCACGAAGCCAGCTCGGGCGTGAGCTGACCGAGCGTGAAATCCGGGCGATCGTCAAATTCCTCAGAACTTTGACCGGCGAGTATCGTGGCCGGCCCCTTGATCGCCTGGCGGAGGGGCAGGCGAGATGAAGGCGCTGCGCGACTTCGTGCCGATGATCGCGGCCATACTCATCGTGCCGACCTATCTGCTGGTTCAGGGCACCGCTCCCGATGTCAGGCTCCATGAGCTGACGCTGGATGCTCTCCGGACGATCGTTCTCCAAAGCGCGGCGCTCGAACGCGATGTGCTGCGAGCGAGAACGGGGCTGCTGCGCAGCTATGATCCGCTCGTTCAATCGATCGAGAAACTAAAGCAGGCCTCTGCCCACCTGAGAGCCGCCGGCGAGGTCGCTGACGCCGACGAGCGGCCTCTGATCGACCGCAAGGTCGACGAAGTCGCGAATGCGATCGACGAGCAGGAGGCCCTGCTCGAGAGGTTCAAATCCGAGAACGCGCTGCTGCAGAACTCGTTGAACTATTTCACCTTCCTCAGCGGCCGGCTCGCCGCGGACAGCGACCGTTTTCGGGCTGCCGCCCGCGAGGACATTGGTGCGGTGACGACAACGATGCTCACCTTCATGAGCGATCCCGGACCGGGGGAAGCGCGCCGGGCGGCAGCCGCGCTCGAGCAGCTCGGGCGTCGGCCGGTTGCCCTCACAGAGGACCTGCGCTCCATTATCGTTCACGGGCGACTCATCATCCGGACCTTTCCCTCGGTCGACGAGCTGGTCGCTCGCCTGCAGGCTGCGCCCACGAACGACGTGGCTCGCTCCCTTCAGGATACGTATCTCGACGCGCACGGACGGGCGACCGCGCGATCGGGCATGTTCCGGACTCTGCTCTATGTCGCCGCGCTGGTCCTCGGCATCTACGTTACCTACCTGTTTATCCGGCTCCGCTCCAACGCCGAAATCCTGAGACAGAGACTGGCGTTCGAAGATCTCATCGGCACGGTCTCGACGCAGTTCATCAACCTCCCACGTGACCGCATTCATGCAGGTATCGGTGAAGGGCTCGCGCAACTGGCGAGGCATGCCGGCGTCGACAGCGCGCAGATCATCGCGTGTCGGAGCGGCAAGTTCGACGCCTCCCGCAGTCATCAGTGGCGCTCTCCGACAGCGAAGTTGCCGGCGGGCAAATCCGAGGGTCTGTTCGAGCTTGCTCTGACATGGCGGCCCGGGGAACACGAATGCCACGGGTGTACCTATGTGCCGAATGTTCGCGCGTTGGCCGAGGGGCCAGTGAAGGCGACCTTGCGCTCACACAACGTTCGTTCGTGGCTGCGTATTCCGATGTGGTGCGCCGGAGAGCACCTCGGCTATCTCACCCTCGGTTCCGGCCACGAGTTGGAGTGGCACGAAGACGACATCGCCCAGCTGCGGACCGCCGCCGACATCTTCGCGAATGCGATGGCTCGCGAGGCCAACGAAGCCGAAAGGGAGGAACTCCAGGCGCGGCTCAACCGATCGCAGCGGCTCGAAGCGATCGGGACTCTCGCCGGGGGTATCGCGCACGAGTTCAACAACATCCTGGGCGCTATTCTCGGCTACGGCGAAATGGCGCTGGCGTCACTGCATGGGCGTTCGCCTGCGAGAGAGCACATCCGCCAGATGATACGAGCCGGAGAGCGGGCACAGGATGTGGTCGAGCAGGTGCTCGCCTTCGGCAGACAGCGGGAGCGGCGACACCGGCCGATCCGGGCGGAGCCGGTGGTTGCGGACGCGATAGGTCTCGTTCGCGCATCGTTCCCGCCGACCCTGACGGTGCACGCACGGCTCCGGGCGGCCGACGCCGCAATCATGGGCGATGCGACCGAGCTCCAGCAGGTGGTCATGAACCTGAGCACGAATGCGGCGCACGCCATGGATGGGACGGGCAAGATCGAGGTCGAGCTCGACGAGGTGGAAGTCGAGGGCGAGATGGCGTTGTCACACGGCGAGCTGACGTCGGGAGGTTACGTGCGCCTTGCCGTCCGGGACAGCGGCCACGGAATCGATCCGTCGACCATGGAGCGAATCTTCGAGCCGTTCTTCACGACCAAACCGGTCGGCCAGGGAACTGGGCTGGGTCTGTCCACCGTGTACGGGATCGTCGTGGAGCATGGCGGGGCGCTGCATGTCGAAAGCAGGCCGCGGGACGGCACCAAGTTCGAAGCTTACTTTCCGCGAATAGAAGCTGCCGGTGTCGAGGCGGAGAGGCCCACCGAGGCGCAGGTCAGACGCGGCCGCGGCGAGACGATTCTTGTCGTCGAGGATGACAAGCGGCTGATGTTGCTCGGAGAGGAGATGCTGGCTGCCCTCGGCTACGAGGGCGTCGGCTTCGACCACGCTTCCACCGCACTCGCGGCATTCCGTGCCGACCCGCAGCGTTTCGATCTGGTGTTGACGGACGAGGTCATGCCCGAGATGACCGGGACCGAACTCGCCGGTGCGTTGCGCGACACCCGTCCCGACCTGCCGGTGGTACTGATGAGTGGCTACGACCGGCCCCTTCAATCGGGCCGTCTGCAAGCAGCCGGTATTCGCGAGGTGCTGAAGAAGCCGCTGCGATCCACCGACTTGGCTGAATGCCTGGCGAAGCATCTTCCGGCACACGCGTTTCCCAAGTCAGATGCGCCCCGGAATTCGGGACCTTGAGTCAGGGTTCGTTTCATCTGTAGCCAATTGTACGCTGGTTGAAATCCTCCGGTAGCAACCGCGCCCGATGTTGGCCACGGATCGGAACGTATGGACCTTCTGGCGAATGTCATGAACGCAGATCATGTGACGCGCACCGGCCCCTCACGTCACATCTTCGGACGGGGCCTTCGAGCACCGGCGGCCTCGGTCCAACTGTCGCGAGGCGTATTTCAGGTGCACCCGGATTTCGAGGAAGAACGCGATGGGCAAGACCCATGCGTTGCCCCGCGGGTCCAGCAGGCAGCCGTGCTGCTCGTCGATATCGTCGATTTTACGCGGCTGGTGGAGGGCATGGAGCCCGAGCGGGTGTTTGCGCTGCTGCGCAGCTTTCACCGCCGCGTGTGCAACGTCGTTTTCCGCTATCGAGGTCACGTCGCCAGGTACATCGGCGATGCCATCCTGACGACCTTCGGGACGTCCCTGCCGAGCGACATGGACGCCACGAACGCGCTTCTCTGCGCCCACGGAATCCTGCAGGAAGTGGAGCGGTGGAACGGAAAGAGAGCCGCTCGCGGTGCTGCGACCGTCAGGGTCGGGATCGGTGTCCATTATGGACCGGTGGCCACCGGCGACATCGGTGACGAGCGCCGGCGCGAGTCCACGGTGATCGGAGACGTCGTCAACGTCGCCAGCCGGATTGAGAGGCTCACGCGCCGCTATGATGCACCGCTGATCGTCAGCGGAGACCTCATCGAGGCGATTCAACGTGAGGGCGATCGAGCCCGAGACCTCCTGGATACATTCGTGGCGTGCGGCCTGACCACCGTGCGTGGCCGCCGCAATCCGGTCTCGATCTGGATCTACGAGAAGCGGGAGGACTCGGTCGGCACCGTCTGGTGAGCGGACGAGCCGAGCGGCCGGCAACATCGACGCACGCCGTTTCATCTGTAACCCACTTCTCGCGTGCCGTAATCGCCCCGCAACACAGCCTGCCCATGTTACTCGCGAAGAAGCCGGGCACGCTCATGAAGGGGAAAATGGCCGGTCCTCAAGGAGGGTGAAGCCGATGACAAAATGGATTCTGCCTGCAGCATTAGCGGCTTTCGGGATCGTCGCATTTGTCGCCGCGGGGATGGACCTTACCCGCGCCAGCGTGCGATCGACATCGGATCCGAGCATCGAGCGTGGCAGATATCTCGTGCTGATCGGCGGTTGCAACGATTGCCATACGCCGGACTACGTAGCTCGGGACGGAGAGGTGCCCGAGGCTCGGTGGCTGGTCGGTGATGCCCTCGGGCGCACAGGGCCATGGGGAACGACCTATCCGACCAACCTCCGCCGGTACTTCAGCGAGATGGACGAAGATACGTGGGTGGATCACGCACGGACGCTGAAGACGCGTCCCCCGATGCCGTGGTTCAACTTGCGCGTCTTTACCGAGAGCGATCTCCGCGCCCTCTATAGGTATGTCCGCTCGCTCCCCGCCGACGACACGCGCGTACCGGACTACGTACCGCCGGGTCAGCAGCCGCGGACTCCTCACGTGATCATGACGCCGCGGCTGCCGGATCAAAGGAAGTAGTCCGTCAGAGCGGTGGTTACGATTTCGTAGCTGAGCTCATCGCAAGAGACGGCGGGACGGTCTCGGGTGCTTGTCGACGGAGGCGAGAGAGCCACATATCTGATTGGTGGGAGGGCTTCGTGTGGACGGAGCGCGACCAGATGAGGAATGTGAAGCTCTATTGCGGCTTCTCCGCCCGGATTTCTTCGGACTTTCACGCGTTGCTCAGGTCCGAGTGCCAAAGGTGCCAGTCTGGCAAGGGATCCTGCCTGGCGGAGTTGATGTTGAAGGTCGAGAGCTATAGCCGACAGAAGAAGGGCACGCTCATTGCTCGTCCTCGCTCCTGAGTTCGCGCAGGGCGCGTCGGAGCGCGCTTCGGACTTCTTCCTCGCTCAGTCGGAGCCTCTTGGCTATTTCCCTTGCACTGAATCCCCGAACTACCAGCCCGAGCACGATTTGTGCGGTCGTGTCCCAGCCCATGTTGGCTGCCCCCGTGGTGGCCGACCATCATTAACATCTTGGCCTGCAGTTTAATCCGATATTTCTCAAATGCAGCATAGTGAATCCGCTTTTGCACTCAAAAGGTGTGGGCGTGGTCGCTGCTGGGTTCCGCACGCTCCCAGAACAGCTTTCCGAATCGCCAGTCGAATGGCCGACCCCGCTAGTCCGAAGTTTCGGCTGAATGAAAGGGATAGTTGCGGCCATCATGGTCGGCCGGACCTGAGGCGTCGCGGGAGGAGGCCCCACGATGAAGCCCTGGCTCGCAGTTCCCGGTTATCTTCTGGCTGCCTGCATCGTCACGCTTGCGCCAGACTGCATCGCGGCGTGGAGGGCAGCCGAGACCGGGGACATTGCGAAGTTTGGCTACCGATCGAACGCGTTGCCGAGCTCGTCGGATCAGCGCGATCTGTTGAGACCCTATGGTCTCGACATCGGGCATACGGTAGTGCTCCGAGGCTGGTTTCGCTGCCCCCTTTACGCCGATCTCTGTGTTGTTGTGGCCGGAGCCTCACGGCTCCCGGGCGAGGAGAGGCGAGTCAAGGTTTCGCTGGCGACCGTCTCGCCGGAGCGGCGGAGCTATTTGATGGAACTTTGCGCCGAGCAGGCCGACAGGTGTCGTAACACGACGGTAGCAGGTCGGGTGATACGGGGAATCAACGGGCCGATCGTCATGGCAGACGAGATCAGGGTTGGCGGGATGCAGTTGGAGCGTCGCCCTCGGTGATCCGTCGCGCCGTTGCTCGAATGACCGGAGCGGGAGCCGAGGAGACGTTTATCGGGAGTCGGCCGGCGAAAGGCGCAAGACCGCGCCGTCGGCCCGGTCGGTAAGTACATAGACCGCACCGTCCGGCCCCGCGGCGACATCGCGGATGCGGGCACCCAGCTCCAGGCGCTCCTCGCCGACGACGCTGTCGCCATCCAGGTCGACGCGGACCAGCCCTCTGGCGCTCAATCCGCCTACAAGGACATCGCCGCGCCAATCGGCCAACGAGTCGGCGGTGTAGAAGATCATGCCGGAAGGGGAGATCACAGGGGTCCACTGGTGGACCGGCTGCACGAATTCCGGTCGGGTCGGCGGGTCCGGAATGTCCCGGCCGTCATAGTGACGCCCCCAGCTGACCAACGGCCAGCCGTAGTTGCCGCCCGGCTCGATGATGTTCAGCTCATCGCCGTCGCGCGGCCCCATCTCTGCAACCCACAGCTGCCCGGTTTCGGGGTGGATCGCGGCTGCCTCCACGTTGCGGTGCCCGTACGACCAGGTCTCCTCGCGCGCGTTCTGATTGCCGACGAATGGGTTGTCGGGCGGAACCGAGCCGTCGCTGTAGATGCGCACGATCTTGCCGAGGTGGCCGGAAAGGTCCTGCGCCGGATCGAACTTGAAGCGCTCGCCGAGGGTGACGAACAGCTTGCCATCGGGACCGAAGACCAGCCGCGAACCGAAATGCTTTCCGCCGCTGACTTTCGGCTCCTGGCGAAAGATCGTTTCGGTCCCCTCGAGACGCCTTCCGTCCTCGGTCAGTCGCCCGCGGGCGACGGCGGTCGAGGCGCCACCGTCGCCGGCTTCCGAAAAGGAAAGGTAGACGAAGCGAGTGTTCGCGAACTCTGGATCGAGCGCGACATCGAGCAGTCCGCCCTGATCTTCGTAGAAAACGGCAGGTACCCCCTCGACAGGCTCGGAGATCTCACCGTCTCGATCCACAATTCGCAGGCGGCCAGGCTGTTCGGTCAGCAGCATCCGGCCATCGGGGAGAAATGTGAGGCCCCAGGGCCATTCGAGCCCCTCCGCTACGGTCACCACCCGGATCGGCCCGGCCTCGCTCTCGATCGCAGGATCCTGTGCAACTGCGGGAATCGTCGAAAGGCTCACAGCCGTGATGATCGCGATGGATCTCATGTGCTGGTCTCCTGCGATGGCAGCTGCCCCGCTTCCGTCTGCCCTGCATAGCCGTCGGGGCAGAGTTGGACCTCGCCGCTAACCGGGTCGGCCTCCGCTCAGTTCCAGCAGCCTGAAGAGCTCGCGGCGCGATTTCGGGCCGTGCGTGGCGAAGCTCGGGTTGGGTCGCTCGACATAGGCCTGCTTGATGCGGCCGATATGGTCGCCGGTGCTCGCCTTTCGCAATTTCTCCACGTCGAGTCCGTAGACGCGGGCGCCGTTGAGCCCGAAGATCTTTGCTTTTGCCTCGGGCGTGATCGCCGGATAGCCGTAGCGCTCCTGGAATTCCGGGGAAATCTGGAAGCTGCGGAACGCCTGGATCTGATCCTGCGGACTGCCGTACCAGATGCTGTCGGTGCCCCAGCAGATTCGCTCCTCTCCGAAATGCTTCAGCAGCTTGCCCATGAGGTGAGCGGCCTGATCCGGCTTTGACATGTAGTGGCGCCAGACGCTGCCGAGCTCGGCGTAGAGATTGCCTTCGTTCGGCCTGAAGCCGTTCTCGTCGTGCGCGCGGATCAGGCGGTCGACTCCCTTGTCGTTCTGCGGGTCGTAGGCACCCTCGACGACGCCCGATTCGAAGCCGGAGTGATAGCAGATGAAAGTGATGTCGGGATAAGCGGCGGCGACCCGCGCGATGTCGCCGGGCTTCGAGTACTCGTACTCGAGGCCCGGCAGCGGGAGACCCCGGTGGGCGGTGACGATGGTCAAGCCCAGCTCTCGAGCGCGCTCGATGAAAGCGATTCCTACCGGATCGTCCATGTGATACCCGGTGCCGTCCGGTCCCCATTGCGGGTAGAGCTTCCAGGCGGCAACGCCATGAACCCGCACCTGCTCCTCCATCCGCTCCAGCCCGCCCGGCTCGTTAGGCATGACGCCACCGTGGATGAGGCAGCGATCGCGGCCCTGCGCCTCCTCGATGATCGCCCGCGCCTCCGCCGCATAGTCGGTGGGCGTCGGATTGCTGCCGTGGGCACCCCAGAGGGCGGAAACGACCGCTGCGTCGGTATCGCTGTCGAGATAGACCTCCTTCAGGAGCTGCCGGGCGGAATAGCAGTCATAGCCTTCCTTGCAGTTGGCGGACTGGCCGAAGACCTCGAGCAGGTTCCGGCTCCAGCGCTCGCCGTCGCGGCCGGTGGCCCAGTCGCCGGAAGGATCGACGCAGTGGGTCTGGATGTCGAAGATGAACTCCTTCTTCCCCAGCTCCGCCTGGGCGAGCTGATCGTCGAAGGGCGCGTCGCGGCTGAGGTCGAAGAGGCCGCCGCGGGCGCCCAGCGCGGCGTTCGCCTCGTTCAGCGCGAGCAGCGTCGCCGCGGCTCCAGCGGTTGAAGTGAGAAACTGGCGTCGTCCCAGCCCCCGGCGCTTCGCAGCCTCGCCAACGAAGGTTTCAGCGTGACGTCGGGCCACGCTCTGTTCCTTCGTCAGCGGAAGGGGGACGAACTCTCCGTTGGAGGTCGTGTCGATCTTGATCGGCAGTCGCCTGCCCTGGGGATCGAAATCCATCGGCTTCTCCTCCCTTCAGTCGTTCCGCGATCGAAGCCCGGGTCACATCCCCTTGTCGGCGAGTTCCTTCTTCGCCTTCTCGGTCTTGTTCAGGGACGACAGGCCCATGCCCCGGAGCACGTCGGGCGCTTTGGTGAACTGGATGTTTTCGTAGCCGACGATCTCGATCCGGTTCCCCCACGGGTCGAGGAAATCGAGGAAGGGGCCGGGCAGGGGCCCGATTCCCGCTTCCTGCAACGCGGCGCGCACCGCTTCCTTGTCATCGACGACAAGGCCGAAGTGACGGCCGTCATCCGCGGGCTGCCTGCGCCCCGCCTGCAGTGCCAGGAACTGGTCGCCGAGATCAATGAAGGCGGAGTCCTTGCCCCGACCTCGCAATTCAAAGCGAAAGAGTCGGCCGTAAAACTCCAGCGCCTGGTCGATATCCCCGACCTCGAGCGCCACATGGTTGATGCCAATGGCGCGTGCTCTGGCGTCGGCCATCGATATCTCCCCTGTTTCCAGGAGAATCGATATAGGCCTTGCCCTCGGCTAATCGAGACGCGGCCTACACCTCGACGACGACGTAATCCTCCTCGACCGAGACGGGGAACGTCTCGGCGACGTAAGGACCTTCACAGACATTCTGCCCCTGCTCGACCGCGACTTCGTAGCTCTTGACCTGGATCCGGTCCGGCTCGCAACGCGACTGTCCGGTACGAAGGTCGAACTCCCAGCCGTGCCAGGGGCAGCGCAGGATTTCATTGGGCCGGGAAAAGCGGTACTCGCCCGGCTGGTCCGACTCGACCAGGCCGATCAGACGCCCTTCGCAAAGGCTGCCGCCCTGGTGGGGGCAGCGGTTCAGAATGCCGAACAGCTCGCCGTCGATGTTGAAGATGGCGATCGGACGGCCCTTGACGGTGACGAGCTTGCGACTGCCGGGCGGCAGGTCCCGAACTGGGGCGACGACGTGGCGACTCATTTGTCCAGACCGTATACCTTCAGGGCGTTCTCGAAGAAGAACTGGCGCCGGCGCGCCGCATCGACCCTGACCGGCAGGGCATAGGCGGGATCGTCGAAATCCCAGTGCGGATAGTCGGTCGCGAACAGCAGCCGGTCCCACCCGATCCACTCGATCGTGTCGAGCAGGTGCTCGCGGACCTCCGGCTCCTCCATCGGCTGGGTCGTCAGCCAGACGTGCTCGCGGATGTATTCGGATGGCAGCCGCTTCAGGTGGGGGGTCTCGTCGCGCATCCGCATGTAGAGCTTGTCGAGTCGCCAGGCGAGCGACGGCAGCCAGGCGAAGCCGGCTTCGACCAGGATCACCTTCAGCTTCGGGAAGCGCTCGAAGATGCCTTCCATGACCATGCTGGTCAGACCGGTCTGGCTGCACTGGGCGTGCCCGACCATCTCCTCGATGTAATAGGTGGGCCAGCCGCTTCCGGTCACGGCGTTGCCGCCATAGCCGAAGGCGTGCACCGCGACGGGAAAACCTGCTTCGGCCGCAGCCTCGTAGATCGGCCAGTAACGGCGCTGGCCGATCGGCTCGCCGGTGCGGCTCAGCAGCAGCACCTGCGCGAAGTTGGGGTCGCCGGCGCGGCGCTCGATCTCTCTCGCGGAGAGGGCTCCGTCCTCGTAGGGCACGACGACGGATGCCTTGAGGCGCGGCTCCTTGCTGGTCCACTCGGCTATCTGCCAGTCGTTGACGGCGCGGCAGTACGCCTCGGCGAAGTCGAGATTCTGCAGCGCCTGGCCGCCGCGCAACGGGTTCAGGATGCCGAGCTGCACGTTGTTCGGGTCGAGGTGCTGCTCGCGCATGAACTGGAGGTCCGAGCCGGGGCGGCCGCCGTTGGGCGGGTAGGCATCGCGGCGCGAGGCATCGGGCTGACCCTTGGGGTAGGCGGGTCCGAACTGCTGTCCCTGGCGACCGATCATTCCGTAGGTCTCGAGGTGACGCTGCCAGCGCTTCTCGAGGAACGGGTAGATCTCTTTCTCCACCGACTTCGGGCTCGGGTGGATGTCGCAGTCGGCGACGGCGATCTTCGCGGGCTGAGCCTTCTTTGCGACCGGGCGCTCCAGAACATCAACGCTCATGTGACCGTCTCCGTCAGGCGGGAATAGGTGTTGCGCGGATTGTCGACCATGATCTTGCGCGCGAGCTCGCTCGACAGGCCCGGAGGCAGGACCTCGTCGCCGTCGAACTGCCAGTGCGGGTAGTCGGTCGAGAAGAGCAGCAGCTCGTCCGACTGCATGTGCTCCATCAGCCGCTCGAAAGCGCCCGCGGAGGGCGGGCCGTCGACCGGCTGCAGCGTCAGGCGGATGTTCTCACGCGCGATCTCGGCGGGCGTCCGGTCGACCCAGGGGATCTCCATGCGGAGGCCGCGCCAGAACTTGGTGAGGCGCCAGAGATGTGCCGGCAGCCAGGTGAAGCCGGATTCGGCGAGCACTACCTTCAGGTTCGGGAATTTGCTGAAGACGCCCTCGCAGATCAGGCTCGTCACCTGCGCCTGAAAGGCCTGCGCGTTGGAGGCATAGTCTTCGGTGTAGTACGAGGTCCAGCCGATGCCGGTGACGGAGTGGCGGTAGCTGCTGCCAGCGTGGATGCAGAGCGCCAGTCCGTGGCGTTCCGCCGCCGCCCAGATTGGCCAATAGATGCGCTTGCCGAGCGGCATCTCGCCCATGACCGGGACCAGCACCTGAACGAAGCGCTTGTCGGCCGCCAGGCGCTCGATTTCCTCGACGGCCAGTTCCGGGTTCTGCAGCGGCACCACGATCGAGGCGCGGAGCTTCGGCTCCCGGTCGAGCCATTCCTTCGCGATCCAGTCGTTCACCGCCTGGGCATAGCCCAGCGCCATATCTTCGCTGAACAGGAGATGCACGCCGTAGAGGCAGTTGCAAATCGCGGTGCTGGTGCCGAACGGGATCAGCGCTTCGCGTCGCAGTCGCTCGAGATCGCTGCCGGCGCGGCCCTTCTCGGGCTTCCAGTCGGGCCGGGCCGTGATCGGCGCATTCACCGGATAGGAGATCGACTCCAGGGCGTCGATGCCGCGCTGCACCACCGTATCCCGCCAGTAGTCGGTCATGTACGGCAGCAGCGCCTGCAGATTGGGTACTGCAGGATGGATATCGCAGTCGATGGCGCCCGGATGAATGATGCTCATCGGCGACCGCGCCGTTCAATGGGGACTCGGGTCAACTTTTCCTCCTGCGCCGGAGTGTTCTGCTAAGCTGGCTCACGGCGCATGTCGCGGCACAGGGGTAATGCCGGATTGAAATTGCGCCGGACCGCCATGCTTGTCAAATCTGAACAGGCCGGATTCCTGCCTCGGGTCATCTCATGGTCGAAACGAACATTATCGTCGGCGCCGGTCAGGCCGGAGCCTGGGCTGCTCTCGCAATGCGCGAGGCCGGGTTCGCCGGCCGCATCCTCCTGATCGGCGAGGAGGAGCACCGTCCTTACGAGCGGCCGCCGCTTTCGAAGCAGGTGCTGGTTGCGGCGGACGAGCCGGATGTCCTCTACTTCCACGAGGAGCGACGGTACACCGAGCATGCCATCGAGACGCGCTTTGGGGCGCGCGTCATGGCAGTCGACCCCGCCGAGCGCTGGATCGAGCTGCCGCAGGGGGAAAGGCTCGGGTTCGACCGGCTGCTGTTCGCGACCGGCGGCAGGGCGCGCCAGCTCGACATCCCCGGCGGCGAGCAAATCCGATATCTGCGGACGCTGGATGAAGCGCGCCAGCTGCGTCGCGCACTCTCTGGGTGCCGGAACGTCGTGTGCATCGGTGCCGGTGTGATCGGCCTCGAGATCGCGTCGAGCGCCAGGGCGCGAGGCGCGGCGGTCACGGTGCTCGAGGCTGCGGATCGGGCTATGCTGCGCGCTCTCTCGCCCGAAGGGTCGCAGTACATCGAGGATCTGCATCGCGGCGCCGGCGTGGAGCTGTGTTTCGGGGTTAACGTAGAGGCGGTGGAGCCTGACCGGGCGGGAGGCTTTCGGGTTCTGACTTCTGCGGGAGCATTCCTGACCGATTGCGTCGTCGCCGGCATCGGCATGACGCGCAACGACGAGATCGCGGCGGCGGCCGGGATCGCCGTCGACAACGGTATTCTCGTCGACGAGCACGGCCGAACGAGCACAGAGGGAATCTTCGCGGCCGGCGACGTCGCCGCGTTCACGCACCCGCTGTTCAAGCGACGACTCCGCCTCGAATCCTGGCGTCATGCGCAGGATCACGGGATCGCCGTCGGCAAGACCATGGCCGGCGTAGAGACGGTCTACGATGCCGTGCCGTGGTTCTGGACCGACCAGCACGGTGTCAATCTGCAAGTCTGCGGCTTTCCGTCCGACGGCGTGCAGTGCATCCGCCGGCCGGGGAAGGAGCCGCAGGCGTTCGCGTTGTTTCATGTGGACGCGGAGGGCATCTGCGTCGGCGTCACCGCGGTCGACAGCCCGCGCGAGGCGCGCGCAGGCCAATCCCTGATCGCGGCACGGCGACCGGTCGACGCATCGGCTCTCGCGGACCCGGCCGTGCCGTTGCAGCGGATCGTCAAGGCGGCACGCTAGCTCAGCCCTGCGGCAGCGGGAACCTCTCGAGGTAGGGCATGTACGAGTCCTCGACGTCGATCTCGAGGCTCGCCAGCACCCGGACGACCGCATTGTAGAATCCGATCGTGATGACGAGATCGGTCAGGCACTCGTTGTCGAGGTCGCGGGAGAGGGTGTCCCAGGTCGCCTTCGATAACTTGCCGTCGGCGGTCATCTCACGGGCGGCCTTCAAAACCGTCCGTGCCAAGGGCTCCAGGCTGCTCGTGCGGCCCGCGCTTTCATCGATCAGCGCGCGGATGTCGTCGTCGGTCACGCCGAAGTCGTAGCCGATCTTCACATGGTGCGACCACTCGTAGGGCGAGCGAGCGAGCCAACCGACCTGCAGGATGGCGAGCTCGCGCAGGCGCGGATCGAGTTTGCTTTCGAAGCGGATGAAGCGGCCGAGCGTTGAGAAGGCACGGGTGCCGTTGGGGCTGTTCACCAGCGCGCGATGAAGGTTGATGCCGCGCGCGAGCAGGTCCTGGTGCTCCGGCGGCAGGTCGTCCTTGTCGAAGTAGGGAACGCGGGCCATCGGGTCGTCTCCTCGGTTCAGTATTCCTGTGATTCTCGGGCCGGGCCGACCAGCGTAGCACCACCGTCGACCACCAGGGTCTGGCCGGTGATGTAGCGAGCCTGGTCGGAAAGGAGGAAACGAACCGCGTTGCCGACGTCCCACCCGGTGCCTTCGATGCCGAGGACCGAAGCGCGGCGGCGTTGGTCGCGCGCCTGCTCGCTCATGCCGCGGCCATAGACCATCGGCGTGTAGACTGGGCCGGGAGCGACGCAGTTGACGCGGATATTGTCCTTCCCGTGGTCGACCGCCATGGCGCGGGTCAAGGCGATCACGGCGCCCTTCGACGTGGAATAGGCAGTGAGGCCTCTGGGTCGGAGCGCCGAAATCGACGAGACATTGACGATGGCGCCGCCGCCGGACCGGCGCATCGCCGGGATCGCATGCTTGCTGGCGAGGAACATCGTCTCGACGTTCACCTGCATCACCCGGCGCCATACCTCGGGATCTTCGTCCACGACGCTGGCCCGGCTGCCGATGCCGACATTGTTGCTGAGGAAGTCGAGCCGTCCGAACCGCTGAACCGCTGCGGCCACCATGTCGCGGCACTGGCTCTCATCGGTCACGTCGGCGGCACAGGCGGCGGCGGTGCCGCCCTCATCGTCAATCATCCGTACCGTCCGCTCCGCGAGCGCGAGGTCGCGGTCGACGACGAAGACCCTGGCACCGGCACGTGCCAGCAGGATCGCGGTGGCACGGCCATTGCCGATCCCGTCTCCGGCCGCGCCGCCGCCGGAGACGAGCGCGACCCGGCCGGTGAAGCCGAAGACGTCGGCGAGGGAAGAGCCGGGCATGGCATTCTCCTGGAGACGGCGGCCGATGGGGTCGGTCGCCCGCGGCGCGGCGGATCAGGCGGTCACCCCGCCATCGACGGCCAATGCGGCACCGGTGACGAAAGACGCCTCGTCGGACAGGAGAAAGAGGGCCGCGTTCGCGATCTCCTCGGGTCGTCCCGGGCGTCCCATCGGGGTCTGGCCGCCACGGCGCTTCACCAGTTCCTCCTTGTCCGCGCCCTGCGTCGATTGCTGGTCAGGGCGCGCAACGAAGACGCGCAGCATCGGTGTGTCGATCGGGCCGGGGCAGATCGCGTTGACGCGGATGTTCTCGTGCGCGTGACGTTTCGCGAGCGCGCGGACGAAGCCGATCACCCCATGCTTCATCGCGGAATAGACCGGGCTGAACTGCGAGCCCTGGAGACCCGAGGTCGAGGCCGTGTACAGCAGCGAGCCGCCGCCACGGGCGCGGAGCTCCGGCAGCGCCGTTTCCGTTGTGACCAGCACCGTCCGGAGATTGAGAGAGACTGCCAGGTCGAAATCGGCCAGGTCGATACCTTCGACCGCCGCCGGGCCAGGATGCCCGACATGGTTCCAGACGAAGTCGAGGCCGCCGAAGGCGTTGGCGGTCTCGCGCACGACGCGGCGCGCATCCTCGTCTCGGGTGAGGTCGGCGACGATCCCTTTGGCCCGGCCGCCCGCCTCTTCGATTTCGGCGACGGCCGCGGCGACACCATCTTCATCGATGTCGGCTACTCCCACGGAGGCACCCTCGCGGGCGAAACGAAGAGCGCCGGCGCGACCCATGCCGGAAGCCGCCGCCGTCACCAGTCCGATCTTGCCTTCGAGCCTCATGGCGGGCCCTCCCTTCAATCGTGTCGCATGGTTCGGAGCAATGTTTCGCCGGGATTCGGCAGGATCGCGGACAGCGCACCCGGCAATAGGGCGAGCGCCTCACCGGAGCCTGAGGCCGGCGTCAGGAAACGTGGTCGATCAGGCGGCCATGACCGGCTCGCCCTTGATCAGGGTGCGGTGCATCTCTCGTGCCTGGGTCGGGTCGACCCGGGTGCGGTGATGCAGGGTGCAACGGTTGTCCCACATGAGGACGTCACCGGCCTGCCAGTCGTCGTGGGTCCAGGTCAGCTCCGGCCGGGTCGCGGCGGCCCAGAGCTCGTCGAGCAGGGCTTCGCTCTCATCCTCGGGAAGCTCGACGATGTGGCTCGACGGCGAGGCGTAGCGGCGGCCGAGATAGAGAGCCTTGCGCCCGGTCTCGGGATGGACGCGCACGAGCGGATGAACCGGGCCCTCGACCTCCTCGCGCGACTTCGGCAGTTCCTTGGTCGGGCGCTTTCCGCCGGCGGTATTTCGGCTGTTGTCGTGCTTTATGTGAAGGCCGACGAGGCGCCGCTTCATCTCCTCCGGCAGCTGCTCGTAGGCGGCGTACTGGTTCGCGAAGGAGGTATGGCCGCCGCCGTTCACCGGCACCCGCAGGGCATGCAGGATGCTCCCCTTCGGAGGGTTCTCGACGTAGGAGTTGTCGGTGTGCCACTTCAGCTCCTGGCTGCCGCTGCCGGCATGGAGCGCCACCGGTCGACCGTTCTCGTCGAGATTCGAGATGATCGAGATGCCGGGAAGCGCCGATACGCGGCCCGATTTCTCGTCGAATCCGGCCTTCAGGTAATAGGCCCGTGATCCCGTCGACTGTGCCCCGCCGAGCGCTTCGGCCATGGCGAGCAGGTGCTCGTCGCCGATCTTCTGTCCCCGGAACAGCAGGACCAGATGCTCGCGCCATTCCGCTTTGATGTGGTCGACGTCGTCGTCGGTGAGCGGCCTGGAAAGATCGATGCCGCGAATTTCGGCACCCAGCATCCTGCCGCTCGGCAGCGTTTCCCGTGCCATGGCCTTCTCCCGAGGCTGTTTTCGGCTTGGGGAAGTGTAGCGCAACCGCCGTGGGCGTCGAGCGGAACTAGGAACGCACGGAAGGTGAGAGCCGATCGCCCGACTAGATTACCCGCTCCACCGCCACGCACCTCACGTCCATCTCGTAGTCCAGCCCTTGCACCGGCGGTCGCGCATAATACCAGGTGAGCCCGGCGGGAGCGGCGCCCCGACGGACGATCTCATCCGCGAAGAACGGGTAGAGGTCGTGGACCGTATAGACCTGAGTGGTGTCGACCTCGGACCAGCCGACGCCGAGGGCCTCCATCCGCCGTTCCATCTGCCCGAGCACGAAACGCGCCTTCTCGCGCAGGCCTTCGGGCGACGTGTCACCGAGGCGGATGATCCGATCCTCGTATTTGCCGGGACCTTCCTGCGCCTCGCCGGAGCCGGCAATGACGAAGCTCTTCACGCGCTCGGTGATGCCGTCGGCAGGCACCGTGTAGCAGAAGGCCTGGAAGCAGGGGCCGGAGGGCGGGTCGATCTCCGGGCACACGTTGGAGCGCGCCACGGGGTTGTCGTCATCCTTGAAGATGCCCCACCGTTCCAACGTGCCGACGTATACCCGATTGAAGTCGTTGAAGCCCTGATCGGTGAAGGGGGCGGGAGACCGGAGCTCGCATGCACAGAACGCGGTGAAGGGGCGCCCCAGCGTTGTCAGGTGCAGCTCGATCGCGCGGAAACCGTCGTCCAGCGGCAGGGGCTTTCGGAAGCGCACTCGCTCGATGGCGTAACCAGGCTCGGCGGCGACGCCGCCCGAATATTGAAACGGCCCGCGCACGTACCGGTAACCGCCTGCCTGAAACAGCGCCGTCTGCGTCATCTCCCGCGCTCCGCCAACGCTCTCTTGCGAGAGGCTAAACCCGGCCAGCCGGATCGGCAATCGTGGCGGAGAGCGGAAGACTGTCTCCCGCGGCGGCGGGAGACAGCGGTACGCTATCGCGCCGGGGCAGCCTGCTGCAGCTCGAGCCCGACGGCCTGTGCCGCGTTGCCGATAGCTTCTGTGGCTTCGCGCAGGCCGTCGCGGATCTCGGTCACGGCAGCTTCATCCAACGCCTCCCCACTGGTCGCGGCCTCGAGCCGTTCGTCCGAGCGCGCCAGCGCGGCGAGGGCCGTCTCCAGCGGCTCGCGGATCTGGTCGGTGTCGGCTCCGCCGGCGCCTTCCTGGGGCTGTGCCTGCTCCATCTCGGCCACGCGGGCGCGGGCCTCCTCCAGCTCGGTCCGCATCTGTTCGCTCTCGGTGCGGGCGGTCTGTAGCTCGCTCTCGAGCTCGCCGATCCGCGCCTCGTAATCCTCTCCGTCGCAGGCGGCGAGGCCGAGCGCGAGTACCAGGGGAACCGTGAAAATCACCGGTCTGAACATTGGCTGGATCTCCTTCAATCACTTTCGGGTATTGGGCAATGAACGCGCGCGAGCGAACGTGGTGCCATAATGTCTGCACCCAAGGGGCTGCTTTCACCGCAGCTCCGGCAGGCGATTGGAGACGCCGGCGCCGATGCGCTACGCTGACCTGCGGCCCCGTTTCGGTGCCGGTCTTTTCAGGGAGAGAGCAAATGCCGCAGTGGATCGACCACATCGTCGTTCGGGTGAAGGACCTCGACAGCAGCCTGAAGGACTACGAAACCAAGCTGGGCATGATGGCCAGCAAAGGGCCGGAGGATCAGCCTCATCTGGGCTTGCGACGCGCCGTGCTCCCCATCGGCGACGAAGGGCGGTTCATCGAACTTGCCGAGCCCCTCGGCGAGGACAGCGCGATCGGCCGATCGCTCGAGAAGCTGGGCGAGGGCGTGCATCTCGTGGCGCTCGCCGTCGATGACCTCGCCAAGGCGACCGCCGATCTGAAGAGCAGGGGCACGCGGGTGATCGAGACGCAGGGACAGGTGTTCATTCACCCGGCAGAGGGGCACGGTGTCATGTACCAACTGATCCAGCGGAAGTAGCGGGACAGTCCGCGATGATCGCGCCTGCGGGCGCCAACGCGGCAGAAGCCGCGCTGAGGAAGGGAGTGAAACGATGAGCAAGTACGCCGTCATCACGGGCGCAGCTTCCGGCATCGGGCTCGACGCCGCCCGGGACCTGGTAGAGCAGGGCTGGACGGTCTACGGGGTCGATGCCGCGGAGGAGGGCCTGGCCGCCGCCGCCGCCGAACTGGGGACCGAGCGATTCCGGTCTTCCCGCTGTGATATTCGGTCGGCCGAGGCGGTGCGCGAGACGATGGCTGCCATCGGTGCGGAGGCGGGGAGGATTGATGCTCTGATCTGCTGCGCCGGCGTGCTTCGGCTCGGACCGCTCGCGCAGATGTCGGTCGAGGATTTCGACCTGATCTTTTCCGTGAATACCCGCGGCCTTTGGCTCTCGGCTCGCGAGGCGATGCCGTGGCTCAGGAAGGCCGCGCAAGAAGCCGGCACAGCGCGGGTGATCTTCCTCTCCTCCGTCGCGGCTCTGCGCCCGAAGGTCGACAGCGGCGCCTATGCGGCCTCCAAGGCGGCCGTGAGCCATCTGACCCGCGTGCTGGCTGTCGAATGCGCGGCCGACGGTATTCTCGTCAATGCTCTGGCGCCCGGGACGGTCGATACGCCGATGATCCGCAGCCACGCCGACCCGGCCAAGCAGGGCGCATGGCGACCGTCGGGCCCGTCGCCACTCGGTCGGGTAGCGGAGCCGCGCGATGTGGTCCGGGTGATGCGGTTCCTTCTCGGAGACGACGCGGCTTACGTCACCGGCGCCACCATTCCAGTGGACGGCGGCACTCAAGCAGCGTTCGTTTCGCCCCGCTAAGTGCCTGCGGCGACAGTCCCGTCATGCTCCGAGATGCGAGCATGAGGCATGACGTGCGAGCACGTCTGCGGTATTATGGTGCCGATACCGGTCTCGGCCGTCCGGTCGGGTTCAGGATCGAACGCGCTCGGTACAGGGCCGGATGATGTTCCGACGAGAACGCCGCCGTGCAGGATGATTCCAAGGAAGGCGTCGGCTGGTTCAGGGCCGTCGTCGACTCCTCATACGACGCGATCATTGGCAAGCGCCTCGATGGGACGATCATTAGCTGGAACCCGTCCGCGCAGCAGATCTACGGTTACAGCGCGGCAGAAGCTATCGGCAGTCACATCTCGCTGATCGTACCGCCGGATCGGCTGGACGAGCTCGAACGGATAATGGCGGACCTGGCGCGCGGACGCGGACTGCGTGGGTACGAGACTGTGCGCTGCCGCAAGGACGGCAGTCGGATCGATGTCTCCCTCACGATCTCGCCCGTTCACGATGCTTCGGGCGCCGTCGTCGGCGGCTCCGTGCTCGCTCGCGACATCTCGGAGGCCAAACGGACGGAGCAGGAACTGCGGGAGAGCCGGGAGCGCTTGTCCGTCGCCGTCCAGGCGGCGGACATCGGGCTGTTCCGTTGGGAATGCGCCACCAATCGTGTGATCTGGGACGACACGCTGCGCGCACTTTTCGGGATCGAGGACGGGCAGACCACCTTTTCGCTCGACGACTATCTCGAGCGCGTGCATCCCGACGATCGGGAGGATCTGCTCGCGGGTGTACGGGAAAGCATGGACCGTGGCACCGAGTACGAGCGCGAATATCGCGTGCTGCTCCCGGACGGCGAGATCCGGTGGCTGGCGGCGAAGGCCAGGCCATTCCACGACAGCGAAGGGCGTCCGCTGTATCTCACCGGCGCCTGCCGGGATGTGACCGACCGCCGGCGAACGCAGGAAGCACTCGCCTCGGCGCTGGAGCAGAAGGAGCTTCTCCTCGGTGAGATCAACCACCGTGTGAAGAACAGCCTTCAGCTGGCATCGAGCCTGCTGCAGATGCAGGCGGGCAGCGGCGCGCCGGAAGAGGTGCGCCGCGCCTTATCCGAGGCGGGCGGGCGCCTGATCACCGTGGCTCGGGTCCACGAGCGGCTCTACCACGGCGCCGAGCTGCAGTCGGTGGACCTTCGGGACTATCTCGCACGTCTCTGCGACGACCTACGAGAGTCGACCGCCGGCGGCCGCTCCGAGATCGTGACAAAGATCGAGAGGCTGGCGGTCGGTGCCGACAAGGCAATCCTGGTCGGACTCCTCGTCAACGAGCTGGTCACGAATGCTCTCAAACACGCGTTGCCGCAGGGCGATCGCTGCGAGGTCCAAGTCGAATGCCGGCGCACTGCAGAGGGCGCGCTCCTTTCGGTCGCCGACAATGGCGTGGGTCTGCCCGAAGGGTTCGACGTCGCACGCTCGACATCGTTCGGGATGCGGCTCGTGAACGCGTTCGCCTCTCAGCTCGGCGGGATCCTCGAGGTCAGCAGCTCGCCGAAAGGCGCCCGATTCGCACTCGCATTCCCCGCGGACCCCGCGAAAGCCTGATCCTCAGATTATCTGCGCCATCTCATCGAAATCGAGACGCGGATGGCGGGGCATGAGCCCGGCCGGGTCGCCGTAGCCAATGTTCAACAGGAAGTTCGACCTGATCGACGTGCCGGCGAAGAACTCGGCGTCCACGCCCGCATTGTCGAATCCGGACATTCCGCCGCAATCCAGGCCGAGCGCGCGGGTGGCGATGATGAGATAGGCGCCCTGGAGGGTGCCGTTCCGGAAGGCATTGTCACGCGTGACTGCTTCACTGGTCGTGAACCAGCTCTTCGCATCCGGCTGGTGCGGGAAGAGCTTCGGCAGCTTCTCGTAGAATTCCAGATCGTAGCCGATGATGGCGGTCACCGGCGCGGCCATCGTTTTCTCACGATTGCCGGACGAGAGATGCGGTTCCAGCCGCGCCTTCGCTTCCGGCGATTTCACGAAGACGAACCGGGCGGGCGACTGATTGGCCGAGGTTGGTCCCTTGCTCGCCAGCGCGACCAGCTCACGCAGCGTCTCGTCCGACACCGGGCGGTCGAGCCAGGCGTTGTGCGTGCGCGCCTTGCGCAGGATCTGATCGATCGCGTCATCGCTCAGCGGCTCGCGAAACGGCCGGTAGTCGAGATCGTCCATGCCTCGCTCCTCAATTTCGAATTCGGCGCGGAGAATGCCGTCACTCGCCGGCGTTGACCAGTGCCGGCGCCGGATCGGCCGTGCGGGATTTCATGCGCGGCTGGATCTCGTGACCGAACTGGTCCATGCCGACGAGGAAGTCGTCGAAGGCGAGCATCGCGCCTTTCACCCCCGGGACGCTGCCGAGTTCGTCCAGCATGCGCGCGATATTGGCATAGGATCCGACGAGGACTCCGAGCCCGGTCGGCATCCGTGCCTTGCCCATACGAAGGTGTCGGTTGCGGAGCGCGTAGAAATCCGCCGTCGGGTCCTTGCTCGCCTGAGCGTCGCGCCACGCGAGGGCATCGATGTCGACGCCGGCCTTGTAGTGCTCCCATTTCGCCAGTGCCGCGGCGTCGGTCTCGTCGGCGATCACCAGGATCAGGACCATCGCGCCGCAGTCCCTGCCGGTGCGCTCGTTCTCGGCGACGATGCGAGCCACGCTCGGCGCGACAGACCGGGGATCGTTGATTCCGGAGCTGGCGCAGAAATTGTAGTCGGCGTACTCCACCGCGAAGCGGGTGCCGACGTCGCTCTGTCCGGCGGCGACGATCGGGATGCGCACGCTTGGCCGTGGACTCAAACGGCAATCGTCCATCCGGAAGAACTCGCCCTTGAAGTCGGAGCGGCCCGTCTCCCAGAGCTCCCGCAGGATCTGCACGTACTCGGCGCAGTATTCGTATCTCCGTGTGTAGTGCGCCTCGCCCGGCCAGATGCCCATCTGCTCGTATTCCGCGCGTTGCCAACCGGAGACGATGTTCAGGCCGCAACGCCCGCGTGAGATCGAATCCATGGTCGAGACCATTCGGGCGACGATCGGCGGCGGCATCGTCAATACCGCGACCGTCGCGATCAGGCGAATGCGCTCGGTTACGGCGGCAAGCCCGGACATCAGAGTGAGGGATTCGAGGTTGTGATCCCAGTATTCGGACTTGCCGCC
>JAJUGE010000012.1 GCA_029268305.1 Alphaproteobacteria bacterium
GCTGGGCTCGATGGTGGACAGGTCCAGCTCCACGACGTCGGTGAAGCGCGGGTCGGGCGAGGAGTCGGTGCGGAACAGCCCCTGCTCCTTGCAGTAGCGCTCGACGAGGTCCACCTCGGCCGGGCTGCGGCCGGTGCGGCGCAGGAAGGCGAGCGTCTCGTCGTCGATCGGGAAGAAGCCGCAGGTGGCGCCGTACTCCGGCGCCATGTTGGCGATGGTCGCGCGGTCGGAGATGGTCAGATTGTCGAGCCCGGTGCCGTAGAACTCGACGAACTTGCCGACGACACCCTTCTTGCGAAGCATTTCGACGACGCGAAGCACGAGGTCGGTCGCCGTCGTGCCTTCCTTCAGCTGGCCTGTCAGCTTGAACCCGATAACTTCCGGGATCAGCATGGAAACAGGCTGCCCGAGCATCGCGGCCTCGGCCTCGATGCCGCCGACCCCCCAGCCGAGCACCGCGAGCGCGTTGACCATGGTCGTGTGGCTGTCCGTCCCGACGAGGGTGTCGGGATAGGCGATCGTCTTGCCGTCTTCATCGGCGGTCCACACCGCCTGCGCCAGATACTCCAGGTTCACCTGGTGACAAATGCCCGTCCCCGGCGGGACGACGCGGAAGTTGCGGAACGCGGCGGCCCCCCAGCGCAGGAACTCGTAACGCTCACGGTTGCGCTCGAACTCCCGCTGCACGTTCAGCTTGAAGGCGTCGTCGCTGCCGAACGCATCGACCATGACGGAGTGGTCGATAACGAGGTCCACGGGGCTCAGGGGGTTGATCTTCTGCGGGTCTCCACCGAGGTTGACCATCGCCTCGCGCATGGCGGCAAGGTCCACGACCGCCGGAACGCCGGTGAAATCCTGCATGAGGACCCGCGCCGGACGATACGCGATCTCGGCGGAAGACCGCCTGTTGTCCAGCCAGGCACGGAACTGCTTCGCATCGTCGACAGTGACCGTGCGGCCGTCTTCGTAGCGGATGATGTTCTCGAGCAGGATCTTGAGGGAGAACGGCAGCCGGGAAATGTCGCCGATCTTCTCGGCCGCGGCATCGAGACTGAAATAATCGTAGCTCTTGCTCCCGACCTTCAGCGTCCGTCGCGTCTTGAGTGTGTCCTGGCCAGTCACCGACACGGAAAATCTCCTTGATCAATGGGTTGGCCGGCTACGGCACGACAGCCGCCGCCGAGGGCCGAGCTCGGAAAAGAGGTTGGCCTCGATTACACCTTTTTCAACGATGCGCCAAGGCCGAGCGGCGGAACAGTTTCGCACAATCGCCCCCAGCTTGCCCAATTGCCGCCATGATCGAGAGCCATCCTCTGCAACGTGAAGGTGGCGCCTACAGGGACGATACCGTCGAACCCCAGACCTATCTCCAGCCCTGCCCCTTCCACAGACGGCCGGTGTCCCCCCACACCGGCCGTCATCCTTTCCGACCATCGACAGCTGCGGCATGCGCCCGCGACACTGCCTGTGATAGGGTCCGCGCGTTCTTGAACGGGGAAAGGGGCCATGTTCGAAGGGCGGGACCTCGCGTGCGTGCGCGGCGGGCGCCTCGTGTTCGCGCATCTCGACTTTACCCTCGAACGAGGGGGAGCGCTCGTGGTCGCGGGCCCGAACGGCAGCGGCAAGTCCACGTTGTTGCGGCTGCTCGCCGGCTTGCTGCCGGCGCACAGCGGACAAGTACGGTTCGACGGCGCTACGGTCGAAGAGGATCCCGAGGCCTTTCATCGCAAGCTGCACTATGTCGGCCATCTGGACGCCGCCAAGCCGACGCTCACCGTGGCCGAGAACCTCGCCTTCTGGATCGACCTGCGCGGCGGCAATATCTCTCGCCTGACCCCGGCTCTCGAAACGTTCGGAATCGCGGACCTGCGGAACCTGCCAACGCGCGTCCTCTCTGCGGGCCAGCGGCGCAGACTCGGGCTCGCCCGCCTGGTTGCCGTTCCGACCTCGATCTGGCTCCTGGACGAGCCGACCATTGCGCTGGACCGGGAATCGGTGGCGACGCTTCACGATGTAATCGGCACACATCTCGAAGGCGGCGGAATGGCTGTCGTTGCGACGAACGTGCCCATGGCGATCGAGGGAGCGGCACGGCTCGAGCTTTCGTCATGCGAACCGGCCGGCGCCGACGAGATCCTCTGGGCGTGAGGGCGTTCGGGACCGTTCTCGCGCGCGATCTTCGCCTTGCGCGCCGGCAAGGGGGCGACGCAGGCCTCGCGGTGCTCTTCTTCATTCTCGGCACGGTCCTCGTACCGCTGGGCATCGGACCGGAAGGCGCTCTGTTGTCGCGGATCGGTGCGGGGCTCCTCTGGGTGATGGCGCTGCTGGCGGCGCTCCTCTCGCTCGACCGGCTCTTTCAGTCGGACTGGGAGGACGGGAGTCTCGACCTGATCGTGCTCTCGCCGCTGCCGCTCTCGATGACCGTCCTCGCGAAGGTGACAGCCCATTGGCTGGTGACGGGCCTGCCGATGACGCTCGTGTCGCCAGTGCTTGCGGTCCTGTTGAACATCCCCCCCGATCAAATCGGCCTCGTGGCGCTTACGCTTCTTCTCGGCACGCCCACGCTCAGCCTGATCGGATCGGTCGGGGCTGCCTTGACGGTCGGTGCGCGTCGGGGCGGGGTTCTTTTGACATTGCTCATCCTCCCGCTCTACATACCGGTGCTGATATTCGGCGCAGGGAGCGTCGACGCCGCCGTTGCTGGGCCCGGGGCAAAGTCCCATCTGCTGATGATGACGGCGATGCTGCTGGCGGCGCTGCCCCTGTGTCCGTGGGCGGCTGCTGCGGCACTCCGCCATGCGCTGGACTGAGGGCCGGACGACCTCGACATGCACCGCTTCGCCAATCCCAGCCGCTTTCTTCGGCTTTCGGCCGCGATTCTGCCGTGGTCGACTGCCGCCTGCGTGTGCCTGCTGGTGGTCGGGCTGTATTTCGCCCTTGTCGCCTCGCCGCCGGATTATCAGCAGTCGGAGACGGTCAGGATCATGTACGTGCACGTGCCGGCCGCATGGATGGCGATGGGCACATACGCGTTCCTCGCCCTCGCCAGTGCGACGGGCCTGATCTGGAAGCACCCGCTCGCGGACCTGACAGCCAAGGCGGCGGCTCCGATCGGCGCGTCCTTTACGTTCATCGCATTGGCGACCGGCGCATTGTGGGGTCAGCCGACATGGGGCACGTGGTGGGTCTGGGACGCTCGGCTGACGTCGGTTCTGATCCTCCTCTTTCTCTATCTCGGCTACATGGCACTCTGGAACGCCTTCGACGACGAGACGCGCGCCGCGCGCGCCGCCGCTATTCTGGCACTCGTCGGGATCGTCAACCTGCCGATCATCAAGTTTTCCGTCGAGTGGTGGAACACGCTGCACCAGCCGGCGAGCGTGCTGCGCATCGGCGGGCCGACCATCGACCCCTCGATGCTGCTTCCGCTCCTGCTGATGGCCGGCGCCTTCCTGTTCTATTTCGTGACGATCCTGCTTCTGCGCATCCGGCTCGAGCTCGCCGGGCGGAAGCTGCGCACGGTCCAGTTCAACCGGGCGCGCGCATCGCTGCGAGGCACGACGTGATCGAGCGGACGCAGTGCGCCACCATGACGCACCGGGGCAGGCGGTGATGGACGCGCTGAACCACTATCTGGCAATGGGTGGATACTGGCAGTTCGTCTGGCCGGCCTATGCCATCGCGGTCGTCGTCCTCGTGGCGCTCCTCGTCGGGACGCTGCGGGCGGTCCGGGCGAACGAGGCGGCGGTTGCCGCACTGGATCGGGAGAGGCCCCGGCGCCGCCGCAGCGCCCGGGACGGAGAGCTGCAATGACGCGCAAGCGACGCCGTCTCTACATGGTTGCCGCCGGCGTCACCATGCTCGGGATCGCGGCCGCCCTGGTCCTCAATGCATTCCAGGACAACCTGGTCTTCTTCTTCAGCCCCAGTGAACTGGCTGCGCGCGAGATCACCGCGGGGCAGAGGATCCGCGTCGGCGGCCTCGTCGAAGAGGGCAGCATCGAGCGGCAAGCGGACAGCCACACCGTCCGCTTCACGGTGACCGACACCGCCCGCTCGGTCAGAGTCGTTTATTCCGGCATGCTCCCCGACCTCTTCCGCGAAGGACAGGGCGTGGTCGTGCAGGGAAGCCTAGGCCCCGACGGCGTCTTCTCGGCCGAGGAGGTCCTCGCGAAGCACGACGAGAACTACATGCCTCCGGAGGTCGCCGACGCACTGCAGAAGGCCGGCCATTGGCAGAAGGGTGGGGGCACTTGATCGTCGAGGCAGGGCACTTCGCGCTCGTTCTCGCGCTGGTGCTGGCACTCGCCCAAGGCACGTTCCCCCTCATCGGGGCGGCCACGGGGCGAAGCGACTTCATGGCGGTCGGCCGGCATGCCGCGCTCGGGCAGTTCACCCTCATAGCGATCTCGTTCGCGGCGCTGACCTATGCCTATGTAACGTCGGATTTCTCCGTCGCGAACGTGGTGCAGAACTCGCACACGGCGAAGCCCCTGCTCTACAAGATCACGGGTGTGTGGGCGAACCATGAGGGCTCGATGCTCCTCTGGATCCTCATCCTCGGCGCGTTCGGGGCGATGGTCGCCTTCTTCGGCGCCAACCTTCCGGCGTCGCTGCGGGCGCGTGTGCTGGCGGTTCAGGGCCTGATCGGCTTCGGCTTCATCCTCTTCATCCTGTTCACGTCGAACCCGTTCGACCGCATATGGCCGCCTCCCCCTGATGGCCGGGGGCTCAATCCGCTGCTTCAGGATCCCGGGCTCGCGTTCCATCCTCCGTTCCTCTACTTCGGCTATGTCGGCTTCTCGGTAGCGTTCGCGTTTGCCGTGGCAGCGCTGATCGAAGGGCGCGTCGACCCCGCCTGGGCGCGTTGGGTGCGCCCCTGGACGCTGGCCGCGTGGTGCAGCCTCACGCTCGGCATCGCGCTCGGCAGCTGGTGGGCCTATTACGAGCTCGGCTGGGGCGGCTTCTGGTTCTGGGATCCGGTCGAGAACGCCTCGTTCCTGCCCTGGCTGTCCGGTACGGCGCTCCTGCACTCCGCCATCGTCGTGGAGAAGCGCGACGCGCTGAAGAGCTGGACGGTTCTGCTCGCGGTCCTGACCTTCTCGCTCAGCCTGATGGGGACATTCCTTGTCCGATCCGGCGTGCTGACGTCGGTGCACGCCTTTGCGACCGACCCGGCGCGCGGCGTATTCATCCTCGCACTGCTGGTGATCGCGAGCGGCGGCTCGCTGCTGCTGTACGCGGTACGCGCCCCTTCGATGCAAGGGGGCGGGCTCTTCGCTCCGATCTCCCGTGAAGGTAGCCTGGTCCTCAACAACCTGCTGCTCGCGACCGCCACCGCCACGGTGTTTCTCGGCACGCTCTACCCGCTGTTTCTCGACGTGCTGGACGCCGGCAAGGTCTCGGTCGGGCCGCCTTTCTTCAACATGACGTTCGTGCCGTTGATGGTTCCGGTGATCGTGGCCATGGGCATCGGGCCGATGCTGGCGTGGAAGCGAGGCGACCTGCCCGGTGTGCTCTCGCGCCTCTGGCTCGCCCTCGCCCTCGCCGCGGCGATCGGGATCGGCACTCTCATCGCCATGGGCGTCCAGTCGGTGCTCGCAGCCTTGGCGATGGCGCTGGCCGGCTGGCTGATGGCGAGCGTGTTGGTCGAGTGGGCCGAGCGGGTGAAGCTGTTCCGGGCGCCGCTGCAGGAGTCGTGGCGGCGGGCGCGGCACATCCCGCGATCGTCTTACGGCATGTCGGTGGCACACGCCGGGCTCGCCGTGATCGTCGCCGGAATCACGGCCTCGAGCGCATGGCAAACCGAAGTGATCCGGCAGATGAGAGCCGGCGACACGGTGGAGGTTGCCGGCTATTCGATGCAGTTCGAAGGCGTGCGCGAACAGCGCGGGCCCAACTACATCTCGCGGCAGGGCGAATTCCTGGTGACGCGCAACGGGTCCGTCGTCACCACGCTCACGCCCGAGCGCCGTGCCTACCCGATCGAGGGCGATACCACCACCGAAGCGGCCATCCACACGACGTGGCTCGCGGATCTCTACGCGGTGATCGGGGATGGAAACGCCGAAGCCGGCTGGTCCGTACGCCTCTACCATAACCCGCTGGTGCCGTGGATCTGGGTAGGAGCGGTGATCATGGTGCTCGGCGGTCTGGTCTCGCTCAGCGACAGGCGGCACCGGGTCGGCGTGCCCGAGCGTCGGCGGGCGCGACCGGGGCCGGCCATGCCCGCCCCTGCCGAATAGAGGAACGGGTCCGTGGTGCGCCGCCTCGCCTATCTTCTGCCGTTCCTGCTTCTGGTGATCGTCGCCGGCTATTTCCTATTCGGTCTCGAGCGAGACCCGGGCGAGTTGCCCTCGGCGCTGCTGGGAAAACCAGTTCCCGCCTTCGACCTGCCGGCCCTCACCGGTGCGACGGCATCCGAAGACGGCATGAACACGGACGACCTGACGAGCGGACGTGACGTCAAGCTCGTGAATTTCTTCGCCTCCTGGTGCGTCCCGTGCCGTGCAGAACACCCGCTGATCACCCGTCTTGCGGGGATGGACGGGGTGCGGATGTTCGGCATCAACTACAAGGACGCGCCCGAGGATGCGACCGGATGGCTGCAGCGCCTCGGCGACCCGTATGAGCGGATCGGTGCGGATCGGACCGGCCGCGCCGGGATCGAGTGGGGCATCTACGGCGTGCCGGAAACATTCGTCGTCGATGCGGACGGGATCGTGCGGATGCGCCACGCCGGACCGCTCACGCCTGAAATTGTCGAGCGAGAGTTGCTGCCGCTCATCGAGGAGTTGCAACGATGAAGCGGTTTTGGGCAGCGATCCTGGTCGCATGCAGCCTGCTGGCGTCGCAGTCGTCGCTCGCGATCCGGCCGGACGAGGTCCTTGCCGATCCGGTGCTGGAGGAACGGGCGCGCGAGATCGGAAAGCAGCTTCGCTGCCTGGTCTGCCAGAACCAGTCGATCGACGATTCCGACGCTGACCTGGCTCGCGATCTCCGGATACTCGTGCGGGAACGCCTGCAGCAGGGCGACACGGACGACGAGGTCCTCGCCTACATGAAGGCGCGGTACGGCGACTTCGTCCTGCTGAAGCCGCCGATGGGGCCGGTGACCTATCTTCTGTGGTTCGGCCCGGCCCTCCTGGGAGTGGCCGGCATCGTCGCCGTCGTGTTCTTTTTCCGTCGCAACCGCGAGCGCCCGGACGAGCCGACGCTCACCGACGCCGAGCGGCGGCGGATTGCGGAGGTGATCGGCGATCGGCCGGAAGCCGGGGGCACCTAATGTCCGCCGCCACCCTAGCCGTAATGGCGCTTCTCGCGCTGATTGCAGCAGCTGCGATCCTGCTGCCCCTCCGGCGCGGCCCGCGCGAAGAGGCGAGCCGGCGCGATCACGACCTGTCCGTCTACCGCGATCAGCTCGACGAAGTGGAGCGTGAGCTCGCGTCGGGTCGTATCGGTGCAGAGCAGGCCGCCGCGGCGCGTGCGGAGATCGAGCGCCGTATCCTCCGCATCGTCGACGCTTCCGAGGCAGACGAGACGTCTGCGGCCGAGCGGCCGCTTCCCCGGATTGCGGCCTGGGCGCTCGCGATCGCGGTTCCTCTGACAGCGACCGTCGTCTATCTGGAGATCGGCGCTCCGGGCATGCCGGACGTCCCTCACGCGTCGCGCGCCGTGGCGAATCCCACGGCCGTCGCCGAGAGGCAGGAATTCGAGCGCCTGACCAATCGCCTGGCGGAAAGGCTGCAGCAAGGAGAAGGCGATCTCACCGGGTGGATCATGCTGGCACGCTCGCTCCGCACGCTCGGCCGCACCGAGGAAAGCGCCGACGCCTACGGCAGAGCTGTCGAGGTGGCTGGCGGGCTGGATCATGCGCCCCCCGCGCTCCTCGAGGATTTCGGAGAGGCGCAGTTCGCGGCTTCGGGCGGCCAGGTGACGCCGGAGGCCAGGCAGACGTTTGAAGCGGCCCGGAATCGGGAGCCGCGGGCGTTCAAGGCGCGCCATTACCTCGCCGTGGCGCACCTGCAGTCGGGCCAGCCCGAACGGGCGATCGCGATCTGGCGCGGCATGGAGCGCGATTCTCCTCCCGAAGCTCCATGGCTGGCGGAGTTGCGTCACCGGATCGACGCGCTCGCGGCAGAGATCGGCGTCGATGCGCAGACGATCGAGCCGGAGGGTGCACCCGGCTCCTCACCCATCGCGCAAGCGCCCGACCAATCCGCCGCGCCCCCGGATCCGACCGCGGCAGAGATGGGGGCCGCCGCCTGGATATCGGCCGAAGAACGGGCGGCATTCGTCGAGGGTATGGTCGAGCGGCTCGCGAACCGCCTCAGGGAAGCCCCCGAAGACGCCGAGGGTTGGGCGCGGCTCGCCCGCGCCTACACGGTCCTCGGAGAGGTCGACAAGGCCGCAGAGGCGCGGGACCGGGCGATGACGCAGTTCCGACAGAAGCTCGACTCGCTTCCCCCCGACTCGCCGGAGCGGCCCGGCATCGAAGCCCGGCTCTCGGAGTTGGAAGCCCAGGGCTGACCTGATCTTCAGCCTCGCGAGACGGGATCAGCCTCCGATCGGCCCGCCGCCTCGCCGAGTGATGACGACGACCGAAGGTCTCGGCGGCATCCCGTCCTCGAAGTCCGGCCAGCGGGTTACAGGATCGTCGAACGTGGACTCACGGCCGAACGGCTCATAGTGGTGGGCACCGTCGGCGCCCGGATGCTGGACCGCGACGAACAGGGTCTTGTCGTCGGGCGTGAACACGGGGCCGCACATCTCGGCCCCGACCGGAACTCGGAAGAACATCCTTCCGGTCCCTCTCGCCTCCCCTTCGGCGGCCAATGCCCAGACGCCGTCGGCGGTGCCGCTCTTCGCCCAGCCGCTTCCCTGATCCGTGGTGACCCAGAGGCGGCCACGGTGGTCCACGGCGCAGTTGTCGGGGGATGCGAACCACCCGTTCTCCGAAGTCGCCGGGTTCCACATAGCACCCACTTCGGCAACCGATGGGTCGCCGCATTTGACCAGGATCTCCCACGACGCCGTCGTGGCGGCATGGTCGCCATTGGCCGGAGTCATCTCGATGATGTGCCCGAACGGATTCCCCGCACGCGGGTTGGCGGTATCCACCTGCTCCGGCTTCCGACGCGTGTTGTTGGTGAGCATGACGTAAACCCTGCCTGAGGCCGGGTCTGCCTGGACATCCTCCGGACGGTCCATCGGGGTCGCCTCGAGCAGGTCCGCCGCCCGGCGCGCCTCGATCAGAACATCAGCCTGACTCTCGAAGCCGTTCTCAGGCGTCAGAGGACCGGTGCCGAACGTGAGCGGCATCCAGTCGACCTGCCCATCGTCCAGGAACTTCGCCACGTACAGCGTGCCACTGTCCAGCACGTCGGAATTGGCCCCGCGGTCCGAGCGGTCGACCGGCTTCTCGCTGACGAACTTGTAGACATACTCGAACCGCTCGTCGTCTCCCATGTAGATCACGACTCGGCCATCACGATTGAGGACGGTTTCCGCTCCCTCGTGCTTGAAGCGCCCGAGGGCGGTCCGCTTTACCGGAGTCGAGGAAGGATCGAGGGGATCGATCTCGACGACCCAGCCGAACCGGTTCGCCTCGTTCGGCTCCTTGTCGATGTCGAAGCGATCGTGAAAGCGCGCCCAGGCGTACCAGCCGCCAGGCACGCCGTAGCGCCGGTAGTTGCGCCCCTCCGGGTGTCCTTCGAGGATGCCGGAGAAGTAGCCGTTGAAGTTCTCTTCGGCGGTCAGATAGGTGCCCCAGGGCGTCATGCCGCCGGCGCAGTTGTTGAGCGTGCCGATGACGCGAGTGCCGGATGGATCGGCGCCGGTCCTGAGGCGCGGGTGACCGGCCGCCGGACCCGAAATCAAGATTTCGGTGCTCCGTGCCGAGATGCGTCGCGCGTAACGGCTATCCGGTACGACCGACCACTTCCCACCGGGATCGCGCCTCACTTCGATGATCGAATTGCCATGCGCCGCCATCTCGATGTCGACGAGCTCCCGCGTCATCCCCGCGAGGGCCGCCTCTTTCGTGTCCTGCCGGCCGAGGCCGGGGAACATGAGCTCTTCGTTAGTATACTCGTGGTTGACGCAGAGCAGCCCGTGGGAAGAGCTGTCCGAGCCGAACGGCAGACCGACGTAGCCGATATAATCGTTGTTGTAGCCGAACTGCATTTCCTGCGCCTCGGCCGACTGGTTTCGAGGATCGAAGGGCGGTGCATCGGGCAGCACCGGATCGCCCCACCGGATCAGGATCTCGGCGTCGTATCCGGGTGCCACGTGATGCCTTTCGTCCACGCCGTGGCTGATCTCTTCGAAGGTGAACGGCGTCATCACCGTCCCCGCCCGCGCAGCGCGGGCGACAGCCTGGGACAACGGGTCCATCGCAGCGCCCATCACCGTCACCGCCAGGCTTCCCTTGAGGAATTCGCGCCGCCCGAAACGGCGACCGATCACCTCGCCGATCGTTGGTGCGATCGACTGGTTGGACGGCACATCCTCCGAAAGCTCGAAAGCGTGCGAACGTGTCAGGCCTTTCACGTCTTGCTTCTTCACGGTCGGGCTCCTGCTGGAATCAGCTCGGGTTCCCGATACCACCCGCTCATGACCGTCAGGTGACGCTATGATTTCGTTTCCGATGCCGGACCTCCCGCACCGAGTTCGCCGTGCGGCGGCATGGCTCTGCTTCATCACGGCGATGCTCCTGTGCTCCGCCGTCTCTTCGGACGCCGTGGCCTCCGAGCCCAGCCTGAACGAGTTGGCGCTTCGCCTCGTGAACGAGAGCCGGGCCGAGCGTGGCCTCGAGCCGCTGCGGCACGACATCGCCCTGGAGGCAGCCGCCCAGCGCCATGCCGAGGATATGCTGGCTGCCGGCTACTTCTCACATACCTCACCAGACGGGACTACGGTTCTCGACCGCTTCCGCTCCGCCGGCGGCTCCGACAGCCTGATGGTAGCCGAGAACATCGGCAACTGCAGCAGATGCTGGCCACCCATCTCGGCGAAGCAGATCGAGGCGTTGCACGATGGCTGGATCAAAAGCGTCGAGCACCGTCGCAACATCCTGTCGGCAGATTTCACGCGCTTCGGCTTCGGCTTCGCGATCGACCGCGTGGGCGGCCTCTACGCGGTTCAGACGTTCGCCGGACCGGGCGCGCCTCCGGCCGGTAACGGCCGACAGACCCGCAAGATCTTATCCGACGCCGAGGCGGCAGAGCTGGCGGTGGGAGAGCTCAACCGAACACGGCAGCAGCTGGGGCTGCCGCCGGCGCAGCTGAACGCATCGCTGACGCGTGCCGCTCACCTGACGCTGGCCGACGCCCGCACCGGGGGCGGCCTGAGCTTGCGGAATCTCAGCTCCGAAGCCGCTCTCGAACGTGCGGTCGGGTCCGGGGATGCGCAGTGGCGATCCATCTCCACCGTCGCCGGCGAGTGCGGCGGCTGCGGCGTAGAGCCGACGAATAGCGACGTCGAGCACTTCATGGGCCAATGGCTCGCAAGCCGGGAGTATCGAGACCACCTGCTCGCTCCGGGTCCGTTGGCGGTCGGCTTCGCCATCGCGGCGGACGGAGACGGCCGGAAGGTCGCTCTCGCCCTGGCCGGCTCACCCTGATCCCGCTCGCGCCGGCGAGGCTGTACAGTGCGGCGCGGGTGCTGCATCTTGCAGTTCTCGCGCAAGGAAGACATCGCCAAGGGACGACTCGATGACCGATGCCCCGTTGACCGAGCAGGAGCTCGCCGAGCTGCGCAAGCTCGACACCCCTACCGTCTGCAACGCACTGGAGGTCGTCGCCCCAGAGCGCCGCGGCTTCGGCTACACGACCGACCCTCTGGTCTGTGCCTTCCCGTCGCTGCCGCCGATCGTCGGATACGCACGCACGGCCATGATCCGCTCGATGCGTCCTTCCGCCTTTTCCGAGACCGAGGCACGCGACAAGCGCGTCGCCTATTACGAGTACGCGAGCAAAGGGTCCGTCCCGAAGGTGACCGTCATCCAGGACCTCGACGGCACGCGCGCCGGCTATGGCGCATTCTGGGGGGAGGTGAACTCGAACATTCACAAGGCGCTCGGCAGCCTCGGCGTCGTTACCGACGGCTGCATCCGCGACCTCGACGCGATCCCCGAGGGCTTTCAGATGCTCGCCGGCAGCATCAAGCCTAGCCACGCCTATGTGCACATCGTCGACTTCGGGGCGCAGGTGAACGTGGCCGGCATGACCGTCGCTCACGACGACCTGATCCACGCCGACCGGCACGGCGCCGTGGTGATCCCGGCGAACGTCGCACGCAAGGTGGCCGAGGCCGCGGCGCAAATCGCGGCCAAGGAGGCGGTGATCCTAGATGTCTGCCGCTCTTCCGACTTCACCTTCGAGAAGCTGCGCGCGGCGATGGTGGGACCGAAAGACATCCACTGAGCAAGAGTGAGCCTTGGCACGTCGCGGATGAGTATCCGATCACACCAACCCGCGGAGAAACGGGGTCTCGCCATCGCGGTCACCGCGATGGTGCTGCTGATCGCCGCCTCCAACGTCCTGGTCCAGCACCCTCTCAACGACTGGCTGACGTGGGGCGCGCTCACCTACCCAATCTGCTTCCTCGTCACCGATCTGACGAACCGGGCCTACGGAGCGGCGATGGCCCGGCGCGTCGTCTATGCCGGCTTCGCGGCCGGTGTCCTGCTCTCGGTGTTCCTGGCGACGCCGCGCATCGCCGCCGCCTCCGGGACCGCCTTCCTGATGGCCCAACTGCTTGACGTGGCGGTGTTCGACCGGCTCCGCCGAGCCGTCTGGTGGCAAGCCCCACTCGCCTCCTCTCTGCTCGCTTCCGCGGTGGATACGGCCCTGTTCTTCGGCCTCGCCTTCGCATTCACGCCGGTCCCGTGGGTGACGCTCGCCGTCGGCGACTACGGCGTGAAGGCTCTCCTGGCGCTGCTGATGCTGATCCCCTTCCGCGTCGCGCTTCCGTTGGTCGGAGCGGCCGCGCAGAAAGGATGAGCGTTCGTCAGAGGATCTTCTCCCCCAACGGATGCCGCCCCTTTCGATCCTCGACCTCGATCACCCACAGGTCGGGATCCACCCGGAGTTGCCGGCCGATGTAGTCGTCGGCCTGCTGCTCGGGCACACAATCCGGCCCGGTCCCGCGCATCCAGACGAGATCGCCCTCCATCGTTCGCACCTGTGCGAGCACCGAGCAGCCGGCGGCGCCCTGATTCAGCTTGATCAGGACCGCGCCGGCCTCGTCGTAGCCATGCCGCACGACAGTGGCAGGGATGCCTTCTGCGTTGCAGGCGCGGAGGCACGCCTGCACGAAGGTCCGCGCCTTCAGGATCGCCACGTGCCGCCTGCCTCGCCGCGTATGCGCCCGGTCATCGTCCCTTGAAGACCGGCTTCCGCTTTTCCATGAACGCGCGACGGCCTTCGGCGTAGTCCTCGCTCGCGAAGCACTGTTGGACGAGCCGCTCGCACAGCGCCATGTCGCGCTCGTCCTTGTCCTTCATCGCCTCGCGGATGATCGCCTTGGTCGCCTTGACCGTGAGCGGCGCGTTCTCACCGATCGTCTTCGCCAGTTCCCGAACCGCCGACTCCAGTTCGGCGACGGGCACGACACGATTGATCAGCCCCATGCGCAGGGCCTCCTCGGCGCTGAAGCGACGGCCCGAGAACAGGATCTCGTTGGCGTTCGCCGGACCGACGAGATCGACGAGAGGGCGGATCCGGCTGTAGCCGTAGCCGAGCCCCAGCTTCGCGGCGGGGATGCCGAACTGGGAGTCTTCGGAGGCGATTCGGATGTCGGCGCGCATTGCCGTGAGCATCCCGCCACCCATGCAGAAGCCGCGGATCATGGCGATCAGCGGCTTGTCCAGCGCCAGCATCGCCTCGGTCGAGCGCTCGCCCATGCGCTCGTACTCGGCGACCGCCTCGGGCGAGGCGCGACGCTCTTCGAACTGCGAGATGTCGGCACCGGAGACGAATGCCTTGTCGCCCGCGCCGCGCATCACAACCACGCGGACCGCATCGTCCTTCTGGAATGCCTCGAAGATGACCGGCAGCGCCTGCTGCATCTCGACCGAGACGGCGTTGCGTCGCTCCGGGTTGTTGAAGACGACCCAGCCGATGCCGTCTTCCACCTCCGCGATCATCTTGTCCGTGTCCAGCTTCAACCTGCTCATGTCCCATTCCTTCCCCGCGCCCGATGGCGCCGTGCGATGGTTACGACTATGCTCCGACCATAGCAGAGTTTGTCCCCACAGCCCGGGAGGAAAGCCCAGATGCCGCAGGCAGATGCCAACGGAATCAAGATCGAATACGAAGCCTACGGCCCGGAGGACGGCGAGGTCGTCCTTATGATCGGCGGCCTCGGGACGCAACTGATCAGCTGGCCGAAGAGCATGATCGACGGCCTCGCCGGCAGGGGTTTCCGCGTCGTCGCCTTCGACAACCGGGATTCCGGCCTCTCAACGAAGTTCGACGACTGGGGACCGGCCGACATCAAGGGCGCCTTCGCGGCCGCACGCGCCAAGGAGAAGGTGAAGGCCCCCTACACGCTGGAGGACATGGCGGACGACGCCGCCGGCCTTCTGGACGCCCTCGGCGTCCAGGCGGCGCATATTGTCGGCAGTTCGAACGGCGGTGCGATCGCGCAGATCTTCGCCATCCGCCATCCCGAGAAGACCCTCTCCCTCACCTCGATGATCGCGACCTCCGGCCGCCGAGGATTGCCGCGCCCGAGCGAGGCGGCGAATGCCTGGCTGAACAAGCCGCGCAAGCCGACCCTCACGCGCGAGGAATTCATCGCCGAAGCGCTCGAGACCGCCTCCGTCAACGGCAGCCCGGGCTTTCCGCGCGACGAGGCGGCGATCAGAGACCGCGCCGGCCGCATGTACGACCGCTCGTACTATCCGATGGGCCATGGACGGCACCTGCTCGCCAGCATCGCCTCCGCGGACAGCCGCGTCGCCGGCCTGCCCGGTATCAAGGCTCCCACTCAGGTGATCCACGGCCGTGAGGATCCGCTCGTCCCGCTGCCCTGCGGCGAAGATGTGGCGAAGAGCATCCCGGGCGCACGGCTCCTCGTGATCGACGGGATGGCACACGACTATCCGGAGCCGGCCATCCCGCGGATCGTCGAGGCGATCGCAGAGAACGCCAAGCGCGCTCACGCGGCCTCCTAGCCGGAGCCGCCGCCTCTGAAGCCGGTCGCGACCAGGTAGATCTCCGACGATTCCTTGCGCGACGCGTTCGGCTTCGCGTGCCGGACCTTCTCGAATTCCTTCTTCAGACGGTCGAGAAGGTCCGCGTGCGCCCCGCCCTGGAACAGCTTGACGACGAAGGCGCCGCCCGGCGCGAGCAGTTGCTCGGCGAGATCGTATGCGGCATCGGCGAGAGCGACGATGCGCAGCTGATCGGTCTTGGTGTGCCCCACCGTCGCCGGTGCCATGTCGCTCAGGACCACGTCCGCGGGGCCGCCCAGAGCTTCGCGGATCCGGTCCACGGCATCCGCCGCGTAGACATCGAGCTCGAACGAGACGGCGCCGGCGACAGGATCCATCGGCGAGATATCGACGGCGATCACCGGCTGCCCCGATTTGCCGACACGCTCGGCTGCGATCTGCGTCCATCCGCCGGGCGCCGCCCCCAGGTCGACCACCCGCCTGCCGCGACCGAGGAAGCGGAAGCGGTCGTCGAGCTCGCGCAGCTTGAAGGCAGCCCTCGAACGGTAGCCGAGCCGCTTCGCCTCGGTCACGTACGGGTCGTTGAGCTGGCGCTGCAACCAGCGGGTGGAGGAGGTGGTTCGCCCGCGTGCCGTGCGGACCCGTACCGAAGGCGTGCGGCGGGAAGTGGGTTTACCGCCCCTGCTCACTCCGCCGACCTTCCCCCGCAGACGACGAGGCCGTCCGCGGCCATGAGAGTGAACAGGATACCCTCGCGCACGCCCCGGTCGGCGACCCGGAGGGAGCCCACCGGCCACATCGCGCAGATCGCGGCAAGGATGGCACAGCCCGCAACGACGAGATCGGCACGCTCCCGGCCGACGCACGGATGGGCGGCGCGGGCGAGGTAGTCCATCTCGCGCAGCCGCTCCGACACCGTGGAGACCTGCTCGAACGACAGCTGCTGGCCGTCGACGATGCTCCGCTGATAACGCGGGAGTGCCAGATGAATCCCGCACAGGGTGGTGACCGTGCCCGACGTTCCAAGCATCTGCACCTGCCGCTCCGCCACTTCGCGCGCGATCCGGTTCCGCGCCTCGAAGGGCTCGAGATGGACGGTCACTTCATCGATCATCCCGGCATAGGTCTCGGGCGTGATTTCGTAGCCTCCGTAAACCTCGGCCATGCGGACGACGCCCCAAGGCACGGAGACGCTGTCGATCACCTCCGGGGGACCGACGCGGGGCACCGAGAGCCACATGACCTCGGTGCTGCCTCCACCGATATCGAACACGAGCGCCCTCCGCATGGAGCGGCGCAGAAGCGGGGCACAACCGAGTGCCGCTAGTCGTGCTTCCTCGACGGCCTCGATGATCTCCAGCCGCACACCGGTCTCGTCCCTTACGCGCGCGACGAAATCCTCGCAGTTGGCGGCGAGACGGCAGGCTTCCGTGGCGACGCTGCGCAATCGTGTGACGCCCCGCCGGCGCATCTTGCTCGCACAGATCCTGAGCGCCGTGATCGTGCGATCGACCGCTTCCTCCGAAAGCCGCCCGGACGCCTGCAGGCCCTGTCCGAGCCGCACGATCCGCGAAAAGGAATCGACGACCTCGAAGGCCTCGTCGGCCGGCCGCGCTACCAGAAGGCGGCAATTGTTAGTGCCGAGGTCGAGGGCCGCATACAACTGATCCTCTCCTAGCGCCCTGGTTCGCGCGTAAGCGAATCGCCCCTTCCGCCGGCGTCCGTGACGCCGAGGAACGAAGGTCATGAGCTATGCCTCCCTAACCTGCCCGCCCCGACAGCTCCTGATATCGGGCGGTGATTTTTGCGAAATGGTACACCTCTCCCGCCGAGGTCGCCACCTGCCCATCCCCTGTCGCGGGGCGGAAAGGAATTTTTCGGGGAAAAGAGTACGGATAACCGGCTACAAATGCCGTCGTCGATGTGCTAGAAGCCCCGCTCACACGACGGCAGACCCTTTGGGGGATAGTTTAGCGGTAGAACCCCGGACTCTGACTCCGGTAGCCCTGGTTCGAATCCAGGTCCCCCAGCCATTGAGTTTCTACATTCTTTCGCCTGTCGCCCGTACGGGGCGTACATATGGCCCGTACTGTGGGATGATCCTCCGCGCTGCAGGGACTTGGCCGCGCAGCTCGAAACACCGAAAGGGGAATTCATGGCAAAGAAGCAGTCGGAGAAAGTCGCCAAAACCGGTTCGGCGAAGTCCGGTTCGACGAAGCGCAAGGTCAACCCTGCCTTGATGAAGCCGCTCCAGCCGTCGAAAGAGCTGGCCGCTGTCGTCGGCTCGGACCCGATACCGCGCCCGGAGGTGGTGAAGAAGCTCTGGGACTACATCAAGAAGAACGATCTGCAGAACCCGGAGAACCGGCGGGAAATCCGCAGCGACGACAAGCTGCGGGCGGTTTTCGGCAAGGACAAGGTCACGATGTTCGAGATGAACAAGTACGTGGCCCAGCACCTGAAGTAGCATTCGGCGGTTAGGCGCGGCCGGCGGCCATCGGAGCCGCCGAGCCCGGTTCGTGCCGTTCAGGCCGGGGCCATTCTCGATCGAGCCTTGGTGACACCACCCGTAGCCGTTCTCGAGCGGGCGGGCTGTCCGACGAATTTGTCGGCGGCCGCTCCTACTGTGCGGGGCAGTGAATCCGGAGGAAGCGGCGGACGCGTTCGATCGTCCGTTCTTTCAGTTCGGGTGGCGACTTCCACGGGAAGACGGTTATCTCGGCGTTCGGTGCCAGTGAAGCGACATCCACGGACGTCTGGTGCGGATGAGCCGGCGTATCGTCCGGCAGCACGAGAATGGGCGTCTCACAGCCGCGTATCGTTTCGCGCGAGACGCTGTAGAGAAAATCGGGGTTCACCCGATACAGATTGTGCAGGTACCTGTCGATCACGTCCTGGGTCACGTCGGGCCGCCGGGCAAGGAATTCCGGAGCCCAGCCATCCCGGCCGGAGCGGTACATGACATCGGGATCGTCCGGCCAATGTCCGACTGTCTGGCAGAAGACCGCCGCGACGACCCGCTCGGGCGCGCGCTCGAGCAGCTTGCCGGCGAAGCATCCGCCGATGCAGTAGCCCATGAAGGCGAACTCCCGGACGCCGAGATGATCCATCAGTCCGAGCTGATCGTCGGCGAACGCTCCCCACGGATCGTCGACGGCGACCGGTCCCGTGCTCTCACCGCCGTTGGCATTGCGCTGATCCATGGTGATGCAGCGAAAATCGCTGCTGAAAGCCTCCATTGCGTTGAAGACGGCATTCGGCCAGTTATCCACACGTGAGTTGAGGCCGCCGCCGGGGATGACCAGCAGCGGAAAGCCACTGCCCGCCTCCTCGTACCGGATGCGGACGTCACCCTTCTCGTAGAACGGCATGGTTGTCTCCTCCCTGGGTGCCGGACAGAATCACCCCAGAGAGTGATGGCCCTGTCAATGTCATCGAGCGCACTACGATGATTGCGGCGGGCACGCTCCGGATGGCAAACGTCGATACTCGATCGGTCCCCACGACGACCGATGCCATCTCGGCGGCGGCCCTTCCAGGCCGCCCACCGATCTGTCATTCGAAAAGGTAGGGAGGCAGGGGCCACCCGCGGTCTAGATTTCGTCGCCGTAGAACTTTATCTCGTCCAACAGTTCGACCCGCGGATCGTCGAGGTCGATGAGCGCAGTCTCGGACAGGTCCGACGGGTCCTTGACCTTTATGACCTTGGCCGCGAAATCGACGACCTGGTCACAGGTCAGTATCCCTTCGTCGATGACCCCGTCTTCCGTGAAAGAGGGCGAGCTCGTGCCGGCGATTCCCCACTCGCCGATTCTGGCAATCGCTTCCGCGCCGGAAAGACGATGCCTGTATCGGTCCTTCACGCGATGCTCGAACCAGGTATCGGTGAAGCCTTCCACCCGGATGATCGCCTTGTAGGGGATCTTCAACGTCTGTTTTCTGGCCGTCAGGACTGCGGCATGGATTTCCCCGGGGGGCACATTCATCTTTATAGACTGCTTGAATGTGGTCGATTCGGTTTTGGTGGTGGATTCCGATTTCGACCAGCTATAGCTATAATCAAATGCAAATTTCAGGGTGAGCTTTGGCTTGATGAACAGGAAGTTCACCCCGCCGCCGAAATCCACCCCTGCACCCAGCTTGATACCGTGACCATTCGACCTGGTGGTCGCTTCGCTCGTCGTGCAGGTATAGCTCAGCTCGACCGTGCCGTCTCCGGACAGGCCACCCCGATTGTCCAGGACGGCCTTTGAGCACTGGATCTCGTTTGCCGTGCATTGTGCTTTCGTCCGATCGAAGAAGAGCTTGCGCTCCGGATAGTCTTCCAGTCCGCCGTAGAGCCCACCTGGCTTCTTGTCGGCGCCCTGCTCGTACCACTTGCCATTGGCCGGATCGAGGTTCGTATCCAGATGGCGCTTCCACATCGCCGAAAGAAGCGGCGCAAGGGTTGCCTTCTCTAGATATTTCAATGCCATGGGACACCACCTTTCTTGGGCTTGATTGTGGAACGGAACAATTCGGAGGCCTCCACGGCCATATGCGGCCCTGGAGCCTGACGACTGTCCCTTGGTCTTCCCGGCGTCTCACGCAAATCCACCTCCCTGCCTCGCGTATGCCGCGGGCCCGCAGCCGTCACGCAGACTCTGCATGGCCGCGGATCATCTTCTTCTTTGTAGATGCATAGCAACCGAGGAAGTTCGGATCAATATACTTGCTCGTTCGAGTATTTTAGTTGGTTTTTTCTTTGATTTATCTATTGATGCCGAACATTGCCGGAGTTGTCGTGAGCCGACGTCCGGTAGCTTCCGCAGCGAACCGGGGTCGAACGGAATAGGCCCTGCTTCAAAGGACCTAACGTCTGAGGCAACGTGTACGGATCGCCGGCGCAGGGTGTCCGCTCAGGCCTACATCCGCTTGGGCAGATAGAGCGCATAGCGCGCGACAACGAGCAGCGAGCCGCCGGCGACCACGAAGACCGTAGGCAGCGGTGCCACCGCCAGCAGCATTGTATAGACCCCCGGCGGCACGAGATTCGCGGCATCACGGTAGGTCACGAACACTGTTGTCATCTCCGGCCGCTCGAGCGGGCGCACTGCGCGGAGGAAAGGGGTGTTGCCGGCGCCGTCGATCGCACCGGCGACGAAGGCGGAGACGACGAGCAACGCCGCACCGACCCACGCAATCTCTCCGGCGGGCGCCAGGAGGATCGTCACGACTCCCGTCCCCGTGTAGGCCCCGACCAGCAGCCGGCGCAGGCCCCAACGCGCCGAGACCCGGCCCCAGAGCCGCGCCGCCAGCAACGCCCCCATCCCGACCGAGATCAACGCGCCGGCGGTCGCGGGCTCGAAGCCGAGCGCGATGGCATAGATCGGCCCGTAGACGAAGAACGTGCTCCACCACGCGGCGCGGCCGAAGGCCAGGATCCAGGCGAGCCGCAGCCGCGGCTGCGAGAAGAACCGCGGGAAATAGCGGAGCGGGTTCGGCGTCCTCTTCGGGCCGGCCGTCACCGCCGGATGCTCCGTCAGGCGCAGGAACCAGAAGAAGCCGAGCATCGCCGAGATCCCGGCGATCCCGACCACGAACGGCAGCCAGCCCGAAATTTCACCGAGCTTGATGCCGAGCCACGGCCCGATCAGCCAGACTCCGGCAGCGAAGAAGACGCGCTTCGGCTCGAACCGGCCGATCTCCCGCCGCCCGACATGGTCCATGATGTAGAGGCTGAGACAGATCTCGGCCGCCGACTGCGACAGGACGAACAGCGGCATGCCGATCAGAAGCCCCGTGGTCCCGCCGAAGCCGATCAGTCCGAGCGAAAGAATGCCGATGCCGAGGAACGCGGTAAGCGATCGGCGTCGCGTGATCCGCCGCACCGACCAGGGTACGCCCAAGCTACCGACGACGCCAAAGATGCTGGCGCCGAAATAGAAGAGGCTGACCATCTGAGGATCGCCCAGCAACTCCAGCGCGAGGAGGGGCAGCACCGTGATCAGAAGCGCCCGGTGGAACGTCGCGAGCGCGAAGAGAATCGCGAGTGAAGTGGCGCCCGGACGCGCGACCGCGTCCAGCCAGGCGGAAACGTGGAGACCGCGCATTACCTACCCGACCGCAGCACCCTGAGAGGACCGCGATACCGGCCCTCCCCGAAGATAGCCGTCGGCCGTCTTCGCGGCAGCCTCGATCTCGCACGCGCTCTGATGACTGGCAAGTCCCGTCCGTATCGCGGATAATCGCAACCGGGCGGCCCGGAGGAGAGGCCGGCACCACCAGGGGCGGAAGCAGATGAATGCAAACAAGAAGCCGGTCGCCGTCATTATCGGCGCGACCTCCAAGTGGCAGTCGGACGGACGCAACACCAAGCTCGCGCACGGGCGGACGATCGACGACAGCGACCTTCCGGTCGGCATCCGCTGGGGAATCGGTGGTGCTCTGACGCAGAAGTTCGCAAGCGAGGGGTATTTCGTCGTTATGACGACCCGCAGCGCGGGCAACGCCTCGGCGCTGGAGGCCGCAGTCAAGGAGCAGGGCGGCGAAGGCATGATCGTCGAGCTCGACCTCTCGTCGGAGGCGTCGATCTCCAATGCCTTCTCGCGCATCCGCAGCGAGGCCGGTGACCCGGAAGTGCTGATTTACAATGCGGGCTACCTCGAGGGCCGCGATCTGCCGCCGGACAAAGAGCTGCTCGAGTACATCCCGGTCGAGATGTTCGACACGGCCCACCACATTGCCAGCCGCGGGCCCTTCCTCGTGGCCAAGGAGGTCCTGCCGGCGATGCGACAGCGGGGCAGCGGTAGCTTCCTCTTCTCCAACAACGCCAGCTCGCTGCGCGGCCGCAAGCGCCTGACCGGCCAGTCGCTCTATTATCCGCGGGTGATGATGCGCACGCTCGCCCAGGTGCTGACCGAGGAATATTCCGAGCACGGAGTGCACGTCGCGAACGTCGTGATCGACGGCCTGATCGACTCGCCGGGGACGCGCGCGCTGGAGCGGGCGCAGAAGAACCCCGAGCTGGTGATGAACCCAGTCAAGATTGCCGAGGCGTTCTACTACCTGCACACCCAGGACAGGTCGTGCTGGACGCACGAGCTGCAGTTGACGCCGTACTCGACCAAGCCGAGCTACTGACGGACGCCTCGATCAGGCGATAATGCGCTCTCGGATCAGGGCGAGGTTCGCCGGATCGGGTTTCAGCTCACCGGCATGGATCCGCCGCGCTATCTCGACGATCGCCTCGTTCACCGGTGCCGGCATGCCGCGCTTTCGGCATTCTTCGGCCACCATGCCGTTGATCAGGTCCACCTCGCTGTAGCGGCCCTTCATGAAGTCCTGCAGCACGGTGTTGATCGCCTTCGGGCCGACATCGTGGACAATCTTCTCCAGCAGCGTCTCCAGAAGGCTGTTGGTGTTGCGTACCTGATCCGGCCTCAGGCCGAAGATCGGCACGACCCGGTAGCCGAGCGACTGGCCGGCCGCGAGCGCCTCGGCGCCGGAGCGCAGGAACAGCTCGCGCACGCCGTCGAGCCTGAACACCTGTTCGTTGGTGGTGCCGAGAACAGCCTTCATACCCATCGTCATCGCATTGACGACGAGCTTCATCCATTTCGCCGAGAGCACGTCGTCGGTGATCTCGACGGTGCCGGCATGTTCCATCGCCTCCGCGACCTCCGCGAGGCGGGCTTCCTGAACGGGGTCGAAGGCGCCGATGCCGAACCAGGTCTTTTCCCGTGGGGTGCTCCGCGTGACTTCCCCCGGTTCAAACATCTGGGAGGCCAACTCGACGACGCAACCGACCGTGCGCTCGCGGCCAACCACCTCGCCGATCATTTCCGCCGTCATGCCGTTCTGGACTGCGACCAACAGGCCGTCGGCGGAGAGGTGAGGCTTGATGAATTCGGCCAGCCACCGGGAATCGTAGGCTTTCGACGTCAGCAGCACGACGTCGAACGTTCTTCGCAAGCTGCACACATCGCACAGGTGATGGGCCTCGACCTTGACGTTTCGCTCTTCGGCCGAGGTCCGAATGGTGAGGCCGCGCGCCCGCATCGCCTCCACGTGTGCGGGCCATTGATCGATCAGGGTGACCTCCAGCCCGGCCTCGACCAGGTCGGCGGCAATACAGCTCCCGTTCGCGCCGGTGGCGAGCACCGCGATCTTCCTGCCCATCGCGCAGACCTCCCGCCGACGCCCGGCCCTATGATCTAGACGGCGACCACTTGTAGACCCGCTCCAGCGTCCCGCCCATCAGCGTCGCCTTATCGCTCTCCGACAACCGGTCCGTCTCACGGAAGGGCGTCACGCCCTGCTCGTAGGTCAGCAACTCGACCGCGCGGGTCCAGTCGGTGCCCCACATGCAGCGATCGAGCCCGAAGGCGTCGAAGATGCGGCCGAGCGGCTCCCAGATGTCGTCGTAAGGGAAAGGCTGGTGCGACAGCGTGCAGGCGCCCGTGATCTTGACGGCGATGTTCGGATGTTCAGCCAGCTTCAGGAGCTTCGGCAGCTCGGCGAACGGCTCGGCCGGCGGCGGTGGTTCGAACGGCTGCTGCAGACCGAGATGATCGATGACGATGGTGGTATCCGGGTTGCGCGCGGCCAGCGCCTTCACCTGATCGAGACGACCCCAGCAGAGCAGGTTCACCGGCAGGCCGTTGCGTGCCGCCGCCGCGAGCACGCGGTTTACCCCCGGATCGGCCGGATCTTCGGAAACATCGGCGTTCATCATGATCCGGCAGGCGACTGCACCCTTGGTCTTCGCCCAGTCGGCGATCGTCTCGCCGACACCGGGGTCGGAGACGTTCACAGGCTTCACAAGGCAGAACCTTCCGGGATACGCCGCATAAACCTGGAGCGCGTAGCTCGGGTCGTAACGGTACATGGTGTATGGCGAGACGAGGACGGCGCCGTCGACGCCGACTTCGTCCATCGCCTTGACCATATCGTCGCCCGTCACCTCCGGCGGTCCGTGGAGAACCGCCGCCCAGGGGCGGCCGGGGTGGTCGCGCTCGTAAGCATGCACCTGGGCATCGATGATCTTCATGGGCCCCTTCCCTTCTCTGATTTCTCGCTGAGGTGGCCGCAGAGGTCGCCTACTCCGCAGCTCGGGAGCTCGCCATCGGCTCCCACGTCTTCAGCACCGGCAGCACTTCCTTCGCGAACAGCTTCAGCCCCCGCTCCGATACCTCGTAGGGCGTGCCGCCGAAGCGGAATGCGACGTTCAGCTCGAAGTCGCCCACGACCTTCCGGCGCTCCTCGAGCTGGCGCAGGATCCTGTCCGGCGTGCCCCAGCTCGCCGCCTTCATGAAGCCGTTCACGGCACCTTCGAGGCCGGCGCTGCGCGCGATCTCCGCCTTCTGTTGATAGGAATCGTAACCCTTCACGTTCTTGAAGTGCTCGCCGAGAAACTCGTAGTGGTAGAAGTTGCTCTCCACGAACTTGCCCTGGTAGCGGCGCGCCTCTTCCTCGGTGGCGGCGAGGTCGGTGCCGCAGACGCAGAAGTCCGTCAGCATGATCGTCGGCGGCTCGGTGCCGTGATACTTGCGGTGCAGCTCGCGCCCACGCTCGATGCCCGCCGCGCGCATCTCCCACGGACGGTCCGCGAACATCACCATGTGCGCGCCGAGCTTCGCCGCTGAATCGACCGAGTCCTCGCTTGACGCCACGGCGTAGATGCGGCCGTCGAACGAATATTTCGGCCGCGGCCGGATCTCGGTGCGCGGCTGCTTGTAGTACCTGCCGTCTCCCTCGATGAAGCCGGTCTTCAGGGCGTTCACGATCATCGGCGCCGCCTCGTCGAACCGACCGCGGGATTCGTCCATGCTCACCCGGAAGGCGTGGAACTCGCGCCGCGCGAGCCCTCGGCCCATGCCGAGGCGCAGCCTGCCCTTGCTCAGCAGGTCCAGCACCGCCGCGTTCTCTGCGACCCGCAGCGGATCGTGCCACGGCAGGATCACCGCCGCGGTGCCGACGTCGATGTTCGGGCACAGAGCCGTAAGGTGGCTCATGAGCTGAATATTGTCCGGGACGAATGAGTAGTCGTTGAAGTGATGCTCGGCCGACCAGAGGCAGTCGAAACCCAGATCGGCCGCCAGCCGGGCCAGCCGGATGTCCTCCTCCCAGACACGGTCGTCGGGGCAGTCTTCCCAACCGTAGTTGGTGAAGATCATCATCATGCCGACATCCATGCGGCGTCTCCTCGTTCGTTTCTCCTTCGTTGCGAGGATGCTTTCACGGGCGGACGGCGACTGCAAGCGCCCGGGGTGTCGGCCGCGTTCAGGCTGGCCGGAACTTCGGAAGCGTGATCTCCTCCGTTACGTCGTCGAAGGTCACGACGACCGGCATGCCGATCCTGACGCTTTCGGGGTCACAGTCGACGATGTTCGTCATCATCCGCGGTCCTTCGGCGAGCTCGACGATCGCCAGAACGAACGGCGTCTTCCCGGCAAAGCCCGGATGCGGCGCGCGATAGTTCACCGAAAAGGAATAGACCGTGCCGGAGCCGCTCGCCTCCACCCAGTCGAGGGCGCTCGACAGGCAATGACTGCAAACCCCGCGCGGGTAGAACTGATGCTCGCCGCAGTCCCGGCATTTCTGGATGACGAAGCGGTGCTCCTTCGCCGCCGACCAATAGGCTTCGGTGTCCTGGTACGGCCGGGGCAGCGGTATTTGCGCCATGATCACTCCCTCCCCAGGATGATGGTGCCGGTCGAGGAGAGGACCCCGCCGGTGCCGTTCGCCAGTGCCACCTCGGCGCCCGGAACCTGCCGCGGTCCGCATTCGCCGCGGAGCTGGCGCACCGCCTCGATCACCGTAAAGATGCCGAACATGCCGGGATGGGTATAGGAGAGCGCCCCGCCCTGCGTGTTCATCGGAAAGTCACCGCCGGGTGCCGTGCGCTGGCCCGAGACGAAAGCGCCGCCCTCCCCCTTCTTGCAAAAGCCGAGGCTCTCCAGCGTCAACAGCACCGTGATCGTGAAGGAATCGTAGATCTCGGCGACGTCGACGTCGGCGTGGCTGACGCCGGCGCGCTCGAAGGCGAGGCGGCCGGATATTTTCGCGGCCGTCTCGGTCAGGTCCGGCATCTGGCTGATCATGCGGTGGGTATGCGCCTCGCCGGTGCCGAGGACCGCGACCGGCCGCTTCTTCAAGTCCCGCGCCCGCTCCATGGACGTCAGCACCACGGCACCGCCGGCATCGGTGACGAGGCAGCAGTCGAGCAGGTGCAGCGGAGAGGCGATCATGCGCGACGAGAGGACATCGTCGATCGTGATCGGGTCGCGCATCATCGCCTTCGGGTTCATCGACGCCCACTTCCGGGTCGCGACAGCGATCTCCGCGAGTTGCTCGCTCGTGGTGCCGTACTCGTGCATGTGCCGCTGCGCCGCGAGCGCGTAGCTGCCGACGGTCGAGACACCGTACGGCTCCTCGAACTGGGTTGGCCCGAACACCGATGCCGCGCCCGAAACAGGCCCGGCGCGGCCGCCACGGTCCGAGATGTTGGTGCTGCCGTGGCAGATCAGAGCCACGTCGCAGAGCCCGGTCGCGATCGCCATCGCCGCGTGCTCGACATAGGCGACGAAGGACGAGCCGCCGATCGAAGTCGAATCGGTATAGCGCGGACGGATGCCCATGTACTCGGCCATCAGCATCGAGGAGAACTGCCCGCCCTCAGTGATGATCGTCGTGAAGACGCCATCGACGTCGTCCTTGGTGAGGCCGGCCTCCTCCAGCGCCGCCCGACTCGCCTCGGCCGATAGCTGGAACTTGCTCTTGTTGGGCACGCGGCCAAGATCGGACTCGGCCACACCGACGATGGCGACCTTGCGGTGCAGGTCCCTCGGATCCATGGGGCGCTTTCCTCTGTGTTGTTGTTCTTGAAGAGAGCTTCGAGCGAAGCGGGCGGTCTAGGAAGTTCCGATGCTGAGCAGATTCTCTACCGGTCGGTAGAGCTCTTCCAGATATCGGATATCCTCTTCCTCAAGCGTGATCTTCGTCGCCGCCACCAGTTGCTCCAGCTGGCTGATTTTGGAGACACCGACGACCGGCGCCGTCACCTCGGGCTTGCTCAGGAGCCAGGCGATCGCGATCTGGGCCGGCGTATGGCCGAGCTTCTCGGCTACCTCGACTACCCGCTCCGCGATCTTGAAGTCCATCTCCCCGCGGTAGAGGCCTTCGGTCCGCTTCCGGTCCATGCCCTGGGAGCGGGCGGTGCTGCCGGCATCGAAGCTCCCCTTGTAGGCGCCCGTCAGAATGCCGCGCGCCAGCGGCGACCAGGGAGTGAGCGCCACGCCGGTCGATGCACAGTAGGGATTCATCTCCCGCTCTTCCTCGCGGTAGATGAGGTTGTAGTGGTTCTGCATCGAAACGAAGCGCGTCCAGCCGTGCCGTTCGGCCGTCATCTGCAGCTGACAGAACTGCCAGGCGAACATCGACGAGGCACCGAGGTAGAGTGCCTTGCCCGCCTTCACCACGTCATGCAGCGCCTCCATCGTCTCTTCGATCGGCGGACGGGGGAGGCCGGGCCGTCCATGCGGATGCCGGTGGATGATGATCTGATCGACGTAGTCGAGACCGAGTCGCTGAAGGCAGGCGTCGACGCCCTCCATGACGTGCTTGCGCGACAATCCGCCCTGATTGGGGTTCGGACCCATCGCCGCCGAGATCTTGGTGGAGATCACATACTGATCGCGCGGGGCGAGCTCGCGCAGGAGCTGGCCAACGACCCGTTCGCAGGCACCGAGCCCGTATACGTCGGCGCAATCGAAATAGAAGAGCCCGAGCTCCAGCGCCTTCTCGAAGATCGGCCGGGCTTCGTCGATCGTCAGCGTCCAATCGCCCTGATGACCACGACCCGGCTCGCCGAAGTTCATCGTGCCGAGACACAGACGCGACACGCTGAGCCCGCAATTACCGAGTTGCCGCGTCTCCAACATGGGCTTCCCCCTTCGCCTGACCGGCTTCGAGGTTAAGCGGCCCTCGCGGGAGGCTCAATGGCAAAGGCTGAAGCGGGCATTCGGGAATACCCGAAAAGTTCAGGAACGAAGCTCCCGCTCGATCCACCCGCCGCCGAGGACGCGGTCGCCCGCATAGAAGACGCAGGCCTGTCCAGGCGCCACGCCGAGCTGCGGCTCCGCCAATGTCACCTCCGCCCTATCCTCACCCAGCGTGCGGATGGTCGCTGGCACCGGTGCGTGGCCGGAGCGGATCTTGACCTCGGCCTGCATCTCGTCGAGGTCGCCCGGGCCGATCCAGTTCACGTCCGAGATCGTGAAGTTTGCCCGGGCGAGGGCGGAGCGGGGCCCGACGATCACCCGTCGCTCGGCCGCATCGAGGCGTACGACGTACAGCGGCTTGCCCTCGGCCCCGCGGTCACCGAGTCGGAGACCACGGCGCTGCCCCACGGTGAAGCGGGCAACCCCTTCGTGCCGGCCGAGTACACGCCCGTCGATGTCGACGATCTCGCCGGGCTCCATCGCCTCCGGCCGCAACCGGTCCAGGAGGGAAACGTATCCGCCCGTCGGCACGAAGCAGATGTCCTGGCTGTCCGGCTTCGAGGCCACTTCGAGGCCGAGACGTTCGGCCAATGCGCGCGTTTCGCTCTTCTCCAGATCGCCCAGCGGGAAGCGCAGGAAATCGAGCTGCTCGCGGGTGGTCGCGAACAGGAAATAGCTCTGGTCGCGGGCCGCCTCGGCCGCCCGGTGCAGCTCGGCACCGTCCGCTCCCTGAACCCGGCGAACGTAGTGCCCCGTCACGAGCGCGTCGCCGCCGAGGTCGCGGGCCGTCTCCATCAGGTCGCGAAACTTGACCCGCTGGTTGCACCTGACGCAGGGGATCGGAGTCGCACCCGCCAGGTAGGTCTCGACGAAATTGTCGATCACCGCCTCGCGAAAGCGGCTCTCGTAGTCGAGGACATAGTGCGGAATCCCCAGCCGGTCCGCCACGCGCCGAGCATCGTAGATGTCCTGTCCGGCGCAACAGGCGCCCTTCTTCCCGGTCGCCGCACCGTGGTCGTAGAGCTGCAGGGTGATGCCGACGACATCGTAGCCTTCCGCGCGCAGCAGCGCGGCCGTCGCCGAGCTGTCGACGCCGCCGGACATGGCTACCACCGCCCGCGTGCGCGCCGGCGACTTGTCGATTCCGAGGGAGTTCATGGCCGCGAATATAGGAGAAGCGGCCGGCGCTGCAACGACGCCTGCTCAGCCGGCGGGAGGATGGAGGCCCATGTCCCAGAAGGCGATTTCCAATTGGGTCGCCTGCCGGAAGGTCTTCACCAGATCCTGAAACCGTCCCTCGCCCCCACGCCGCGCCATCAGATCGTCGATGTAGGCGGCCTCCTCTCGCGCAACCTCGCGGAACTCGTCGCCGGCATACATCTCGATCCAGGGGAGATATGGATTGCCGTCCCGCTTGGTGTCCGGATCCGCCGCCAGCCAGGCACCGATCTCGGCATAGCCGAGAATGCACGGCGACAGGGCGACGTGCAGGTCCAGCAGATCGCCGGCCATGCCCCGTTCCAGGACGTACCGCGTGTACGCCATGGTGGCAGGATGCTCGGGCAGCGCAGCCATTTCCGGCTCGGATAGACCCCAGCCGGCACAGAACGAGATGTGGACGCGGGTCTCGGTGTCGAGCACCGTCGTCATGCCGCGCATCGCATGGCGCATGTCGGGGACGGTATCGGCCTTATAGGCAGCCAGTGCAAAGGCTCGCGCGAACTGGATGAGAAACAGGTAGTCCTGGCCGAGATAATGCCGGAAACACGCCTGCGGCAATTCCCCCGTTCCGATCTGCCGCACGAAGGTGTGTCGCGTATACGCCGCCCAATCTTCGTGACAAGCCGACCGCAAACGCGTGAAAAGCTCACCAGGCAGCAGATCGTTGTGCGTCATTCCCCGCCAATCCCCCTCACCCCAAGAGGTTATGAGTCTCCGCCGGTAGGGTCACGACCAGCCCGTCGAGCTCGTCGGTCACCACGATCTGGCAGCCGAGGCGCGAGGTCGGCGTCAGACCGAAGGCGAGATCGAGCATGTCCTCCTCGTCCTCGCTCGGCTCATCCAGCTTCTCGAACCATTGCTCGTCGACGATGACGTGACAGGTCGAGCAGGCGAGCGATCCCTCGCACGCTCCCTCGATGTCGATGTTGTACTTCCGCGCGATCTCCAGGATCGAAAGCCCCGATGGCGGATCGAACGTCTTTTCGCTGCCGTCCGGATACCGAAATGTAATCTTAGGCATGAGTCCTCTCGCTTGCCGGGCCTACATAGCGCGGCGTGATCCGGTCCGAAACCCCTTCGGGCGTTATGCCGCGGGTTTGCCGGCCGTCCTGCTCTGTCCCCTGATCTCAGCCACGCGGCGGGAGATGCTGTCGGCGGCGAAATCCACTTCCGCCTCGGTCGTGAAGCGGCCGAAGCCGATCCGGATCGAGGCGGCGGCCATCGCGTCGTCGAGACCGATCGCCCGCAACACGTATGAGGGTTCGACTGCCGCAGAGGTACATGCGGAGCCGGTGGCGACTGCCACATCGGGCAGGCCCTCGATGAGCTTGTCCGCAGGAATCCCCGGGAGGGCGATGTTGAGGTTGCCGGGAAAACGGACGTCGGGATCGCCATTCACGATGCAGTCCGGCACCCCCTCCCTCAGCGCCTCCAGGAACCGCCGGCTGAGACGCGCCAGCCGGCGCAACTCCTCAGCACCTTGCTCGCGCGCGATTGTCGCCGCCGCGCCCAGGCCGACGCAGAGCGGGGTCGGCAAGGTCCCGGAACGGAGGCCCCGCTCCTGACCGCCGCCGTGGAACAACGGCTCGAGCCGAACGCGCGGTCGCCGTCGCACGTAGAGTGCGCCGATGCCTTTCGGCCCGTATGCCTTGTGGCCGGAAATGCTGAGGAGGTCGATGCGCATGCTTTCGACATCCAGCTCGATCTTGCCGAATGCCTGAGCCGCGTCGGTGTGGAACCAGGCGCCCTGCTCGTGACAGACAGCGCCGATGTCCGCCAATGGCTGCAGCACGCCGATCTCGTTGTTGACCGCCATTACGGAAACCAGTGCCGTTTCCGCGGTCACGGCCTCGCGCAGTCGGTCGAGGTCGACGATCCCGCTCCTGCTCACCGGCAGGCGGGTCACCCGGAAGCCCTCCCGTTCCAGGGCAGCGCAACTTTCCAGCACGCACTTATGCTCGGTCGCGACGGTGACGATGTGGTCGCGGCGCTCGCGATAGTTCCTGCGGAACCGCGCGGCGCCGATGATGGCGATGTTGTTGGATTCGGTGGCGCCCGATGTAAAGACGATCTCCCGCGGCTCCGCGCCGATTACCGCCGCGACGCTTGCGCGCGCCGCCTCGACCGCCTCCGCCGCCTCGCGACCGAGTGCGTGCGCCGCCGAGTGCGGATTGCCGAAGGCTTCGCCGAAGTAGGGAAGCATGGCCTCCAGCACCCGCGGATCGACCGGCGTCGTTGCCTGATAATCGAGGTAGACCGGCCGTCGGGGAAGGTTCGTCGCGGCCATCAGGCAGCCTTGCGCCGCTGCCGGTCGTAGATCGCCGCCCATGTCTCGGCGATCCGCTCCACCTGCTCGGCCGTCGTGCCGCTACCGATGCTGATCCGGATCGCACAAGCGGCACGATCGGGCGGCACGCCCATCGCACTCAGCACGCTCGAAACCGCCACCTTGCCCGAAGAGCACGCGGCACCGGCACTCACCGCCACTCGGGCCAGATCGAACGACATCACCTGCAGCTCGCTCTTCACACCCGGCATCTCCACGCAACTCGTGTTGGCGAGGCGCTCGGCACCGGCGCCGAAGATCGCCGCATCCGGCGCGACTGCCTGGATTTTCGCTTCGAGGGCGTCACGCAATTCTCGCTGCCGGTCCTGATCGGCGAGCGCTCGGACCACCATCGCGGCGGACGCTCCGAAGCCGGCGGCACCCAGCAGGTTCTCGGTACCACCCCGACGCCCGCGCTCCTGCCCGCCACCACGCACCAGAGGTGAAATCGGTGCACCGGGCGCCAGAACTAGCGCCCCTATGCCGGCCGGCCCGCCGATCTTGTGACCCGAGATGCTCAGGTAATCCACGCCGAGCGTGCGCATATCGAGCGGAAGCCGGCCGAGGCCCTGGACCGCGTCGCAGTGGATGCGTGCGCCTGTGGCACGGGCCATCTCGGCCGCCGCCGCGACCGGCTGCACCACGCCGGTTTCATTGTTGGCGATCATCAGCGACACCAGCGTCGGCGGCACGCTGCGTGCGAGCGCAGCTTCGAGAGCATCGAGGCGAGCGACGCCTTCCGCGTCCACCGGAATGCTGACTATGTCGGAGCGGGCTGAAAAGACTGACGGATGCTCAATGGCGGAGCAGAGCACAGTGCGCCAATTCGCGGCATGCAGAGCGATCGCGTTCGCTTCCGTGCCGCCAGCGGTGAATATGACCTCTGCCGGCTCGGCTCCAACCGCCCGGCCAATCGCAGCACGCGCGTCCTCGAGGATCTTCCGCGCTGCACGGCCGAAACCATGGATGGAGGACGGGTTTCCCACCACCTCCAACGCGCGCGCCACGGCCGCACTCGCCTCGTTGGAGACCGGCGCGCTCGCGTTATAATCGGCGTAGATCGCCTCCATGGTCATGCTCTTCTGCAGAGGAGGGGCCAGCTGCGTACGGCGCTCCGCGCGCTTGAATCCGCTCCTTTTCCGCCCATTTTGCGCTTTGCTGTGTTATGCTGCGCTTGTTTGCTGCGCGGTGCAGGCAAACGCGCGAGGGGCTACACCCGGCATATAGACAGCTCGATTCTGGCGGTCAAGGCCGACCCGGGGCCGATGCCGGCGCGCCCGGCACGGATCGCTGTTTCCAGGTCCTGCCGCGATTGCCACAGATCAGGATTCAGGTGCGGAGTTAGATGCCAGAAGTCATCATCAACGGCCCGGAGGGCCGGATCGAGGGGCGGTACCACCATAGCAGCCGACCGAATGCGCCACTCGCGCTGATGCTGCATCCGCACCCGCAGCACGGCGGGACGATGCACAACAAGGTCGTCTACCACCTGTTCAACATCTTCGCGCGCCGAGGCTTCTCGACCCTGCGCTTCAACTTCCGCGGTGTCGGACGCTCGCAGGGGACATACTCCCGCGGGGAGGGCGAGCTTTCGGATGCGGCAGCAGCCCTCGACTGGATGCAGTCGGTCAATCCGGATGCACCGGGCGTCTGGATCGCCGGCTTCTCCTTCGGTGCCTGGATCGGAATGCAGTTGCTGATGCGCCGGCCCGAGATCAGCGGCTTCCTGTCGGTCGCACCGCCGGCGAACATGTACGACTTCACTTTCCTGGCGCCTTGTCCTTCGTCGGGCCTGTTCATTCACGGCGATGCCGACGACATCGTGCCGCGTGCAGACGTGATGAAACTGGTCGAAAAGCTCCGCAGCCAGAAGGGCATCACCATCGACTTCACGTCGCTGCCGGGTGCCGACCACCTCTTCAACGACCACATCGACGACATGGTGGCGGCGGTCGAAAGTTACCTCGACAAGGCACTGGTCTCGGAGATTGCTGCCGAATAGGCCTGCCGTTCAGGCTACTCGGGCGGGATGGAATGTCCCGCCCGTCTGAGGCGCCGGCACCCCCGTTGTCCCCGGATAACTGAGGGGAAGTCCCAACCGCGAGCGCACGGCGAGGTAAGCGAAGAGTTGCGCCTCGAGCGCGTCCCCATCCCAGCCAATCCACTCGATTGGCTCTACCGGACAGGGCAACCGTTCGGCCAGCGCCGCCATCAGTGCCGGATTGCGCCGCCCGCCACCGGTGACGAAGCAACGGCAAGGCACTTGATCGACCCCCTCCAGGGCGACGGCAACGGCTGCCGCGGTGCAGGCGGTGAGTGTGGCCGCCCCGTCGTCCGGCGAAAGCGGGTCGAACAGCCGAAGGTCGAAGTCGAGACGGTCGAGGGATTTCGGTGCGGGCCGCGCGAAATATGCGTTGCGCATGAACGCGGCGAGGATCTTTTCATCGACCCTGCCCCGCCTCGCCATCGCGCCGTCCAGATCGCAACGCTGTCCCGTGTGCTTCGCCGCCCAGTCGTCGAGCAGCGCGTTCCCCGGCCCCGTGTCGAAGGCGACGAGCGAGCCGTCGGCACCGATCCAGGTAACGTTCGCCACACCTCCGAGATTCAACACCGCGACCGGCCGCTGCAGCCCGGCGGTGATCGCAGCGTGAAAGACCGGCGCGAACGGTGCCCCCTCGCCGCCTGCCGCTACATCGGCGGAACGGAAGTCGGCCACCACGTCGATCCCGGTCAACTCGGCGAGCAAACTTCCGTCTCCGATCTGCCACGTCCTGCGATCTGCCGGGCGATGCCAGATCGTGTGGCCGTGAAATCCGATCAGCTCCACATCCCGCGGACGAAGGCCGCTCTCCCGGAGCAGCTGCCCGACGACCCGTGCGTGGGCTTCCGTCAGCTCGCGCTCGACCGCCGGAATGGCGCCGATGCCGCCGAGAACGCCTCGGATCCGGTCCCGAAGCGAATCGTCGTAAGGCACTGTGAGATGCGCGCCTGCCTCGACGATGGCTTCGCCATCGGTCCTGAGGATCGCCGCGTCGATCCCGTCGAGGGACGTCCCGCTCATGAGGCCCAGTGCCAGAGAGGTGTCGGGCATCGATTGGCTCGCGTTGTCGCTTTGCGGGGATTGTGGTACACGACGCGCCCTTCGCGCGGCGAGAGTTTTTGCCGCAGCGGCGCGAGGAGATATCGTCTCATGAGCACGCCGGCATCCGATTTTCTGCGGGTCGTCACCGAACGTGGATACCTGCACCAGTGCACTGACCTGGAGGGTCTGGACGCCCACGCACGCTCCGGCCCCATCACCGGCTATATCGGCTTCGACTGTACTGCCGACAGTCTGCACGTCGGCAGCCTGGTGTCGATTATGCTGCTGCGCTGGCTGCAGAAGACCGGCCACAAACCGGTCGTCCTGCTCGGCGGCGGTACGTCACGCATCGGCGATCCCTCCGGGAGGGACGAAAGCCGGCAACTGCTGACGGACGAGCAGATCGCCACGAACATGGCCGGCATCGGCAAGGTGTTCCAGAAGTTCCTGACGTTCGGTGACGGCCCCACCGATGCGATCATGGTCAACAATGCCGACTGGCTGGACGATCTCGCCTACATCCCGTTCCTGCGCGACTTCGGACGACATTTCTCGGTCAACCGGATGCTGACGTTCGACAGCGTGCGTCTTCGCCTGGAGCGGGAGCAGCCGCTGACCTTCCTGGAGTTCAACTACATGATCCTCCAGGCGTACGACTTCCTCGAGCTCGCCCGCCGCATGAACATGACCCTGCAGATGGGCGGCTCCGACCAATGGGGCAACATCGTCAACGGCGTCGAGCTGGCACGCCGGGTCGACGGGCGCCAGCTTTTCGGTCTGACGACGCCGCTCGTCACGACCGCCGGCGGAGAGAAAATGGGAAAGACGGCGAAAGGTGCCGTCTGGCTCAACGAGGAACGGCTGTCGGCCTACGACTACTGGCAGTTCTGGCGTAATACCGCTGACCAGGACGTGGGGCGCTTTCTCCGGCTCTTTACGGAGCTGCCCCTGGCGGAGATCGAGCGACTGGAGCGGCTGGAAGGGCAGGAGCTGAACGACGCGAAGAAGGTGCTCGCCGACGCCGCAACGGCTCTCTGCCATGGGGAAGCGGCAGCGGCGAACGCTGCCGAAATTGCCCGCCGCACTTTCGAGGAGGGCGCCCTCGACAGTGGGCTACCGACGCTGGAGATCTCGGAGGCGGAGCTCAGGGCCGGTCTCCCCGCTTTCGAGCTGTTCCGCCGCGCCGGGCTGGCGGAGAGCAACGCAGAGGCCCGGCGGCTCGTGCGCGGCAAGGGAGCGCGGCTGAACGACAAGATCATCGAAGTCGAGGACGTTCGCATCACGTCCGACGATCTCCAGGATGGCATGCTGAAGCTGTCGGCGGGCCGAAAGCGGCACGTGCTCGTGCGTCCAGCCTGATGGATCAGTTCAGGTTGCCGGGGAAGCGGTCCGCTGCGGGATCCGTGCCCGGCTCCCAGTCGTCGGGGCCGCCCCCGGCGATCTCTCCGAAGAGGCCCCTGAGAAAGCCCGGAGCCAGGGCCGCGAGGGGATTGACGCTGACTTCCGGCTCATCGAGGGGGCCGCGCGCACGATAGGTGGCAGCGAACAGACCGCTGCCTTCCCCGCCCGTGAGCAGAGCACCGAGCAACGGTATGGAGCCGAGCACGCGGTTCAGGGTATAGGCCGGCACGATGGTGCCGGCTATGTCGACCGTATCGCTTTCGGTGTCCACACCGCCGAAGAAGGTGATGCCGAGCGCACCTCCATAGGCTCTCCCCGGCTTCAGCTTCAGACGCTCGCCGTCGAGGACGAACGGCGCTTCGAGCCGGTCGAAGGTGATGCCTTCGTCCCGCGACGAGAGATCGGCCAACCCTCTGAAGGAAGCCGCCGCGAGGAGGCGAGCCGCCAGCGGTGCTCCGGAAATTCGGAATGCGCCGCTCTCCGCCTCGCCCCGCCAGGGTGCATCGCTGCGACCGGCCTCGCGAGCCGCACTGATCACCAGCTCACCGCCCGAGACGGAGTCCATCCAACCGAGCGCCCGCAATGCCGTGCCGGTATCGCCGAGGGTGAAGCGGACCCGCCGCTCCCCTTGCTCCTCTCCCATGACCAGATGTGCGGGATTATTCGGCCCGATGTCGGCTCGCGCCTCTCCACCACGCAAAGTGTCGCCGTCCAACACCAGGTGTCCGCGCACGTCCAGCAGAGGATAGTCCGCGCCGATCCAGACCTGCTCCAGTTCGACGTCCAATTGGGTTTTACGTGGGGGAGAAGCTTCGGCCGTGTTCGCCTCCGCCCGTTCATTCTCCGCCTCATCCGACCCCTGCATCAATGGCGAAAGATCGGCGCTTGCGCCGGTGACGTGCACCGTCCGCGTCCCGTCGGCGGCGAATGCCAGCCTAGCCTGGAAATCCGTACGATCACCGAGGCGGAGTCGATCCAACTCGATCAGCTCCGGGTTGCCTTCGCCATCCAGCACCGCATGCCCGGCGGCATAGCCGGTGCCAGCATTGAGCTCGAATCGCTCCACAGCCTTTGGCGTGTCGCCCTGAAGCACCAGCGTCGCCGAAGCGTTGCCCGGCACACCTGCCGCCTTCGACCATGCGGCCTCCGGCACGGACATGCTAGCGTCGGTGAGATCGAACTCCGCCTGCAGGGTTCGGGAGCCGCCGCCGCGTCCAGTCATGGTGACTCGTGCCGGCACCGGCCCGGCAACAAAGTCGGCAAGCTCCGGACTCAAACCGGCGCGGAATTCGTCGTTGAGAACCCCTTCCGCCCGAACACGGCTGCCGCTGTCCTCTCCCTCGAAGACCTCGCTCACCTCCAGTCGCACCGGAACGCCGCCGAGACGCCCCTGACCGGACAGCCCGAGCCTCGTCTTGTCCACCTGCAGCGTCAGGTCGGCCTCGCCGAGATCCCGATCGAGAGCTATCGCGGGGATCGAGACGCCCTTCAGCTCGGCATTGGCGGAGATATCCACCTGGTCGATGGAGAGGTCGTCGAGGAGCGGCAGATCGACGGCGAGGGACGCCACCGCCTGCCCTCCCACTTGCGCAGGATCCACCTCGAGCCATTGCGCATAGCGCAGGGGCGGATGGTCGAGAACCGTAAGGATTTCGGGTAATGGTCCGGAGAACGTGACGTCGATGTCACCGACCTCCCTTCCTGGTTCGAGCCCGAGCCCCCGGAGCACGACACTTCCCTTCTGTAGCTCGATGTTGCCGAGGCGTCCCGTGCGCAGCGATACGTCGAACTCCCGTCCCGAGAAGCTCGCCGAGCCAGCGACGTCCGCGAACGGCGGCAACGGCTTCCAATATCGGGCGGTCACCCCCTCGAACGTGATCGAGCCTGTGATCTCCTCGGGATCGTCGGCGTCGTCCGGCTCCGTGGACGCGGCGACCGTCACCTTCGCCTCGGTGACCCGACCGTCGGAGAGATTCTCAGTGATCCATCGCCGACCGCCTTCGGCAAGTCCGGGTGGCCAGAGTTGGTCGAGCCGATCCACCGGCACATCGCGCGCAACCGCCTCGCCGTCGACCTTCCAGGCGCTATCCGCTGGCATGGCGAGCCCCGATGCTTCGATCACCGGACCGCCTAGATCCAGCAGGAAATGCCGCATTCTGATCTCGCCCGAACGCCCGTCGATCACCGCGGCTGCAGCGACTTGCGCCACGTCGACCGGGTCCGTGGCCACGGTAAGCGTGCCGTTGTTGCCGCGAAGGTCGAGTGCGAGGCGCTCCAGATCGCCCTCGCCGGAAAGATCGGCAGAAATCTCGCCCTCGAGCGCGAACGACGCCTCGCCTCTCTGTCGCAGCGAAGGCACGAGCATGGTGATTGCTGCGGAGTCCAGCCTGCCGACTCTTCCGTCGATCAGGACCGCCTCCTCGGTGAGCACCGCCGAGCCCCGACCCTCCACCAAGGCACCCGCGAAATCTGCCGAAAAGCTCTCGAGGGTCACGGTGCCTCCACCGGGGCCGACAGTCCCGGCGAACTCGAGTCTGGAGATTTCTACGGGAGGCTCGCTTTCCTCGGCCAGAGACAGCGCCCCGTTCCGTCCGCTCACCTGAAACCGGCCCTGCCTGATCGAGCCGGTGGCATCGAACCTCGCCGAACCGGTCGCATCAAAAGCCATGTCGATCGCGCTGGCCTGCTCGAACGCGGGCACGAGCGGCGCCAGACGCGCCAGGCGCAGACCGCCGATCCTCAGATCGAGCCAGGCTTCCCCGCTCGGAAGATCCAGACCTCCCGACGCGTCCAGGCGTTGTGTGCCGCCGGGGGCGTCGATGGTCGTGCTGAGCCCGGCCGTGATCTGGTCGCGCTCGCGCGCGATAGAGAAGTGGGAGCCAGGAGCCCGCCAGACCGTGCTGCTCCGCTCGTCTATCAACGTGACGGTGCCGTCCGATACTCGAATCCGCTCCAGATAGCCGGTCCACCTGTTGGGGTCCGGCGTCTTCAGAAACTCCGTGGCATCGAATTCGGAGGCCTCGCGATCTCCGTTCCTTTCTTCGGGTGACGCATTGGACAGGGCGAAGCGGAGGGAGCCATCCCTTGCCCGATAGAGCCGCACCCGCGCACCGGGTAGATCGACGAACGACGGTGCCACCACGCCGCGGAGCAACGCGGCACCACTGATACCCATGCGCACTTCGGGAAAGCTGGCGAGCACCCTACCCTCAGGAGAAAGTATGCGGGCCGCATGCGCGTTCAGCGAAATCCCCTCACGCGCATCGAGGGATATGCTTCCGAAGCGGACGACATAGCCGCGATCGGGTTGGCTGAGCGCGGACTCCAGCATCGGCATGGCGAAGTCGAGCCGAACCGCGTCGGCAGATAGACGCCACGCGAGCAATACGGCAGAAACCACGACAATGGTGGCCACTGCTGCGAAGAAACGGCGTATGAACCTTGAGGACAAGCAGAGACTCTTGGTTACGGGCGCCTTGACCGGCGCTGGCGCGTTCCCGCAGTGTGACCCGAAGGCCAGCAGCACAAATGGCAATGTTTTTTCAGAACATCAAGGAGTGGCCGCTGCCGCCCCAGGATGGCGTCGCGGAGCCCCGATTGATGGCTTGGGTGGAAGCGGCGGCACGCTCCACCGAGCCTGAACTCGCGAGCCGGGTCGCTTGCATCACGGCCGACCCGACCGGCCGCCGGCTCCTTGAAGGAATCTTCGGCGGCAGCCCCTTCCTCAGCGGCATCATGGCCCGCGAACCCGCCTTCAGCTGTCGGTTGCTGGAGTCCGGCCCAGACGCCGCCTGCAAGGAAGCGCTCGAAACACTCGAAGCCGAGGCCGACAGCAGAGACGGGGCGGCCGTGACCAGGGCGCTCCGCCGGGCGAAATCGCGCGTCGCCCTCGCCGTGGCTGTGGCCGACGTGACCGGGACCTGGAGCCTGGAGAAGGTGACGGGGACACTATCCGACCTCGCGGAGCGGTGCCTGGACCTAGCGTTGAAGCATCTGCTGGCAGAGATGTTTCGCTCCGGCCTGCTGCAGGGAGAATTCGACGACGACGCCGGCCGCGCCGCCGCCGACTCGGGCGTGTTCGTGCTCGGGATGGGGAAGCTCGGCGCGAGGGAGCTCAACTACTCCAGCGATATCGACCTGATCTTCTTGTACGACGAGGAGCGGGTCCGGACATCCGATCCCGACCGGCTCAATCGCGTGATGGTGCGGCTCGCGCGCTCGCTCGTGTCGCTCATGGAAGAGCGCACCGCGGACGGCTACGTCTTCCGCACGGACCTGAGACTCCGCCCCGACCCCGCCTCCACCCCGCTCGCCATGTCGACACATGCGGCCGAGATCTACTACGAGAGCATGGGCCAGAACTGGGAGCGTGCGGCCATGCTCAAGGCACGCGTGGTCGCCGGCGACAGGCGGGCGGGCGAACGCTTCCTGCTCCACCTGCGGCCGTTTGTCTGGCGGCGCAGCCTCGACTTCGAGGCGATTCGCGACATCCACTCGATCAAGCGCCAGATCAACGCCTTCCGTGGCGGCGGGAAGATCGCCGTTGCGGGTCACAACCTCAAACTCGGACGCGGTGGCATCCGCGAGATCGAGTTCTACGCGCAGACTCAGCAGCTCATCTGGGGTGGGCGGAACCCCGACCTTCGCGTTCAGCCCACCTGCGATGCCCTGCGCGCGCTCACTGCAGCGGGGCATATCGACGAGAGGGCGCGGGACGACCTGATCGAATCCTATCGGCTGCTGCGACGGATAGAGCACCGCCTGCAGATGGTGGCGGACCAGCAGACGCACACCCTTCCCGCGGGAAAAGACCTCGAGGCCTTTGCGCGATTCTGCGGGTTCGCCGAGGCGTCCGCGTTCGAGACTGAGATGCGGCGGCACCTGGAGCGGGTGGAGCGCCATTACGCTGAGCTGTTCGAGGAGGAGCAGCCGCTCGGGGCCAGTGGCAATCTGGTCTTCACCGGCGCCGACGACGATCCCGACACCCTGGAGACGCTCCGGTCGATGGGCTTCACGGAGCCGAAGCGCATCGCCGCAGCCGTGCGCGGCTGGCATCACGGGCGTTATCGGGCAACCCGCAGCGTTCGTGCGCGAGAGCTTCTGACCGAGCTGATGCCCGCCATCCTCGGCGCCTTGGCTCGCACGCCCCGGCCCGACGAAAGCTTCGGCAGGTTCGATCGGTTTCTCTCGCGCCTGCCCGCCGGCGTGCAGTTGTTCTCGCTCTTTCACGCGAACCCGGGGCTGCTGGACCTCGTAGCGGAGATCCTGGGGAGCGCGCCGCACCTCGCGGAGCATCTGAGCCGCCACCCGGTCGTCCTCGATGCGGTCCTCGCCGAGGATTTCTTTGAGCCACCGGCAGGCGCGGCGGAGCTCGCGATCGAGCTCGCCTCGACCATGGAACAGGCGCTCGATTTCCAAGACATTCTCGACATGGCCCGGCGTTGGACGAACGACCGGAAGTTCCAGATCGGGGTGCAGCTTCTGCGTGGGCGGATGGATCCGCTCGCCGCCTGCCGGGCGCTGTCGGACGTCGCGGACACGGTCATCGGCACCCTCCTGCCGCACGTCGAGGAGGAATTCGCGCAGCTGCACGGTCGCTTCGAAGGCGGCGGCCTCGCCATCGTCGCGTTCGGCAAGCTCGGCAGCCGCGAGATGACGATCACTTCCGACATCGACCTGGTAACCCTCTATGACCTACCGGAGGGCGCAGACCAATCCGACGGCTCCAAGCCCCTGCCGCCGGGAACCTATTTCATCCGGCTGACCCAGAGGCTCACGACCGCGATCACCACGCTCACCGGCGAAGGCAAGCTTTACGACATCGACATGCGGCTCCGGCCGTTCGGAGACGACGGCCCACTCGCCGCCCACGTCGACTCGTTCCAGACATACGAGTGCGAACAGGCCTGGACGTGGGAGCATATGGCGCTGACCCGCGCTCGCGTCATCGCCGGGCCCCCGTCGCTCCGGGACAGGATCGACGGGATCAGGGCAAAGGTTCTCACAGCTCCTCGCGACCCCGATAAACTCGTCTCTGATGTCGCATCGATGCGGGCCAGAATGGCGCGAGCCCATCCCGCACGTTCTCCCTGGGCAGTCAAGCATCGGCGCGGCGGATTGGTCGACGTGGAGTTTCTGGCCCAGTACCTCGTTCTCAGGCACGCGGCCGATCAGCCGAAACTGGTGGAGGCACGCGACACCGCCCGAGCCTTCGAGCTGCTTCGCGAGGGCGGGATCCTGGATGGCGAACGTGCCGATACCTTGATCGACGCGGCGCGGCGCCTGCTGTCGGTCCAGAGCATCATCCGGTTGACAGGAGAAGGTCGCTTCGAGGAAGAGGCTGCGACTTCGGCGCTGCGCGACCTGCTCGCGAAGGCCGGTGGCGCCGATGATTTCGAAGCCTTCAAGTGCGACATGGAAGACGTCGCCGCGAAGGTCGTGCGCATGTTCGAAGAACTGATAGCCGAGCCGGCCGCCCGGCTGGCTCCGATCGACCGAGGAGAAGACCGATGACCGTGGAGGTGGGAGAAGCCGCACCCGACTTCGAACTGGAGACCGATGGAGGCGGGACGATCTCGCTGCGCGAGTTGCGGGGAAGGAAAGTCGTCCTCTACTTCTATCCCAAGGACGATACCCCGGGATGCACTCGGGAAGCGTGCGCGTTCCGCGATGCGATGCCGGACTTCGAGAAGCTGGCGGCGACCATCATCGGCGTGTCCCCCGACAGCACGGAGCGGCACGCCCGTTTTCGGGAGAAATACGACCTTCCCTTCACGCTCGCCTCGGATCCCGAGCAGAAGGCCGCAAAGGCCTACGGTGTGTGGGTCGAGAAGAGCATGTATGGCCGAAAATACATGGGGATCGAGCGGTCAACCTTCCTCATCGACGAGGGCGGCAAGATCGCCGCGATCTGGCGAAAGGTGAAGGTCCCTGGGCACGTCGACGCCGTGCTGGACGCGACCGCCCGCGGTTGACGCTACTGTGCCCACCGACTCGGGTACTCGCCCCAAGCCCGACGGAGGGGTGCCCGGCGCGGGACTGAGGCTCCGCCTCGCCAGCGCCGCAGCCTTCCGCTCGGTGCGCTCACGAACCACTTCGCTCAACGTACGCAGGCGTCGGCAGAGATAGGGACTAACGGACTGCGGGCCTTGGGGAAAGTGCAGTTTTCCCAAGATTATCCCCCGTATTTTTCACAATATGTAGGTTTTGTTCTTCTATACGCACGATATGTAGTTGCGCCGTCTGCCTCAAGCAGAAAGTCGCGGCCTAATACCATCCGGCGCGTGCGTGCGTACTGCATCGCAATCTGCAACGCAGAAAACTATCCGGCCGCCCATCCGGTCATGGCGGTAACGAGAAACTCTAGCCTCTCATGGGGCGCCCTCGCCAAGGAGGTCTGGCATCGGACTTGCTGTTGACTGCTCGAACCACAGCCAACATCCATTCGAGAGTTTTCAATGTCCGGTCCCGCGGAACTGATCGCATCGCTGGATTTCGCCACGCTCGCATTCGTCGGCAGCACATTCTTCGTCGCTGCGATCTGGACCCTCCTGCCCTTCTCGCTCTTCGGCGTCAGGGGCCGACTGGAATCGATCGAAGAGGCGAAGCGCGCGCAGACGGAGATGCTGGTTACCGAGTTGCGCGCAATGCACGCCAACCTGGCGACCGTCGCCAGGCGCGGTTGAGGGCGATCAGACTCCGGCGCCTTCCTTCTCTCTCCGGTTGGTCGCCTTTTCCGCCAGCGCCGCCGCGAGGAAATCGTCGATGTCTCCGTCGAGAACGCCTTGCGCGTTCCCCTTCTCGACCCCCGTGCGCAGGTCCTTCACCATCTGGTAGGGCTGAAGCACGTAGGACCGAATCTGGTTGCCCCAGCCGATCTCGGTCTTGCTCGCATGCCCCGCCTCCGCCTCCTCCTCGCGCTTCTTGAGCTCGAGCTCGTATAGCCGCGCCTTCAGCATTTCCATCGCGGTCGCCCGGTTGCGGTGCTGCGACCGGTCGCTTTGGCACTGCACGACGATGCCCGTCGGCAGGTGCGTGATTCGGATGGCACTGTCGGTCTTGTTGACATGCTGGCCACCCGCACCGGACGCGCGATACGTGTCGACCCGCAGATCCTTGTCGAGAATCTCCACTTCGATGCTGTCCTCGACGACCGGATAGACCCAGACCGAGGCGAAACTCGTATGCCGCCTCGCCTGCGAATCGAACGGTGAGATGCGGACCAGGCGGTGAACGCCGCTTTCGGTCTTCAACCAGCCATAGGCGTTCGTGCCCTTGATTCGAAGCGTGCACGACTTGATGCCGGCCTCTTCACCGGGGCTTTCCTCCAGCCACTCGACCTTGAAGCCGGAATCCTCCGCCCAGCGGACGTACATCCGCATCAGCATCTCGGCCCAATCCTGGGCTTCAGTGCCGCCGGCGCCGGCGTGTACCTCGAGATAGCAGTCGTTCGCGTCCGCCTCTCCGGACAGGAGGCTGGCGATCCGCGACCGCTCCGCCCGCTGGTGCAGCTCCCGCAGCGCGGCTTCCGCCTCCTCGACGGTCCCGGCATCCCCCTCCGCCTCCCCGAGCTCGAGCAGCGTCAGGTTATCCTCGAGATCGCGCTCCAGGCTCCGGCAGTCTTCGATGGCAGCAGAGAGACGGTTTCGCTCTCGCATCAGCTTCTGCGCCGCCTCCGGATCGTTCCAGAGGCCCGGGTCTTCCGCCTTGGCGTTCAGCTCTTCCAGGGATAGGACGGCATTGTCCCAGTCAAAGATGCCTCCGGAGCAGGGAGATGGACTCGCGGATTTCGTCGACCAGAGTCTGAATCTCTGCACGCATTTCTCGTCCTTCTCCGAAGCATGTCCTCGACCGACGGCGTGCTCGCCGCCGATCGTCAGGACGTGTTTGTAGTCAGCCGCAGCGTCGCAATCAACGGCCGCGGCCGGCACTACCGGTCAGTAGAGGCCACCGAGGCTGGGCGGCGCGCTTCCGCCCGAAGAGTAGGGCCGCTGCGGCGGCCGGCCGCCGGTCGAGGCGGACCCATACGGATCGCCAGGCCGGCCGTAAGGATCGGTCAGCTGCCCGTAGGGCTGGTCGGATCGGATGATGTCGCCGCCGATCACCGGGGCGTACCGCTGCGGCTCGGTACCAGGCTTGAACGCTTCGTAGATCACGTCGGTGTCGTCCATCGTCGGCGGAAGCCCGGACGAGCGGCTGACACGAACCAGCCTCACGCCCGGCGGCACAGGGAACGGAGTCGCCGGAATCTCTTCCAGAGCGTCCTCCATGAAGTCGCGGAAGATCGGCGATGCCACGCTCGCTCCCGTCTCGCCGGGACCGAGGGTACGAGGATTGTCGAACCCGACGAACACCCCGACCGCAAGACGACTCGAGAAGCCCATGAACCAGGCATCGAAGCTGTCGTTGGTGGTCCCGGTCTTTCCGGCGAGGGGCTTGCCCGGCATGCGCACGCGCGAGCCGGTGCCGCGCTCCACCACGCCCTGAAGCATCGACACCATCTGGTAGACGCTGGCCGGGCTCGCGAGCTGCTCCCGGTCGTCCACGAGTTGCGGTACCGTTTCGTGCGTAGCCTCCGGTCCGGAACAGCCCACGCAGTCCCGGGCATCATGCTTGTAAATGGTCCGGCCCTGCCGGTTCTGAACGCGATCGATCAGCGAGGGAGCGATCTTCTTGCCGCCGTTGGCGAGCATGCTGTAGGCCGCCGTCAGCTTGAGCAGGGTCGTCTCGCCAGCGCCGAGCGACATGGACAGGACGCGCGGCATGCGCTCGAAGATTCCGAAGCGCTCGGCGGTCTGGGCCACCTTGCCGATCCCGACCGCCTGGGCGAGCCTGACGGTCATCAGATTTCTGGACTGTTCGATCCCGACCCGCATCGGGGCTGGGCCATAGAACCGGCCGCTATAATTCTTGGGACGCCAGAGACCGAGCCCCGGCCCCTGATCGACGACGAGGGGTGCGTCGAGAATGACCGTCGCCGGCGTATAGCCATTTTCCAGCGCGGTCAGATAGACGAACGGCTTGAACGAGGAGCCGGGCTGGCGGTCTGCCTGCGTAGCGCGGTTGAATTCGCTCCGGTCATAGCTGTACCCGCCCGTGATCGCGAGCACGCGACCCGTATGCGGGTCCATGGCGACGATCGCGCCGTCGATCTCCGGAATCTGCTCCAGCGCGAAAGTGCTCCAGTCGTCGTACTTCTCTCTGCCCTGCGGATCGTCGTGCGCGCGCGAAACCGCCACCACATCTCCGACGCTCAGCACATCGCCAGCACTATTGGGTGCGGGGCCGACCCGCTGACCGGGTCGCCAGGGGCGAGCCCACTTCATCTCCGCGAACGGTATGGTGCCCGTGCTGCCGTCCGCCAGCCCGATGCGGGCCGAGTCGCCCTTCACCTCGAGCACGACCGCGAGCTTCCAATCGCCGAGACCCGCCGGTCGCTCCACGGTCTGAAGCGCCGTCTCCCATCCGGCGCTCGCCTGGATGCGGGTAATCGGACCCCGCCATCCGTGGCGACGATCATAGGTGCGCAGTCCGGCCCGAAGCGCCTTGTCGGCGGCCCGCTGCAGGACCGGATTCAAGCTGGTGCGCACAGACAGCCCGCCTTCGTACAGGGCGGCCTCGCCGAACCGCCCGACCAGTCGGCGCCGGACTTCCTCGGCATACCACTGCGCGGTGACGTATTCGGTTTCGTCGCGACGTCGGACCTCGAGCGGCTCCGCCTGGGCCGCCCGTGCGACTTCCGGCGTGATCCGGCCATCCTCCAGCATCCGCTGGATCACCCAGTTCCGCCGGCCTTTGGCGGCATCGGGGTTCGTCACCGGGTTGTAGTTGTTCGGAGCCTTGGGGAGAGCCGCGAGAAACGCCGCCTCCGCCACGGTCAAATCGTCGAGCGACTTGTTGAAGTAGTTCAGTGCCGCGGCCGCGACCCCGTAGGAGCCGTAGCCCAGGTAGATCTCGTTCAGGTACAGCTCGAGGATGCGGTCTTTCGAGAGCGCCCGCTCGATCCGGAAGGCGAGCAGGGCCTCCTTGATCTTCCGAGTAACAGAAACCTCGTTGGTAAGCAGGAAATTCTTCGCGACCTGTTGCGTGATCGTCGAACCCCCGACCGGCCGGCGCCCGGTCAGCACACGGCTGACGTTGGTACCCACTGCGCGGAGAATGCCGACGATATCGACGCCGGGATGGCTGTAGAAGTTCTTGTCTTCGGCTGCCAGGAACGCCTGCTTGACCGGCTCGGCGATCACCTCGATCGGCACGAAGAGACGGTGCTGCACCGCATATTCGGCGAGGAGGCGACCGTCCCCCGCATGAAACCGCGTGGTCGTCGGCGGTTCGTATTCCGCGAGCTGCTCATATTCGGGCAGATCGACGCTGAAGTGCTGCAGAACGGCGATCCCCGCCCCGATCGCGACCGTCACCGAAACGGCCAACATGACCGATATGACCAGAAGAAGCCGTTTCATCCGCCGCAGCGTCCCCAACCCGTGATCCACCGTACCCGGCAAGACAATAGTGCGGGGAGCGGGTTAACCCAAGAATGCGGCCCTGATAAGGCGCGGGGGCGCCGAGCCATCAGGAGCGTCGGTAGGCGCTCGTCATGGCGAAGTACCGATCGACGGAAATCCGGATCGCCTCCACCAGGTTCGCGCGGTAGGACGGATCTAGCAGACGCTTTTCGTCGGCCGCGTTCGAGAGATAGCCGAGCTCGACCAGCACGGACGGGATGTCCGGCGCCTTGAGCACGGCGAAGCCCGCGAAGCGGTGCGTTTTCCGCAGCAGCGTGACCTGCTTGCGCAAATCATCGACCAGCATGCTCGCGAACTGCGCCGACAGGTTCATCGTCTCGCGCTGCGCCAGGTCGATCAAAATGTTGACCACTTCGGGCTCTTCGGCCGAGAGGTCGACGCCGGCGATCAGGTCGGCCTTGTTTTCTTTCGCGGCGAGCGCCGCCGCTTCCTTGTCGGACGCTACTTCCGACAGCGTGTAGACGGAAAGCCCCCGCACCGAGGGATCCGCGATGGAGTCGGCATGGAGAGAAATGAAGAGCTCCGCTCCCGCCCGGCGAGCGATGGCCACCCGGTCTCTCAGCCGGACGAAGCTGTCGCCTTCCCGCGTCATCACTACCCGGTACCGACCGGACTTTTCCAACGATTGCTTCAGCTGCTTCGCAGCGGCCAGCGTTATGATCTTCTCATAGGTTCCGGAAGATCCGATCGCGCCCGGATCGACGCCCCCGTGCCCGGCGTCGACGGCTATGACGATCCTGCCGTCGGTCCGCCTGGTTTGCGGCGTCCGCGACGTGCCGGGATACACCACCGAAGCCGCCTGGAAGGCCCCCACATGCTCTGGCTGAAAGCGGCCGCCGGCGACCGGTTCCAGGTCGACCACCAGCCTGAACGCCCGCCCGTCGGCCGGTGGCAGGATGAAGTTCTGCTGAATTCGTACGGGCTCGTGCAGATCGAAGACGATACGGGAGGTGCCCGGTTCGTAGAGGCCGACTCGCAGGCTGGAGACGATACCGCCGACCGCGGCTGTCTCGACCGTCGGCGGCCAGTCCAGCTGCGGCAGGTCGATGACGACACGGTAAGGCGAAGCGAGCGTGAAGAGGCGATAGTCGAGCGCCTCCGACAGTTCGATCACGAGCCGCGTCGAGGCGGCATGCTGGCCGATCCGGACATCGCGGACGGCCGGGCCTGCGTCCGCCACGCCCGCGGCTATACACAGTGCCATCAGGAGCAGGCCGGCAAGGAATCGGAACCGCCGCCTCATTTAGTCACCCGAACTTGAAGCTTGGTGGCGATTCTGCCTGCCTAACTCTTCGGATTCAATAGAAAACGAGGTAAACGAAAACCGCGCGGCCGCCCCCATTGAAAGATTGTGATTCCCGCGAGGGCGAATTATGTTGGCTGGGTGGTCAGTTTGACGCTGCCTCGTGGCTCCCGTTTCGCCGGGGATCCCGGCCAGTCGACAATCGCCCCTCCGTGGGCGCAAGGACGAGAGCCGGCCGCCGAGCGCCACCATTAGGAATTTTGACACAACCGTAACGGCCCAATGAGCACTGCGCGCACGAGTTCGAGA
>JAJUGE010000013.1 GCA_029268305.1 Alphaproteobacteria bacterium
AGACAGCTCCGCATCGAGGCGCGAAGCCGCCGAAATGTCACTGATGAGACGGTCGAGCCGCTGTACGTCGTCGAGGATGATGCTCATCAGCCGCTTCTGTTGATCCGGGTCGCGGACGCGTGACGCGGTCTCGACGGCGCTACGAAGAGAGGACAGGGGGTTCTTGATCTCGTGAGCGACGTCGGCCGCGAACCGTTCGATAGCGTCCATGCGTTGCCACAAGGCTTCGGTCATCTCCCGAAGAGCGGCCGACAGATCGCCGATCTCGTCTTGCCGATCGCTGAGGTCCGGAATCTCCTCCTGTCTTCCGCGCCCGTGCCGCACCCGTTCGGCGGCGGACGCGAGCAGACGCACTGGGCGCGCGATCGTGCTCGCCAGATAGATCGACAGGAGGCTCGTGACCGCGAGAGCGACGGTGAATGCCGCGAAGATCCCGAGCCGCACCGACCTGATCGAATCGTGGATGTGCAGCGCCTTGCTGCTCAGCATCAGCGCGCCGACTACTCGTTTGAAGTCCTGCACTGGCGTCGCGACCGAGAGCACGAGCATGCCGTTGTCGAGCCGTCGGACAGCGTGGCTGGTGTCTCCGCCGAGGGCCCTGAGCGCTTCTATGTACTGCTCCGCACGCTGCACCGGCGCCTCGCGGTAGCGAGGGAAGCGCGATGGCGTGGGCAGAAGGCGCGCAATGGCGTTGTAGGCGCCGTTGACGAGGCGCTCCACCATGCCGCTCCCGTCCGGGTCGGTGAGCGGCTCGATCTCGATCACGCCTCCGGGACCGAGGAGCTTCCTGCTGTCGGCGATCAGACGTCCGTCGGGTGCAAACAGCCGGATTCGGGCACCGTCGGGTTCCGCCAATCGCCGCACCAACCTGCTCGCCGGCTCGACCGCGAGCTCGCGCTGACCCTCCGAACGCGAGTCGAGGGCGCCCTCGGCGAGCGCGACGCCGAGAAGCCGGCTCTGAGCCCTGAGCACCCCGAGCTCGCTCTCGATGAGGCCGCGCTCGTACTGGCCGAGAAAGAGGATGCCGCCGGCGAGCAGCGCAAGGGCCAGGACATTGACTGCGAGAATGCGCAGAGTGATCGGCGAGAGCAGGCGAAGCCGCCCGTGCCGGTGCTCGGCCGAGTGGTCGAACGCGGATGGTGCATTAGCTACCCGCGCCGGGCGTTCGGAAGAGCGCTCAGGAAGCGCGGTAGCGGTATCCGACGCCATAGAGCGTTTCGATCTCTCCGAATTCGGGATCAATCGACTTGAACTTTCGTCTGAGCCGTTTGATGTGGCTGTCGATCGTGCGGTCGTCGACGTAGATGTGCTCGCCGTATGCGGCATCCATGAGCTGGTCGCGGCTCTTCACATAGCCCGGCCGTATGGCGAGGGCCCGGAGGAGCAAAAATTCCGTGACGGTCAGCGTAACCGGCTTGCCGTCCCAACTGCAGAGATGACGAGCGCTGTCGAGCAGCAGCTTTCCGCGAACGATCGTCTCGTCGCCCGTCTTGTCGCTGCCGGTGCTTTCGCCGAGCTCGACCCGACGGAGCAGGGTGCGGATCCGCTCGATCAGAAGGCGCTGGGAGAACGGCTTCGTGATGTAATCGTCCGCTCCCATTCGCAGCCCGAGAACCTCGTCCACCTCGTCGTCCTTGGAGGTCAGGAAGATGACGGGCAGTCGGCTTTCCGCCCTGATCTTCTTCAGAAGCTCCATGCCGTCGAGGCGGGGCATTTTGATGTCCAGTATGGCCAGATCGGCGGGCGATTGCCGCAGTCCGTTCCAGGCCTGTTCACCGTCGACGAAGGTTCGGACCTCGAAGCCCTCCGATTCGAGGGCCATGCTGACCGATGTCAGAATGTTGCGATCATCGTCGACCAATGCAATCGTGTGGGGCATCTTCGTCGTCCTCGCCGTACTCACCCGTTCCGGGAGCGGTAGGAGTCAATTGCGGCCAAATTGCGATCGCGCCCCTGCGGCCCCCTCGGGTCACACTCGTCGAAGCCGCTCGTCCAGTGCACGCAGGTAATTGGCGTCCATGGCGTCGAACGAGCCCTCGACGAGATCCGCGCGCAAGCCTTCCAGCTCCTCGCGCGTCTCCGCCGATATATCGGTCCGCTGCAGCAGCCTTTCCAGGATCTGGAGGTCGTCCTCGCTCGCGGATGACTGCGCGCTTATCTCTACCGGTGCCGATGGTTCGGCCACCCGGATTTCTTCCGACAGCTCGGCAGACACCGCAGCGTCCCCGTCCGGTGCCGCCACCGTCAACCAGACCTCCCAGCCGGCGCCGTCGATCGCCACGCGTCGGTGAAGCTCCCGTGCCGCGGCGAGCACCTTCCCGTCGTCCTCGGCACCGAGTCCCTCCAGCAACTCCAGCAGCTCCGCACGGTCCTGGTCGAAAGTCATCCGTCCCTCATTCTGTCGCGAGCTTGCCAGTTGGCCTTTTCCGACGAGTGTATAGGTTGTGGGCGGCTATCCCAGTTCCGATGGAGTCGAAATGCCTTCGTTCGACGTCGTATCCAAGCTCGATATGCAGGAAGTCGACAATGCGCTTGCCAATCTCATGCGCGAGATAGGCCAGCGCTTCGATTTCAAGAACTCCCGCACGCAGGTGGAGCGGGAAGGGTCCATCGTAACCATTCTTGCAGACGACGACATGAAGCTGAAGCAGGTGCAGGAGCTGCTGAAGGCGCACCTCACCAGGCGAAAGGTGGACGCGGCAGCCCTGGATTTCGGCAAGCCGGAGGCGGCTTCGGGAAACATGGTCCGGCAGGTCGTCACTCTTCGGGAGGGCATCGACCGAGACCTCGCGCGCCGACTGACCAAGGAGATCAAGGCGAGCAAGCTAAAGGTGCAGGTCGCCGTCCAGGGGGATGAGCTTCGGGTATCCGGTAAGAAGATCGACGACCTTCAGGCCGTGATCTCCCACATCAAGGGCTTGGGAATCGAGCAGCCGCTCCAGTACGTCAACTTCCGCGATTAGGCTCTCGGCTCCTGCCGATCAGGATTGCCGTCGCCTCGCGCGAAAGCGAGAAACGTCGCGGCAGCGAGGACCGCCATCAGCGCGATCATCCCCGCCATCGGAAAGGTCGTGCCGTCGTCCAAATGACCGACCAGGGCGCCCACGGCGGCGGAGGAGGTCATCTGCAGGAATCCCATCATTGCGGAGGCGGCACCGGCCATCTGCGGGAACGGGTTCACCGCCCCCGCCATGCAGTTCGGCATGGTTATCCCGAATCCGAACATGTAGAGACACATGGGAGCGACGATGGCGGAGACGGTCTCCACCCCGGCCCAGGCGAGAGCGGCCATGACAACGCCGGCCGTTGCGCTGATCACCGTCGAGACCGTCAGCAAATGTCGGCTGCCGAGGCGCTCTGCCAGCGTTCCCGAACAGAGGGCGCCCGCGATATGTCCCGATGCCACCAGCGCGAAGTAGAGGCCGAAGTGATGGGCCGGCACCTCGAGCACGTCGATCAGAACGAAGGACGAGCCCGAGAGATAGGCGAATAGTCCGCCGCTCGCGCAGACGGAGACCGCGACGTAGCCGCGGAACGTCGGGTGGCGCAACAACAGTAGGTAATTGCTGACGAACCGAGCCGGGCGGAACGCGGCTGGATTCCGACGGACATTGGTTTCCGGAAGCACGAACAAGACCGCCAGAAGGAGCACTGCAGCAGTGCCGGCGAGGAGGGCGAAGATCTGTGAAGCCCCGAACCAGATCAGGACGAAGCCGCCGATCGTCGGCGCTATGACCGGGGCGATGCCCATGCCCGCGGCAATGATGGAGAAGACCCTGGCCGCGCGCGGTCCTTCGTAGGCGTCCCTGACGATCGCACGCGCCACCACGGGTGCCGCGCAGGCAGAAAATCCCTGAAGGAACCGGGCTGTGATCAGAAGCTCCATCGTCGGCGCCAGCATGCAGAGGAGGCTGGAGGCGAGATAGAGGCCGAGGCCTCCGAGGAGAACCGGCCGCCGCCCGAAGGCATCGGACAGCGGCCCCTGCAACAACTGAGAAAAGGCGAAACCGAGAATGAAGACGCTGATGATCAGTTGCGCGCCTGCGGATCCCGCCTGATATTCGCGGCCGAGGTCCGGCAGGGCCGGGAGCGGCATGTCGATCGACAGTGGGGTGACCGCGACCAACGCGGTGAGGAGCACGGTCACCAAAGCGGAATCGGCTCTGGTTCTCACGTTGCGCGGCCGGGCACAAAGTATCGGCGGTCCGAATGGAGACGTCGCCTGATGTCCGGGCGGAGCGCCGCAACGGAAATGGTCGGGGGGGAAACGGTTGACATTTGTTCTCCGAGACGCGGCAATGGCCTGAATGAACACCGCCTTATCTCAGTTGAATGGAGCCGCGTCACGCGAAAGGTCGGACGCGCCCGAATGTAACGCCTGTGCAATAGAGGGGGCTGAATCGTCAGCCGTGCGGAGAATCCTGGCGGTGATGCCGGTCTGGCAGGCACTGAGCCAGGCGAGAGAGGCCGTAGGTCTGGAGGAGAGGCAACTCCTTCATGCCGGCCCGCCGCTGGCCGACCCGACCGCGCCTCCGGCCACGATCCTGAACGCGGCAGTCATCGCATGCATTTATGAGGGATGGGCGGAGACCGAGACTGCCGCGGAAGAGCTGATCAGAAGCGGGGCCGTCCGGCTTTCGCCGGCACTCGACATGCGTGTGGCGACGCCGCTCGCGGCGGTCGTCTCCCCATCGATGCCGCTGCAGGTCGTCGCGGATGCCGGCGACCCCTCGCGTCGGGCGTTCAGTCCCCTCGGAAGCGGCGCCGGCCCGCAGCTGCGTTTCGGTGCCCGAGACCCCGAGATTATCGAGAGGCTCCGCTGGAGAGAGCGCAATCTCGCCGGGATCCTCAGCCGGGCGCTGAGCGACAGCATTCCCCTGCTTCCGGTAGCCGTTCAGGGAATCGAGGACGGCGACGATCTGCATGGCCGGACCACCGCAGCGACACATGCACTGCTCGACGTGCTGGGAAGCAGGATCGGGGCGCAACCCGGGTTCGCCGAGGTGCAATCGCATATTCAGCAGTGGCCGCTGTTCTTTCTTTCCCTGTGGATGGCGGCATCCCACTGCATTCTGCAGGCCGCAGAGGGGGTGGTAGGCAGTTCGCTGGTTACGTCGCTCGCCGGCAACGGCGGTTCGTTCGGCGTCAGACTGGCAGGCAATCCACATGAATGGGTCGTCTGCGATGCTGAGTCGCCGACGGGGCCCATGCTCGAGCGGGCCCCGCGGGGACGGCCGAGCGGCGCGATCGGCGACAGCGCGCTGGTCGACGCGCTCGGTTTCGGCGGTCAGTGCGTTGCCCATTCGCCTGAGATCATGGCGGTCCTCGGCCCTTATCTGCCCAGAGGCATAAGCGAATTGCCCGAGCAGCTGCTGAGTGCGGTTCATCCCGCCTTCGGCGAAGTCGGCATCAGGGTAGGTCTGGACGCCGCCCGCGTCGTTGCGACCGGCGAGTCGCCGGTCATCACGCTTGCGATCATCGACGCGACGGGGCAAGGGGGGCTGATGGGACGCGGCTGTTATCGGCCGCCCGTGTCCCTGTTTGCGGCTGCCATCGAAAGAATGAAAGAACGCCGCGGCCTGGCTTAGCTCGCGCCGAATTCTCCCGGATTGTCCCGAAGGCCCGAGTCAGTGCGAGGTGGGAGCCTTCAGGTAGTCGTACCGACTGGCCGAGCGGACATCGATGTCCAGAAGTGAACCGTCTCGGTAAATCTGCAGATTGACGATTGCGCCGGCGTTTCCGATCGACCGAATCCGTCGCTGGAGTTGGACCAGGCTGGCGACGGGCTCCTGCGCGATGGCGACGATCAGGTCTCCGACTTCGATGCCTGCCGTGCTCGCGGGAGCCCCATCCGCGAGGCCCGCCACTACCAGCGCACCTTCGACCTCGCTCGCGTACATACCGAGCCACGGCTTCGGCGGGCGTGAAGACCGCCCAGTCGCGACCAGATCCGACAGGATCGGCTCCAGGATTTCCAGCGGTACGAACATGTTGCCCGGGACTTCGCCTGCTGCGGAAAGTGCATCCTGTACATAGAGGGAGCCGAGGCCGCAGAGGGCACCGTCCTTCCCGAAGAGGGCCGCCCCGCTCCAGCTCGGGTGAGGCGGAGAGGTGAAGATCGCGACGTCGAGCAGGTATTCCCAATAACCGGCAAAAGCTCTCTTGGAGACGACGGTGGTGAGCTGCGCGTTCGGTGCACCTCCGTGCGCGCCGACGACGACTGTTTCGGATTCGTCGACGTCCGCTGCGGCGCCCCGACGAACCGGGGCGTCTCTCACTCTCTCGTGAGCCTGCACCAGCCCGAATCCGGTGTCGTGGTCATAGCCGACGACGTGTCCGGGGATGGACTTGCCGGCGTTGTCGGTCAGGGTGACCTGGTCCGCCTCGGTGACCAAATAGCCGATGGTCAGCAAGAGGCCGTCTTCGGAGATGAGCACCGCGTTGCCGAAGCGGCGGGTCCCGAGCGCATTGGCGGTGAAGGCATCTTCGGGCACGTTCGTCTCGATCGCGTAGACTGCCCCGAGTACCTGATCCAGATCGAACGCCACGTCGGAACGACGCGGGCGACGCGCGGGCTCAATGTCCGGCTCGAGCGGGGCGCCGATACCTTCGAGTCGGTGTCCGTTGGCTTTCTTGATCTCGGCCATTGGTGTCGTGTTCCCGAAAAGAGACGAATTAGAACTGGTGGCAACGGGCGCAAACCGCCATCATCGTTACTGAGTCGGTGCGAGTACATCCGGATTCTACCGCGTGCCAAGTGAGAAGCTCCCGATCACCATTCGGTTGCATCGGCTTCTGCGATTCCGATCGGTCCCGTCGCTCCTGATGGCGAGTCTCCTGGCGATCCTCGTCTCGGGACAAGCTGCTCTCGGGGACACTTCCGGCGACCAGATTTGGCATGCCTTCAAGAGCCGCTATGTCCGAGATGACGGCCGCGTGATCGACAGCGGAAACGCCGAGATCAGCCACTCCGAGAGTCAGGGATTGGGCATGCTGTTCGCCGAGTATTTCGGCGATCGGGAAACGTTCGACCTGATGCGTCAGTGGGTCGAGAAGGGACTTCGCTGGAACGGGACCTGGCTGCACGCCTGGAAGTGGACGCGCGATCCGCGGATGCCGGTTCCGGATCCCAACAATGCGACAGACGGCGACCTCCTGATCGGGTGGGCTCTGGCGCGAGCGGCGGAGCGCTGGGACGAGCCCGGGTATGCCGCCGCGGCGCGCCGCATCGCCGCGGACGTGAGGGCGCTGCTCACGACCAGAGATGCCGGAGGGAGACTGGTACTGCTCCCGGCCTTCCAGGGCTTCGACGACGGTCCTGCCGTTACCCTCAACCTGTCGTACTATGTGTTCCCCGCACTGCGCGCGTTCCAGCGGATCGACCCGTCGCCTCTTTGGGGAGAGTTGATCGAGCAGGGCCTGGATCTCGTTGACTCGAGCGCGTTCGGCAGATGGGGACTGCCCCCGGACTGGCTCGCGCTGCCGGCGGACGGACCGCCTCGCCCGGCTGTGAAGTGGCCGCCGCGCTTCGGCTTCGATGCCATGAGGATCCCTCTGTACGTGCTATGGGCGAGGCTCGACTCGGAGGAGCGGCTCGGCCGTTTCTCAAAGTTCTGGTTTGAGCAACAGCAAGGGGGAGTGCCGGCTTGGGTCAGCCTGGAGGACGATCGGCGGAGTCCGTATCCGGCTGGCGCCGGAGTTCGTTCGGTTGCCGCACTGGTCCTCGAGCATGCCGGATTGCCAGCATCAGCGCCGCCACACGCAACCGCGATAGCAGAGGATTACTACTCCGCGAGCCTCGCGTTGATGGCACTTATCGCGGCGGAAGAGATCGGCACTTCAGAATACCCTTGATCGCAGCGAGGTTTGCGTGTTTCGGCGGTCGCCTGGCGGGAGCTTCCCGATCGGTCGGAGCGCCAGGGCCCAGGCGCGAGGGTACTGATCACATCGAGACCGCGAAATTCACGATGGGTTAAGTTTCTCTTCAATATTTTGGGGAATTGTATCCCAAGGTTCTAGCGTATAGCTTCATGGCGGGCTTGCCGTTGACCGGGTCGGGGTCTTGCTACGGCATCGGCCGCTTCGCGAGCAAGATGGGTGGATCGATCCGGACTTCACGGGGTCGACAGGGGAATCGGGGACGGCTGATGGATCGGGGGGCAGGCTGGTGAAGAAGCCTACAGACATCGAGCGCCTGTTTCAGCGCATCGGTCTGACCGATATGCGTTACCACGAGTTCGTCCCCGATCCGGATCCGGTGCGGGCGCGGGAGAACTGGTCTCTGGTTGATTCGAGTGTCGAGGCTGGAGAGGAGCGCTCTCCGGCGCATGTGCCCCTGGCTCGGCCGGCGCCGCCCGTCAAGCGATCGGGAGCTTTCTACGATCGGATTGCAGAGCTCCGCCGTTCGAGACGCTCCGGTGTCGAAACGGGTGTCGAACGCGCTGCCGACGCTCCCGCGACGACTGAGGCGTCTGAGGTTTCCGGCGAGGGCGGCGGGCGATCTGCCGGGTCCCTTCGTGACGTTTTCGCCCGGGTCCGCGGGCAACGGTCCGAGCCGGGCAGGTCATCCTCCGAGAGCGCCGGGGGCACACCCCTTTCCGACGTATTCAAGCGACTTTCCTGAGATGCCGCTGCTCAGTCTCGCTTCCCCCAAGGGCGGCGTTGGCAAGACGATGCTGACCGCCAATCTCGCACACGAGCTGCAGCGTCTCGGCTGGCAGACCGTTGTTGTCGACTTCGATCTGCAGAATGCGCTTCGCCTTCACTTTGCGATGATGCTCTCGGACGGCCGCGGCTTCGCCATACCGGAGTCGCTGGAGGCGCCCTGGGAGGAACTGGTCTTCGAAACGCCCTCCGGCGTTCTTCTCCTGCCGTTCGGAACCGTCGCGGTAGAGCATGCCAGGATCGTTCGGCAGCGGCTCCGCCATGAGCGCGACTGGTTGCGCCTCAAGCTGGAACCGTTCCTGCGCGAGCCAGAGGTGATTGTCCTGATCGACCTCCCGCCAGGGCATTCCGTCTTCCTCGAGGCGGTTTCCGAGCTCGCCGATCTCAATCTCGCAGTGCTTCTTCCGGATGCCACTTCGATCGCGTTGCTTCCCCGCATCGAGTGCGGAGAGTTTTTCGCGGCTCGGGACGGCGCGCCGACGCGAGGGACGGTGCGATACGTGGTCAATCAGCTCGATCTGCGCCGCAGGCTCAACCGCGACGTGCTGACCGTGCTTCGAACCAAGTTGGCCGACCGCCTGCTCGGGGTGATCTACAGAGACGAGTATCTCAGCGAGGCGGTGGCCTCGCAGCGTCTGGTGGCGGACTTCGCTCCGGAGAGCAAGGCGTCTTATGACATCGCGGCACTGGCCGCGAGCGTGGACGAGATGCTCATGAACGACCGACAGGCACTCGCGAGGGTCGCCGTAGCATGATGGAGCGCTTCCGCAACGCCGCCGATCGCAACGGCGAACGTCCGCTTTGGCTGACGATAGCGATCGTGATCGGTCTTCTGCCGCTCCTGGTCGTGGTCTTCGCGGATCTCGATCTGGAGTCGCAGGGCTGGTTCGCGATCGGCACATTGACGCTTCTGTTCGTCCTGAACTTCTTTCCGGGGCGGGTGGTCACGCTCGTACTCGTGACGTTGTCGATCGTGGTCTCGTCGCGGTACATCTGGTGGCGTCTCACGAACACCCTCGAGTTCGAAAGCCTGTCGGAAGCGTTCCTCGGCACGGGACTGCTGCTTGCCGAGTTCTACGCCTATACGGTCCTGTTCATCGGATTCCTTCAGACGGTCTGGCCGCTCGACCGCCGGCCGGAGCCGCTTCCGGACGATCCGTCACTATGGCCGACCGTTGACGTATTCATCCCCACCTATAACGAGCCGCTTTCGGTCGTCCAGATCACCGTCCTCGGGGCCCTGAGCCTCGACTATCCGCCCGATCGGTTTCGCGTCTACATCCTCGACGACGGCAACCGCGAAGAGTTTCGCCAGTTCGCTGAGGAAGTCGGGGCGGGATACATAACGCGCGAAGACAATGCCCACGCCAAGGCGGGCAATCTGAACAACGCGTTGCGGCACACCGATGGCGAACTGATCGCCATATTCGACGCCGACCATGTGCCGACCCGGCCGTTCCTGCAGCTGACGGTAGGCTGGTTCCTGCGTGATCCGAAAATGTCGGTCGTGCAGACGCCGCACCATTTCTATTCGCCGGACCCGTTCGAGCGGAATCTCGCCACGGGCTACTCGATCCCCAATGAAGGCCAGCTGTTCTACGGCCTAGTTCAGCAGGGGAACGACACCTGGAACGCGGCATTCTTCTGCGGATCGTCCGCGGTGATCCGACGATCCGCTCTCGAAGACATCGGTGGCTTCGCGGTGGATACGGTGACAGAGGACGCGCACACGGCTCTCGTGTTGCACCGGGCCGGCTATACCTCGGCATACATTCGGGTCCCGATGGTGGCCGGTTTGTCCACGGAGCGTCTCGCCCTGCACATGGGCCAGCGGATGCGCTGGGCGCGCGGAATGGTCCAGATCTTCCGTGTGGACAACCCGCTTCTCGGGCGCGGACTGACGCTGGCACAGCGGCTCTGCTACCTGAACGCGATGATGCACTTCTTCTTCGCGCTGCCGCGTTTCGTGTTCCTGACGGCGCCGCTCGCCTATCTGCTGTTCCAGCAGAACATCATCACGACATCCGCACTGGCGATCCTCGCCTATGCGGGGCCGCACCTCGTGCATGCCGTCGTCACGAATTCCCGGATCCAATCGCGCTATCGCCACTCGTTCTGGGGCGAAGTCTACGAGAGCGTGCTCACCTTCTATCTCCTCAAGCCGAGTCTGGTGACGCTGATCAATCCCCGACGGGGCTCGTTCAACGTCACGGAGAAGGGCGGTCTGCTGCCGGACAGCTATTTCGATCACCGCATCATGCGACCGCAGCTGATCCTGATCGCGGTGCTGCTCTTCGCCGTCGGCATCGGCATCCTCCGACTGGTGTTCGAGAACTTGAGCGAGACCGACACCCAGGTGCTCGCGCTCAACATGGCCTGGGCCATCTTTAATCTCCTCCTCCTCGGTGCCGCCGTCGCGGCCGCTCGCGAGGCGCGCCAGGTGCGGAGCAACGTCCGCATTCGTCTGAAGCTGCCGGCGGTACTCTACCTACCGGATGGTCGCACCGTGCTGACCGAGACTCAGGATATCTCGATGGGCGGGGCCTATTTCCGCGTCGATCGGGCCGAGGACGTCGGCACGGACGACGAGATAGACATCGAACTTCCGGTGGGCAGCGGCTCGGTGATCATTCCCGCTCGGGTCGTGACATGGGAAGGGGAGGATCTGCGGGTGATGTTCGAACTCGCGACCCTCGAGGACCAGCGAAACCTGGTGCGCGTCGTCTTCGGCCGCGCGGATGCCTGGCTCGATTGGGATCAGCATGCCCAGGATCGGCCGTTGCGCGCCGCCGGCTCGATCTTGCGGAACATTTTCGGTCTGTTTACGAGAAGAAGGGTTCGGTCGGTGCAGAGAAGCAGACGGCAGGGGGTTGCGTCGGACGGTACGAACCCACCGAATTCATCGGGACCATCCTTCATGAGGCGTCGCCGACGGGGCGCTGCAACCGCGACACTGTTGATCGGTCTGGCTGGCTGGTGGGCAGGCGGAGATACCGCACTGGCGCAGCAGCGGTCTGACACGCAGCCGCCGCCCGCGCTTGGCGGACCACTGCCGCCTTCGGCCCGGCCGACGGGACAGGGTGCACTGCAGGATCGTCCGATGACGCCGACGACGACTGCCCCGCGCCCCGTGCCGCGGCCCGCCTTCGATGACGGAAAGACGCCGGAACAGCGTGCCCGGGAGCAGGCCCAGTCTCCTGTGGCGCTCGACGGTTCGGAGGGCGTGCCCGGTCAGAACGGGGTTCCCGGGCAACCCGCGCCGGTTCCGCCCACGGATCGGCTGACCCCACGCGGATTTGCACTGCCGCCGGAAGAGCGACCGGGAATGCTGCGGCCGGGAGAAGCGGCGACGACAGCGACCGCCGCTCGGGAGGAACTCGTCGGCGAAGGCATGCCCGAAATCCCGGGTACACGTGTCGACGTGATCACGCTCAAGGACCTCGGTGTCCAATCGCCGATGCGCCTGGAATCGGTCTTCGACGAGGAGAGCCGACCGTTCTCGGTGCGCCGGGACGAGGTCGTGACCGAGGCTCGGGTGAACGTCAATTACGCCTATTCACCGGCGCTGATTCCAGAGCTCAGCCACCTGCACGTGTTCATCAACGAAGAGTTGATCGGCTCGATGCAGCTGACGAAGGAGGAGTCGGAAAGCTCGACCATCACGCTGGCGGCCAATCCGGTTCTCTTCAAGGAAGACAACACGATCCTCTTCCGCTTCGTCGGCCACTATACGCTCGGCTGCGAAGATCCGATGCACTCCACACTCTGGGCGACTGTCAGTCCCACGTCGTCGCTCGTGATGCGCAAGGAGCGCCTGCCGCTGCGCAACGATCTCTCGCTGCTGCCGCTGCCGTTCTTCGACCGCAAGGACGCCAACCCGCTGACTTTGCCGTTCGTCCTGCCGAACTCGCCGGACACCAGCATTCTGCAGGCGGCCGGCACTGTGGCGGGCTGGTTCGGAAGCCTCGCTTCCTATCGTGGCGCGAGCTTCCCGGTGTCTTTCGGCGAAGTGCCGACGGGGAATGCGGTCGTGCTCGCGACCTCCGGCATGCGGCCTTCCGGGCTCTCCCTGCCGCAGATCGAGGGGCCGACCCTCGCGGTCGTGCCGAACCCCTACAATACCGACGCCCGGCTCTTGCTCGTGCTCGGCCGTGACGAAGAAGAGCTTCGTCACGCGGCGCAGACGGTCGCTCTGGGATCGTCGACGCTTTCCGGGCCGACCGCACTTGTAGGGCCGCCCCAGCTGCCGGAGCGGGTCCCGTATGACGCGCCCAATTGGGTGCCGACCGACCGGGCTATTCGGCTCGGCGAGCTGGTGTCGCCCGCCGACCTTCAGGGCAGCGGTCTCAACCCCGGCATTCTCGACGTGAACTTCCAGGCACCGCCGGGAATCTTCGCTTGGCGGGACGCTGGCATCCCGTTGACGGTGCGGTATCGGTATCCGTCCGCGCAATGGGTCGACTGGCGCAACTCGCGTCTAGATGTCCTCATCAACGACATCTATCTGAAGAGCCTGCCGCTCGAGCAGGACACCGCGCTCACCCGCATGCGCGAAGCGATGTCACGCGAGTTCGTCGAGAACGAAGGCGTGGTGAGCATTCCGCCGTATCTGGTGTTCGGCCGAAACCAGCTGCAGTTCTACTACAATCTCAAGCCCTACATCCCGGGCTACTGCGAGGGGCAGCTTCCGACCGACATCAGGACCGGCATCGATGTCGACAGCACATTGGATTTCTCGAACACGTTCCGGTACGCGCCCTTGCCCAACCTGGCGTTCTTCGTCAACTCGGGATATCCGTTCACGCGCATGGCGGATCTGAGCGAGACCGCCGTGGTTCTGCCGAACCGGATGAGCGAGCCGGTGGCGTCCGCCTATCTCGGCGTGATGGGGATGATCGGCGATGCGACCGGCTATCCTCCCGTGCGAGCGACGGTCGTAACGGCCGATCAGGTTGATTCGGTAGCCGACAAGGATCTGCTGGTCCTCGGTCCCTTCTCGGACCAGCCGCTGGTCGGCGACTGGGCGCCGAACAGCCCCTTCCGAGTGGAAGGCGGCCAGCTACGCGTCCGCCAGGCGAGCGGAATCGACCGGCTCTACACCCTGTTCGACAGCGAAGGCGCGGAAGACGAGAGGAACAAGGCGGACCAGCTGCTGATGACGACGGGAGACGACCTCACGGGGCTCGTCAGCTTCGAGTCGCCGCTCGCCGCCGACCGAACCGTCGTCATGCTGCTCGCCTCCGAGCCCCGTGGTGTGCTGAGGCTCTCGAATGCGATCCGCTCACGCGATCTGCAGCCGCGGGTGCAGGGCGACCTGGTCGTGCTCAAGGGCAACCAGCTTTCGAGCTTCCGCGTCGGCGCGGAGTATGCTCGGGAGGATCTGCCCTTCTGGACCCGCGTCCGCTGGTTCTTCGCCGACAAGCCGCTGCTGCTCCTGGTGCTGCTCGGTATCGGTGTCCTTGCGATCGCTCTCGCTCTCTTCTTCCTGCTGAGGAAGCTGGCGTCGCTGAGGATCGGGAGCCGCCGCGAGCGGACCAGTTGAGCTCCTTGCTCTGGAATAAGGGGAACATGCCGTGAGATCGATCGGTATCCGCGTCGGAACGGGTCTACTGATGGCGGCGGCTGTAGGGGGGAGTGCGTCGGGCCAGGGTGCACCGTCGCCTTCCGTCGCCGCGCCACCGCCGAGCGCCACCTCCAGCGCCGAGCAGACCTTGCTCGAGCGGGCCGAGTACTGGCGCGCGCGCGGTCGCGGCGACCTCGCGGGGGAGGCGCTGCAACAATTGCTGCAGAGCCGACCCGACCATCCGCAGGCGCTCTATCTTCTCGGTCTGACGCGCGCCGGGGAAGGCGACACCGCGGGAGCCCGGCAGTATCTTTCACGTCTTCGAGCCGCGCACCCGGGCCAGACCGCGCGGATAGCCGAGCTTGAGGCGGCACTCCAGACCGGCGCATCCGAACCGGCCGAGATCGTCCAGGCGCGACGACTCGCGAGTGCCGGCAGGTTCGATGAGGCGGCACGCTCCTATCGGGAAGCGTTCCGAGGTGCGGAGCCGCCGGATCGCTATGCCCTCGAATATTATCAGACGCTCGCCGGCACCCGGCAGGGTGCGGCCGAAGCGCGCCGCGGCCTTGAAGAGCGTGTGCGCACCAGCGGCGGTTCGCCTCAGACGAGGCTTGCGCTTGCCAGGGTGCTGACGTACCGGGAAGACACCCGCCAGGAAGGTATCCGGCAACTGGCCGAGCTTTCGGCGAACCCCGCGGTCGCCTCCGATGCCCGGGCGGCCTGGCGGCAGGCGCTGATCTGGCTGGGCGGGGGACGGAGCAGTCGCCCGCTCTACGACGCCTACCTGGCAAAGTTTCCGAACGATACGGAGATCCGTAACCAGCGGGAGCGGCAGACCGCCACGGCGCCCGCCAGCCGACAGCCCGCCCCGGATCGTTACGCGCAGGTGCGCGCACGTGGGTTCAACGAGCTGAACTCGAACAATCTGGCGGCGGCGGAGGAATCCTTCCGCAGCGTCCTGCGTGGCCGATCGAATGATCGGGATGCGCTCGCCGGCCTCGGCATCGTCAGGCTGCGCCAGAAGGAGTTCAGGGAAGCGCGCGACCTGTTGCAGCGGGCGACGTCCGGCTCGGCGGCGATGCGGCGCAAATACGGCGATGCTCTTCAGAGCGCCAGCTTCTGGGCCGGCATGAACGAAGCCGATGCCGCGGTCGATGCGGGCCGCCTCGACGAGGCTCAGTCGATCCTGGAAGGACTGGTTCGCGGGGGAGGGAGCGAGGTAGCCGCCGCTCACCAGCTTCTCGGGGACGTGCTCTTCCGCCGGGGCCAGATTGCCGCAGCCGAGCGCCAGTATCGGCTCGCGTTGCAGCGCCGGCCCAACGATGTGCCTGCCACTCTCGGTCTCTTCAACGTCTACACGGCGCAGGGACGGGAGGGCGAGGCGCTGCGCCTGGCCGAAGACTTGGAGGCGCGGTCCTCTCAGATCCCGAACTACTCGGAGGTGCGCTCGGAGGTGTTGCGACTGAAGGCGCGACAGCTCGAAGTGATCGGGGACGGGGACGGCGCCTTCGAATCTTTCCAGCAGGCGATCGTCGCCGACCCATCCAACCCCTGGCTGCGGCTCGACTTCGCTCGATTCCTCGACAAGCATGGAGAGCGCGACCAGGCGGTGGCGATGATCGACTCCATGGTCGAGACGACGGACGCGCCGCCGGCGGCACTGCACGCAGCCGCTATCTTCTACAACGAGCGCCGCATGTATGCGGAGGCGACTTCCGCCCTGGATCGGGTCGCCACTTCGCGTCAGACGCAGGAGATGCGTCAGCTTCGCCAGCAGATCTACGTCGACGCCGAGATCAACCGTGCGAAGGCGATCGCCGAGGCCGGGTCGCCGGACGAGGCCACTCGCATTCTGGAGCGGCTCAACCGGTCCGCTCCGGTGACCGAAGAGAAGACTGCCGCGGTTGCCGCGGCCCTGGCCGAGATCGGCAACACGCGTAGAGCGCAGTCGCTCCTTCGCCAGCAGATCGTTCGCGGCGACAAGGACGCGAAGACGCTGCTCGACTATGCCGGAGTCCTTCTCAGGGCCGGGCAGGATGCGGAAGCGGCAGCCTACATGCAGGACCTCGAAGCTCGCTCCGATCTGACGCCCGAACAGCGGCGGCAGCTTCGCGAGCTGAACGCAGGGCTGGCCATAGCCCAAGCGGATCGTGCGCGTGAGCGCGAGATGTATGCCGATGCCTACGATCTGCTCTATCCGCACCTGGCGGAGTCGCCGGAGGACCCGCCCTTGCTCATGGCGCTGGCGCGGCTTTACACCAGCGCCGGCCGGCCGGAGGACGCGCTGGGTATCTATGCCGCGATCTTGGAGCGTCACCCTCGCAACCTCGATGCAATTCGCGGGGCCGTCGGAGCGGCAATCGAAGCCAAGAACTATAGCTATGCCTCTGCGCTCCTCGATGAGGCAGTCGATTACTACCCGCGCGAGCCCCGCATCTACTACCTGATGGGCGAGGTCGCGCGGGCGAGCGGAGACAACACGACCGCGAGGCGGGCGTTGGAGACGGCTCTCGAGCTGCGACAGGAGGAGCTGGCCAAGGCCGCGAGCCCGGTCGCAGGAGCCGGAGCTGCCGCGGTTGGGAACCCCTTCCGCAATATGGGTCAGGGGACGAGCATCGGCGGCTTCGCGCCCGATCGGCCGGCCCGCGGCGCCAATCCGTTTCGTACCGGAGCCCGGACCGGCTCTTTGCAGAGCGAAGACGCTCTTTCGGTGGCGGATCTCGTCGTTCGGTCGAGCGAGGCGGCCGAGCGACCGGTCCAGATCGCGAGTGCCGACCCCGACTTCGCCGTCGGCATGTCGGCGCCGGCAGGGGTCCAATTGGCCCAGGCATCGGGGTCCGGCTATTACACCCCCCCGCCTTTCGTCAATCCGGCGGATCGGCAGACGCGCCAACCCGACAACCTCCTCCGCGACATCGAAGAGAGCCTCATAGAGGTTCGCCGCGAGACCGTCCCGTCGGCCGAGGCGGGGATCGGGCTGCGTTATCGCGACGGCGACAAGGGCCTGGACCGCCTGATCGAGACGAAGGGCACCGTGAAGGGAACCTTCCCGACCGGGGAGCTCGGCCGGTTCACGGTCACGGCCACTCCCACGCACATCAGCGCCGGCTCGATCGACTCCGATGCCGCCACGCTGGCGCGGTACGGCACCAATCCTCTGGGAGGAGCCGTCGACCCCGGTAGTGCCAGCGACACGGGCGTCGGCCTCGGGCTCGGCTGGGACATGGGGCCGTTCGCTCTCGACATCGGGAGCACGCCGCTCGGATTCCAGGAGGAATCGGTGGTCGGCGGTATCAGCTTCGCGCCGGCGCTCGACGAGGACTGGAGTCTTCGTCTGGCGGTCGAGCGGCGGGCAGTCACCGATAGCGTGCTCTCCTACGCCGGGATGAAGGACGATCGGACCGGCCTCGAATGGGGTGGGGTCACCCGCACCGGCGGCAGTGTCGACCTGAGCTACGATGACGGGGCCTTCGGGGCATATGCCGGTGCAGGCTTCTACGTCCTCGACGGCAACAACGTGAAGGACAACGATCTCTTCCAGATATCGACCGGAGGCTACTACCGCTTCATCAACGAAGCGGATCGGGAGTTCCGCGCCGGCGTGAACCTCACATATTTCTCGTACGACGAGAATCTGCGGCGGTTCACGTTCGGACATGGCGGCTATTTCAGCCCGCAGGACTTCGTGTCGTTCTCGATCCCGGTGGAGTACACCGCCACGAGAGGCAAGGTGACTTACGCCATCGGCGGTGCCGTCGGCATCCAGAGTTGGTCCGAAGACAGTGCGCCGATTTTCCCGAACAATCCGGAGCTCCAGGCGGCACTGGTCGGGCAGGCGCAGTTCGACCCGTCGATCCGGACTTCGTACGACTCCGACGACAAGGTGAACGTCGGCTTCAACATTCACGGTCAGGTGGAGTACGAAGTGACCCCGGCGACATCGGTTGGGGCGGCGGCAGCCTTCGACAACGCCGCCGACTGGTTCGAAGCGACCGGGCGGGTATACATGCGGCACACCTTCGGGGCCGACCAGTGAGGGGGCGATGAGCGAGGCCGGACGACAGGCGCCGATGAGGGAGTCGGGGAGTCTCCAGATGAACGACCTTCGGGCCAGCCTCGAATACTACACGCAGAAGAACTGCGCCGAGCAGTGGCGGGTCTTCGTGTCGGAGATGATGAGCGAGTTCTATGTCCAGGTCGACAGAGAGCTCGCCGAGAGCTTTCTGACCAGGGTGGGAACTCGCGTCGCGCAGGCGTTGCCGCTTCGGCCCTGCGAATCGTTGGAAGACGTGGCTGCGGACCTGAACAGCATTCTCACCGTGATCGAGTGGGGCTGGGTCCGTATCGAAGAGACCGGGCAGCACATCCGGATCGTGCACGGCGCCTACCCGGTCGTGCCGATGTACGACAATGCGCCGGAGCATTGGCTCGTGCCCGTGCTGGAGGGCGCCTACACGGAGTGGCTCAACTCTATGGGCGGAGACCCGACGCTTCGCGCCGTGCAGGTCGGTCGACCTCGGAATACGGGAGAGCCACTCGAGTTCTTCTACGGGAAGCACTGACCCGAAGCGGCTTTCGGGCTCTCGTTGCCGAGGGCGGCCGCACTCACTCGAACGTGACGATGCTGCGGATCGATTTGCCTTCGTGCATGAGATCGAAGGCATCGTTTATGCGGTCGAGCGGCATCCGGTGCGTGATGAGGTCGTCGATCCGAATCTTACCGTCCATGTACCAGTCCACGATCTTCGGCACGTCGCGGCGCCCCTTGGCGCCGCCGAAGGCCGAACCGCGCCAGACGCGCCCGGTGACGAGCTGGAAGGGGCGGGTGGAGATTTCTTCGCCGGCACCGGCGACGCCGATGATGGTGCTCTCGCCCCATCCTTTGTGGCAGCACTCGAGCGCGGCACGCATCGTCTCGGTTTTGCCGATGCACTCGAACGAATAGTCCGCGCCGCCTTTCGTCAGATCGACCAGGTACGGGACGAGATCCCCGAGCACTTCCTTGGGGTTCACGAAGTGCGTCATCCCATACTGCTCGGCGAGCGCTCGTTTCGCGGGGTTCGTGTCGACGCCCACGATCATGGCAGCCCCAACCATGCGCGCCGCCTGAATGACGTTCAGACCGACGCCACCGAGCCCGAACACGACCACGTTCGAGCCGGGCTCCACCTTGGCAGTGTTGATCACGGCGCCGATCCCGGTGGTGACGCCGCATCCGATGAGACAGACTTTGTCGAACGGAGCGTCCTCGCGGATCTTCGCCACGGCGATCTCGGGAAGAACGGTGAAGTTGGCGAAGGTCGATGTCCCCATGTAGTGGAAAACCGGTTCGCCGCCGATCCGGAACCGGCTCGTGCCGTCCGGCATCACGCCGCGACCCTGCGTTTCCCGGATCGCCTGGCAGAGGTTGGTTTTGCCGCTCAGGCAGTACTCGCACTGACGGCATTCCGGCGTGTAGAGCGGGATCACGTGATCTCCCGGCTGCACGCTGGTGACGCCGCTGCCGACCTCGACGACGACACCGGCACCCTCGTGGCCGAGAATGCACGGGAAGATGCCTTCAGGATCGGCTCCCGACAGCGTATAGGCGTCGGTATGGCAGACGCCGGTCGCCTTGATCTCGACCAGAACCTCACCGGCACGCGGGGCATCGAGCGTCACCGTCTCGATGCTGAGGGGGGCGCCGCCCCTGTGGGCCACGGCGGCTCTGACTTCCATGTGCGGTCTCCCATTCGGCTCGCGAGCGTGCGCCAAAGCTACGGGGGGCGGCGAAGCCGGTCAACGTCAGTGGGGCGCCGGAACGCTGCGCGACGCTGGGGACCGAATGCTCTCGCGGTCGATTGACAACGGAATGGGCCCCCGTTTTGATATCGTCAGTTTTTCATACCCTGAAAAGAACCCGGTTCAGCCGGGGGTGAACGAGAGGAAACGACAAATGAACGGAAGGTGGGTGGGCGCGTCTGGTGTGGCGTTGTGCATGCTCGCGGCAACGACCGCGGCCAGAGCTGAACTGCCGAACACGATCGTCTGGACGGCATACCAGATCAACACCGCCGGCTACGGTCAGGCGGTCGCCGTGGGCAGCGCCCTGAAGAACCATGTCGGAAAGACGCTGCGCGTGCTGCCGGGCAAGAACGACCTGTCCCGGCTGGCGCCGGTCCGGGAAGGCAAGGCGGATTTCTCCGCGAACGGGATCGGCACGTACATGTCGCAGGAGGGGGCGTTCGAGTTCGCGATTCCCGCCTGGGGACCGCAGAAGACGAGGTTGCTCGCCATCAACATCGGCAAGAACTGCATGTCGGTGATGGTCGCTGGCGATCTCGGTGTCGAGACGCCATACGATCTCAAGGGGAAGCGCACCGCCATCATCAAGGCGGCTCCCGGCCTCAACTACAATCTTTATGCCTATCTCCGCTTTGGTGACCTGGAGTGGGAGGACACCCAGCGGATCGAATTTCCGAGCTCGGCCGCTTCGACCGACTCCATCGTGCAGGGGCAGGCGGACATCGCCTTCACGAGCACCGTCTCCGGCAGCCCATTGAAGCTCGAGGCGTCGAACCGCGGCATAACCTGGCCGCGGCTGCCGCACGACGACGAAGCTGGCTGGCAGCGGATGCTCGCGGCGGCTCCGTACTACGTGAAGCACACCTGCACCGAAGGTGTCGCGATCGGCGAGGACAAGCCGCTCGAAGGCGCGACATACCCATATCCGGTCCTGATGGCATATGACGACAAAGATGCCGATCAGGTCTATGCGATGACCAAGACCATGCAGGACCTGTATGAGCACTACAAGGATTCCGCCCCGGGTGCCGGAGGTTGGGCGCTCGAGAACCAGCAGTTCGAATGGGTCGTGCCGTTCCACGAGGGCGCGATCCGTTATTATCAGGAGGTCGGCGTCTGGAAGCCGGAGTACCAGGCGCACAACGACCGGCTCATCGAGCGGCAGGATCTCCTCGCCGCAGCCTGGGAAGAGTATTCCGCATCGGCCGAAGGCAAGAGCGAGGCGGACTTCCAGGCCGGCTGGCAATCTGCACGCGTAGAAGCCCTCAAGGCCGGCGGTATGGCGGTCGTCTGGCCGGAGTGGTAGGACACACGCTATTGCTGCGGCCTGCGCCGCGACGATCGTTACCGGCAGCGGCGTGACGCCGACATTCTGAACTCGGCGTCGCTCCGCTGTTTCGGCATTCAGGAGCAGGATCCCGCTCGCGCGGGTAAGAAGCGACCCGGCTCGCCAGAACAAAGAAACAAGGTATAGGGAGCCCGTCAGGGCTGAACGGAGGACGGAGATGACGACGGACCAGTCGACGCCGGGCGGTCTCGCCCAGAATGTCGAGGCCGAGCTTGAGAAGGCGGAAAGTCAGGAACTGGCACGATACCGCACTCTCAGCGGCTTCTGGATGGCGGTATTCACGCTTTTCGTGGCTGCCTCCATCGTGCTGGCGACGAACCAGATGTTCAATCTCGGGTTCTTCGTCGGCTTCGTGCTGATCGATAACCGCTATCTCTATCTTCTCGTCGCCCTGCTCCTGCCGCTCGTCTTCCTGATCTTCCCGCCGACGAAGAACGCTACGCGGGACCACGTGCCCTGGTACGACGCCATACTCGCGACGCTGACCTTTTTCGTCGCGATGTATTTCGTCTGGGAGGCGAACCGGATCCTCGATGAGGCGTGGGAGTACGTCGCGCCGCCGACGGCCGTCTATTTCAGCCTCGTGATGTGGGCGCTGCTGATCGAAGTCGGCCGGCGCACCGGCGGGATTTCGATCTTCATCATCACGATCGTCTTTTCGCTGTTCCCCACCTACGCGGACAAGGTGCCGGAGGTGGTGTCCGGCGTGAGCCAGACGCTGGGCGACACGGCTGCGTTCCACATGATGAGCGTCGAGAGCCTGCTCGGCATCCCGATGTCGGCCTTCGGCAATCTCGTCTTCGGCTTTCTGATCTTCGGCGTCGCGCTGCAGTACACGGGCGCCGGCGCCTTCTTCATCAATTTTGCCTTCGCGCTGCTCGGGAAGGTCCGCGGCGGTCCCGCGAAGGTCGCGATCTTCGCGAGCGGGCTGATGGGCTCGATGAGCGGCAGCGTCGTCACCAACGTGCTCACCACCGGTGTCATGTCGATCCCGGCCATGAAACGGGTCGGCTTCCGCCCGAGCTACGCCGGCGGCGTCGAGGCCTGCGCCTCGACCGGCGGCACCCTGATGCCGCCGATCATGGGCGCGACGGCCTTCGTCATGGCATCGTTCCTTGGCGTGGCCTATGTCGAAGTGGCGCTCGCCGCGGCGATCCCCTCGCTCCTGTACTACTGGGGCCTCTTCATGCAGATCGACTCGTATTCGGGTCAGCACGACATGAAGGGCCTCCCCGCGCATGAGCTGCCGAAGGTGTGGGACACCCTCAAGGAGGGCTGGTACTACATCTTCGTCTTCGCATTGCTGGTCTACATGCTGCTGGTGATGCACCGCGAGCAGACGGCGCCGTTCCTGGCGACCGTGCTTCTGCTGGTGATCAACCAGTTTTCGTCCAAGCACCGCCTGAATTGGGAGAAGCTGAAGAAGTTCTTCCTCGGCCTCGGCCTGCTGCTATCGGAGCTGGCGGGCCTGCTGGCGGCGATCGGCCTGATCATCGGCTCGCTGTCGCTGACCGGGATGGCCGGCACGCTCACCAACGACCTGGTGTTCATCGCCGGCGGCAACACGCTCCTGCTGCTCTGCATGGGCGCGCTGACCAGCTTCATCCTCGGCATCGGCATGACCGTGACGGCCTGCTACATCTTCCTGGCGGTCGTGCTCGCGCCGGCGCTGATCCGGGTCGGCCTCGATCCGATGGCGGTGCACATGTTCATCCTCTACTGGGGTATGATCTCGTTCATCACGCCGCCGGTGGCGATCGGCGCGTACACGGCGGCGTCGCTCGCCGGTGCCTCGCCGATGAAGACGGGCCTCGAGTCGATGTCGATCGGCGTCGTCATCTACTTCATTCCGTTCTTCTTCGTCTTCAATCCGGCCCTGATCATGCAGGGCGACGTCGGCAGCGTACTGCAGGCGACCATCACCGCCATGATCGGCATCGTCTTCCTCGCGGGTGCGGTGCAGGGCTATCTGCTCGGCATCGGCAAGCTCGGCCAGAACCCGGTCTCGGTGCTGGGACGGATCCTGATCTTCCTCGGCGGTCTCGCGGTCATGGCACCGGGTGGCACCCTCGGCTACGGCTACTGGGAGCTGCTGGCGATCGCCGCGATCCTGATGGTGCCCGGCGCGCTGCTCTGCGTGATCGGGCGGAAGATGTTCGCCGGCGTCCGGCTGCGGAGCGCCTGACCGGAGCGAGCGGGGAGGGAGACATGGAGTACCGCAATCTCGGAAGAAGCGGCCTCAAGGTCTCCCGCCTCTGCCTCGGCGCGATGATGTTCGGCGGGCCGACGGACGAGGCGACCAGCGCCCGGATCGTCGCCCGCTCGCGCGAGGCCGGCATCAACTTCCTCGACACCGCCGACGCCTACAACAAGGGCGCCTCGGAAGAGGTGGTCGGCCGAGCCATCCGCGCCGACCGCGACTGGTGGGTGGTGGCGACCAAGCTCGCCAACCGGATGGGGGAGGGGCCGAACGGCGGCGGCCTCTCGCGCCGCTGGGTGATGGACGCCTGCGACGCGAGCCTGCGCCGGCTCGGCACCGACCGGATCGACGTCTACTATCTCCACAAGGAGGATCACGCGACGCCGATGGAGGAGACGGTCCGGGCGATCGCCGATCTCGTCCGCGCCGGCAAGGTCCGCTATTTCGGCCTGTCCAACTACCGCTCCTGGCGGGTGGCGGAGATCTGCCGCATCGCCGACGATCTCGGCATCGACCGACCGGTGGCGAGCAGCCCTTACTACAACGCCGTCAACCGGATGCCGGAGGTCGAGCACATCCCCGCCTGCGCCTACTACGGCGTCGGCGTCGTGCCGTACAGCCCGGTCGCCCGGGGCGTCCTTTCAGGCAAGTACCCCTCGACGGAGGCGCCGGAAGCGGGTTCGCGTGCGGCCCGCGGCGACCGGCGCATGCTCCAGACCGAGTGGCGGCCGGAGTCGATCGAGATCGCGAAGCGCGTCAAGGCTCACGCCGAGGCGCGCGGCATCACCGCCGCGCAGTTCGCTGTCGCCTGGGTGCTGAACAACCGGCTGGTGACCGCCACCATCGCCGGTCCGCGCACCGAGGCGCACATGGAGGACTACCTGAAGGCCCTCGACTACCGTTTCACCGCCGAGGACGAGGCGCTGATCGACGGCCTCGTCGCCCCGGGCCATCCCTCGACGCCGGGCTACAACGACCCCGCCTACCCGATCGAGGGACGCGTCGTGCCGCCGGAGGGCTGAGTACCCCCGATCCCGCGCGGAGCGGGCGCGCGCGCTTGCGCGGCGTCGAGGCGCCGGCTACGTTCCCGACACCCAGCGACAAATAAACAACGGAGGACCTTATGAGCTTAGGCTCACTCATGCGGGCTGCGCTCCTGGTGGGGGCCATGGTGCCGGCCGCACACGCCGCCGAGCTGCCGAACACGATTGCGGTGACCGCCTACGACGTCGGCTCGAACGGCTATAACCAGGCGATCGCGATCGGCGCCGCGTTCAAGAACGAGTTGGGCAAGACGCTGCGCGTCCTGCCGGGCAAGAACGACGTCTCGCGCCAGATTCCGCTGCGCGAAGGCAAGGTCGACTTCTCCTATTCCGGCATCGGCGCCTACTTCAGCCAGGAGGCCGTGTTCGTCTTCGGCCGTCCCGACTGGGGCCCGCAGCCGATCCGCGTCATGATGCTGAACATGGCGGACACGGGCACCGTGATGGTGTCGGCCGCCGACGCGAACATCCGCCATCCCAAGGATCTGAAAGGCAAGCGCGTCGCCTATGTGCCGGGGGCGCCCGCGCTCAACATGAGCATCCTCGCGCATCTGCGCTTCGCCGACCTCACGTTCGACGATGTCGAGGTGGTCGAGTTCGGCGGCTATGCCGCCTCCCAGGACGGCCTCGTCAACGATCAGGTCGATGCGATCTACCTGAACACCGCGGCCGCCGGGACCTACAGGCTCGATTCCTCGCCGCGCGGCGCGGATTACGTCCGCCTGCCGCACGACGACGAGGAGGGCTGGAAGCGCCTGCTCGAGATCCTGCCCTACTATGCCAAGCGCAACTTCACCAAGGGCGTGCAGCTCAGCGAAGAGTCCCCGCTCGAGTCCGGCGGCGGCCCGTACCCGCTCCTGATCGCATACGAGAATCAGGACGCCGACCTGGTCTATGCCATGACGAAGGCGATGTACGATCTGTTCCCGCACTACAAGGACGGCTCGCCGGGGACCGAGGGCTGGGCGCTCGATCGCCAGATCTTCGAGTGGGTGGCGCCCTACCATGACGGTGCGATCCGCTACTACAAGGAAGCGGGCGTCTGGACGCCGGAGGCGCAGAAGAACAACGAGGACATGATCGCCCGCCAGGCGTTCCTCGCCGAGATCTGGAAGGAGCATCAGGAGAAGGGCATCTCCAACCCGGAGGAGTCCGAGAAGTCGTGGATGACGTTCCGCGCCGAGAAGCTGGCGGAGGCCGGCATGCCGATCCCGTTCGAGAAGTGGTGAGCCGCTCCTCCACGGCGTGACGCACGGACGGCCGGCCCCTCGGGGCCGGCCGTTGTCGTTTCCGGGCCTGCGCGACGTAGCCTCCGTGCCAGCTTGTGGCCGGTGGGCGCGCCCGCTACGCTTCTTCCCGCAATAAACATAAACTTCGGAGGGAACCCCATGAACCTGGCCTCGGCCTTGCGTGCGGCCCTTGTGGCCGGCGCGTTGCTCCCGTTCGGCGCGCAGGCGGCGGAGCTGCCGAACCCGCTCACGATCACCGCCTACGACGTCGGCTCCAATGGCTACAGCCAGGCGGTCGCGATCGGCGCCGCCTTCAAGAACGAGATGGGCGTCACGCTCCGCGTGCTGCCCGGAAAGAACGACGTCTCGCGCCAGGCGCCGCTGCGCGACGGCAAGGTGCACTTCTCGCTCTCCGGCATCGGCGCCTATTTCAGCCAGGAGGGCGCGTTCGTTTTCGGCCGGCCGGAGTGGGGGCCGCAGCCGATCCGCATTCTGATGCTGAACCACGGCGACACGGGCACCGTGCTGGTGACGGCGGCCGACGCCGAGATCCACTCCGCCGCCGACCTCAAGGGCAAGCGGGTGCCGATCGTCGCCGGCGCGCCGGCGCCCAACATGGGCGTGTTCGCGCACCTCCGCTTCGCCGACCTCACCCTGGACGACGTGCAGCAGGTCGAGTTCGGCGGCTATGCCGCGACCCAGGAGGGCCTGCTCAACAACCAGATCGACGCCGCCTACCTCAACACCTCGACCGCGGGTGGCTACAAGCTCGAGACCTCGCCGCGCGGGCTGCGCTACGTCCGCCTGCCGCACGACGACGAGGAGGGCTGGAAGCGCCTGCGCGAGGTGCTGCCCTATTACGCGAAGCAGAACTTCACCGCCGGCGCCGGCCTCAGCAAGGAGAAGCCGCTCGAGTCCGGCGGCGGGCCGTATCCGCTGCTGGTCGCCTATGACAGCCAGGATGCGGACGTCGCCTATGCGATGACGAAGGCGATGTACGACCTGTTCCCGGTCTACAAGGACGCCTCGCCGGGCGCCGAGGGCTGGGCGCTCGATCGCCGGGTGCTGGAATGGGCGGCGCCCTACCACGAGGGGGCGATCCGCTATTACAAGGAAGCCGGCGTCTGGACGCCGGAGGCGCAGAAGAATAACGACGAGATGGTCGCCCGCCAGGCGGCACTCGCCGAGATCTGGAAGGAGCACCAGGCGAAAGGCATCGCCAACGCCGACGAGGCCGAGAAGTCGTGGATGACGTTCCGCGCCGAGAAGCTGAAGGAGGCCGGCCTCGCCGCCCCGTTCGCGAGCTGGTGATTTTTTCGCATAGGGATTCCTCGGGAAAAATGGGGGTAAATGGGGGTGGCGGTGCCGCCCCCTTCCTCTGTGGGGGCGGCCGGCCATGGATTTTGCGGATGGGGATTCCTCGGGTTTCATGGGGATTTGTGGGGGTGCGGCCCCACCGCCTCTCCACGGTGTCGCCCCGCACTCGATGCGGGGCCAGGCCGGAGAGCCCTGCCGCGGGCCTGGTTCCGGCCACGGGGAGGGGCGACCTTCCCCTCGTGTCATGCCCGGGCTTGACCCGGGCATCCACGCAGCCGCGCTGAGAGGCCGTGGCTCTGGATCGCCGGGTCGAGCCCGGCGATGACAATGGATGGATCGACGACCGCACGGCAGCTCTCCTCGCATCGGACGAACAGCCCATAATAGGAAAAAATGCATAATAACGCAAGCAGTAGGAGCCGGCGGATGGCGCGCGCGCTGGTGATCGGGGGCACCGGGCCGACCGGGCCGTTCATCGTCAACGGGCTGATCGAGCAGGGGTACCAAGTCTCGATCCTGCACCGCGGCACACACGACAGCGACGCGATCCCGCGCCATGTGGAGCGGATCGTCGGCGACCCGCATTTCGTCGAATCGCTCGAGGCGGCGATCGGCGACCGCACCTTCGACCTGATCGTCGCCACCTATGGCCGCATCCGCCACGTGGCCGAGGTGGTGGCGGGGCGGACGGGGCGCCTGATCACCGTCGGCGGCCAGCCCTGCTACAAGGGGCTATTGCAGCCGGAGGCGCTGTTCCCGGCCGGGGTCGAGATCCCGCTCCGCGAGGACGCGCCCAAAGTGGAGAGCGAGGCGGAGTTTCGCTTCGGCTGGCTGGTGAGAATCACCGAGGAGGCGGTGATGGCGGGCCACGCGGCCGGGCACTACAGCGCCACGCACTTCCGCTATCCGGTCGTCTACGGGCCGCGCCAACTCACGCCGCACGTCTTCAAGATCATGCGCCGGGTGATGGACGGGCGCGAGTTCATCGTGCTGCCCGACGGCGGCCTCTCGATCATCAACCGCGGCTATTCGGAGAACGTCGCGCACGCCGTGCTGCGGGCGGCGGCGCAGCCCGACGCGGCGGCCGGCCAGGTCTACAATTGCGGCGACGAGCGCCAGTTCACGCTGGCGCAGTGGGTCGAGATCGTGGCGGACGAGATGGGCGGCCGGCTCGAGGTGCTGGGCGTGCCCGACCGCTATGCCTATCCGGCGCGCGACCTGATCATGTTCCGCGGCCCCTCGGCGCACCAGATCTTCGACATCTTCAAGCTGAAGACCGAGCTCGGCTACCGCGACAAGGTCGACCCGCTGGAGGCGGTGCGCCGCACCGTGCGCTGGTACCGCGACAACCCGCCCGACCCCAACGCGGAGTTCCTGCGCGACCTGGAGGCGCACTACCGCACCGAAGACGCGATCGCCGCCATCTGGCGCGACGCCTGCGCGAAGCTGGCGGCGGTGCCGCACGTGGAGAAGCAGTTCCACCACCCGTACCCGCACCCGAAGGAGCCGGGGCTGGGAAGGGATCATCGGGCGCGGTGAAGGGGGCTTCGACCTTTGATCGAGCTTCACTAAAGGCTCTTTCTGCTGCCTCGCCGGCCTAGAGCCGGCGCCCATCCCGAGATGTTGGCGGAGGGAAGGGCGGGTAAGCAGGGGGATGCCCTTGCCGTCATCGCGAGCCGCGAAGCGGCGCGGCGATCCAGGCGGTGCGGTGTGGCCGATGGCCCTGGATGGCTTCGTCGCTGACGCTCCTCGCCATGACGGACGGGGTGCGGTTTTTCTTTTCCGCCCGCTCTCTCTGCTGCCTCGCCGGCCTCGAGCCGGCGCCGATCCCGAGATGTTGGCGGGCGGGAAGGTCGGGTGAGCAGGGCTGGGAATGCCCTTGCCGTCGTCGCGAGCCGCGAAGCGGCGCGGCGATCCAGGCGGTGCGGTCGTGGCCGATGGCCCTGGATGGCTTCGTCGCTGACGCTCCTCGCCATGACGGGACAGGGTGCGGTTTTTCTTTTCCGCCCGCTCTCTCTGCTGCCTCGTCGGCCTCGAGCCGGCGCCCTTCCCGAGATGTTGGCGGGCGGAAGGTCGGGTGAGCAGGTGCACGCCCTTGCCGTCATCGCGAGCCGCGGAGCGGCGCGGCGATCCAGGCGGTCTGTCGTGGCCAATGAGCCTGGATGGCTTCGTCGCCGACGCTCCTCGCCATGACGAAGGAGGGTGCGGTCGCGACGCTGACCACCGGCGGTACCTGGTTCACCGCACCATCAGGCTCGGCAGCCAGGTGATGATCCCGGGGAAGATCATGCAGAGGGCGAGGCCGACGACCTGGAGCAGCACGAACGGCAGGGACGAGCGGTAGATGTCCATCATCGTGATGCCGGGGGGCACGACCGCCTTCATGTAGAACAGGTTGAAGCCGAAGGGCGGCGTTATGTAGGCCATCTCCATGTTGATCACGAACAGGAGCGCGAACCAGAGCGGGTCGAAGCCGAGCTGGATCACCACCGGGAAGAAGATCGGCGTGGTCAGCAGCACGATGCCGGTCGGGTCGAAGAACATGCCGAGCACGAAGAAGATCAACTGCATGACGATGATCGGCCACCAGCCCTCTCCGACGCCGGCGATCAGCCCGCCGATCAGGTCGGCCGCACCGGTGACTGCATAGAGGGCGGTGAAGACCGAGGCGGCGAAGACAATCCAGATCACCATGGCGCTGAGGCGCAGGCACACGAACAGCGCCGAGACGAAGTTCTCCCACGTCAGCCGGCGCTTGACCGCGGCGCTGACGATCGCGCCGAAGGCGCCGATCGCCGACGCCTCGCTGGGCGTCGCGAGGCCGACGAACATCGAACCCATCACCGCGAAGATCAGCAGGATCGGCAGCACCAGCCCCCAGAGGAGACCGAACCGCTCTCCGAGCGACAGCCGCTCTTCCGGCGGGACCCCGGGACCCATGTCCTTCTGCAGGGCGCAGCGGATCAGGATGTAGGCGACGAACAGGCCGCTGAGCAGCAGCCCGGGGAGGATGCCGGCGATGAACATCTGGCCGATGGACTGCCGCGAGAACAGCGCCAGGATGATCATCAGCACGCTCGGCGGGATCAGCACGCCAAGGGCGCCCCCGGCGGAGATGCAGCCGATGGCGATGTCCTTCTTGTAGCCGCGCTTCAGCATCGAGGGGAGGGCGAGCAGGCCCATCGACGTGGTGGCGGCGCCGCTGATGCCGACCATGGCGGCGAACAAGGTGCAGATGAGCACGGTGCCGGCGGCGAGCCCGCCGCGCAGGCCGCCCATCCAGTGGTACATCAGCTCGTACAGGTCTTCGGCGATGCCGCATCGCTGGAGCATCGCCCCCATGAAGATGAACATGGGCACGGCGACGAGCAGGAACATGTCCATCGCCATGTACGTGCGGTTGGCGAGGATCGGCAGGCCGCCCCACCCCCAGATCGGGATGATGAAGAGGGTGGCGACGCCGCCGAGCGCGAACACCAGCGGCAGCCCGAGAAGGAGCAGGAAAACGAGGCTGCCGAAAAGGATCAACGTCAGCCATTCGGGGCCGAGGTCGAGCATGCGGGCACTCCCTGAAGGCCGGTGCGCGGGGCTAGAGGATCGTGACGCGCGGCGGGAAGGGGTCGTAACCCCGGATGACGGTCAACACGTCGCGGATCAGCTTGGCCAGGGCCTGAAGCATGAACAGGAAGCAGCCGACCGGCACGGTGGTGCGCAGCGGATAGTAGATCGGCTGCCAGTGGGTCATCGTCGTCTCGCCGATCGCCCAGGAGTTGATCGTGATCTTCAGCGATTCCCAGAACAGCACGCCGAGGAAGATGAAGACGAAGCCGGAGGTGAGGATGTCGAGCGCCGCACGGCCGCGGGCGGAGAGCCGGCCCCAGATGATGTCGACGTTCACGTGGCCGCCGGCGAGGTGGGTGTAGGCGCCGCCGAGCACGATGTAACCGCCGTAGAGGAACAGCGAGATCTCGTACGCCCAGATCGACGGGCTGTTGAAGAAGTACCGCATCGCGATCTCCCAGATCATGATCGCGATCATCGGGCACATCAGGAACGCGACGATCCAGCCGAACTTTGCGTTCAGCCAGTCGGTGAAGCGCAGGAAGGACTCGATCGCTTTCACTGTTCACCTCGATCCCGGCCGCGGACCCGCGCGCAGGGTCCGGCTCCGGCCTCGATGGCGCATGGCACGCCTGGTTCTGTCGATGGGTAGCTCGGGGATTTCGCGCCGGACGTCCGTGGCAAGCCTGGCGAGGACGTCCGGCACGGCGGCACCTGCCGTCAGACAGGCAGCCGCTTCGGTCCGTAGTAGTCCTTATGGAGCTGCTTCGCCTCGGTATAGACCTCGATCACCTTGTCGATGTGCGGGTCCTTGCCCTTCAGGCCGACGAAGCGGTTCCAGCACCATTCCGCGGCCTTCACGAGCTCTTCCTCGGGCATGAACATCGTTTCCATGCCGCCGTCGGCGAGCGCCTTGCGCCCGCGCGCGTCGGTGGGGATGGTCAGCGCGGCCAGGTCGAGATTGTGCACCCGGGCGGAGGAGAGCAGCACTTCCTGGAGGTCGGGCGGCATCTCTTCGAACACCGCGTTGTTCATGATGACCTCGCAGACGTCGTACGGCACGATCGACGGGTTGATGAAGTACTTGCAGATCTCGTGCATCTTCATGCCCGCCCAGGCGTCCGGCGAGCCGAACGCGGCCGCATCGAGGATCTGGGTCTGGATCGCGGTGTAGACCTCGCCGCCCGGGACGGTGACGATCGAGGCGCCGTTCTCGACCAGCCAGTCGGCCCAGATGCCGAACGCGCGCACCTTCATCCCCTGAAAGTCGGCGTACTTCTCGATCGGCCGGGTCGAGACCATGGTGCCCCACTCGTCGGAGCACTCGTAGCTGAGGTGCATCACGCCGTGCGCCCCGTAGGCTTCGCGCCACAGCTCCTTGATGCCCATGAACTGGTAGATGTACTCGTAGAACTCGAGGTTGGTGAACGGGAAGAACGGCACCGCCCAGAGAAACTCGGCCACCGGCACGATGCCGCGGTGGTAGACGGGGGACGTGATCGCGAGGTCCGCCACGCCGGAGCCGACGCCGCGGAAGGTCTCGCCGATGCCGAGCAGCACCTCGGCGTCGAAGTTCGTCACCTGGATGCGGCCGTTGGACATGGTGTTGATGCGTTCGACGAACAGCTTCGCCGCGCGGTCCTGGGACTCGATGCCGATGCCGGTCCAGTTGCTCTGCAACTTGAGGTTCCAGGTCCGGTCCGACTGCGCCTTGACGATCGCCGGAAAGCCGAGTGCGGCGACCCCGCCGCCGGCGACGCCGGCGACCGCGGTCTTCAGATAGTCACGACGGTTCAGCATCGTCGTCGAGCCGGCCGCTTCGCGACGATGCCGGCTTGCGGCGTCCACGGGCACAGGAACGCCGGTGCTCTTCCCTTCGGACATACAGTTTCCTCCCGATTATGTTTCTTGCGCCGCCTCCTATTTCCTGGAAGTCGGCTCGTCTCGCGCGTTCGTGAACTGCTCCGCGAGCAGTCCTCGCGGCCCATCCGAGTAGCCGCTCCGGTCACGCACAGGTAAAACGCTACAGCCGATCAGGCCGGCATTCAACCGGCGCCTCGGGAATACTTCTCCCGGCCGAGTTGGAAGGACACGAGAGGAGCAGGGGCGCAATGGCCATCGCCGCGCGCGCCGTTTGCGGCCCCGGCGGTTCGACCTTAGTCTCTCTCCGGTCGAAATCGTCGGCCCGACAAGACGCAGCAGGCGTCAGCTTCAAGACTAACGGACGGTCGCCGCGGCGGCCGTCGATCGATCGAGGAAGAGCACATGATGTTAAGGAAGCACCTGATCGCAACCATCGGCGCGGCGGGCATCGCCTTCGCCGCGGCGTCCGCCACGGCGGCCGACATCGTGGAGGGGCCGTCGGTGACGTGGCACCTCTCCACCTGGGGACCGTCGCGGGGTCAGACGGCCGGCATCGAGAAACTGTCGGAGCTGCTGAAGGAGCGGACCGGCGGCAACTTCCAGCTCAACATCGCCTTCGCCGAGCAGCTCGCGCCGGCGAAAGAGGGGCTGGACAGCATCAAGATCGGCGTGATCGAGGCGGCGCAGATCTCCACTTCCTATCACCCGGGCAAGAACCCGGCGCTGACGGCGCTCGATCTGCCGTTCCTCCCCATCGAGGATGACGACGTGCGCATCGCCGTGCACGAGGCGTTCTATCGGCATCCGGCAGCGCAGAAGGAGCTCGAGAGCTGGGGCGCCATGTATTACGCGTCGGCGATCCTGCCGGTGTACGAGTTCATGGGTGTCGGAGAGCCGCCCAGGACGCTCGAAGGCTGGAAGGGCAAGCGGGTGCGCGCGCTCGGCGGAATGGGCGACGCCATGCGCATCCTCGGCGCGGTGCCGACGACCGTGCCGGCGCCTGAGGTCTATACCGGGCTGGAGCGGCGCATGTTCGATGCGGCGGCCTTCCCCTTCACCTATGCCCACGCCTCTTACCGTCTGCACGAGATCGCGGACTGGTACACCCACGGGCTCGCCGTCGGGGCGGCGAACGTCGTCACCGTCGTCTCGAAGTCGGCATGGGACGCGCTGCCGCAGCAGTATCAGGACCTGCTGATGGAGCTGAAGGAGCCGCATTACGAGGCGCTGAAGGAGGCATACAAGGCGGCGGACGAAAAGAACCTGCCGATGTTCCAGGAAGCCGGCGTCGAGGCGATCGAGATCGACGAGGAGCAGCGCAAGGAGCTGATCGAGCGTGCGGCGAAGCCGGTATGGGACCAGTGGGTCGAGGAGATGGAAGGCAAGAGCATTCCGGGCCGCGAGCTGGTTCAGCTGATCCTCGACGAGGCGGAGAAGGCGAAGAAATGAGGCGTCTGGGGGAAGCGGCGTTGGCCGCTTCCCCGCCGACGCCCACAGTCCATTCGCCGCCTCCCGGTCGTGGGGCACCGAAAGCGGGGAAGCCGACAGAGGGTTCGTGGACTATCTGCCGCTGATCGCACTGGCGCTCGCCACCCTCGGGCTGCCGCTCTGGCTCACGGCGTCGCTCTGGCGGGCGCGGCAGGGGAGCCGGCTCGGATGGCTCCTGAAGCTGATCTACGCGAGCACCTTCCTCGCCCTGGTCCTGGTCGCCGGGCGCTGGGACATCACCGGCTATTACACGCGCTTCGTCCTGCTCGCGCTGTTCGTGGCGGCGACGGCGGCATCGTGGCGGCATGTACGGCGGCTGCCGGTGCGGGCGGAGGGCGAGCGCCGGTGGCGCCGGTACTGGGCCGACGCGGCGGCGGCCGCGCTGTTTGCCGCGTTGATCGTCTACGCCGCCGGCGGGTATTTCGCGCCGAAGGAAGCGGTGCGGCTGGCATTTCCTTTGCGCGACGGCTGGTTCATGGTCGGGCAGGGCGGCGACAATCCGCTCCTCAACCATCATAACGGCCACCCGGCGCAACGCTTCGCCCTGGACGTGACCGCGCTGAACCCGGCCGGCTTCCGGGCGGGCGGGCTGCTTCCGGAGACCCTGGAGAGCTATGCGATTTTCGGCCACCCGGTGGTGAGCCCCTGCGCCGGCACCGTCGCCGCCGCGCGCGACGGCCTGCCCGACCTGACGCCGCCGGCGCGCGACCCGGAAAACGCCGCCGGCAACCATGTCGCCATCCGCTGTGGGGAGGTGACCGTCGAGCTCGCGCATCTCCGGCGCGGCAGCGTCGTGGTCGGGGAGGGCGAGACGGTAGCCGCGGGCGACAGGATCGGCGCGGTCGGCAATTCCGGCAACACGACCGAGCCGCACCTCCATGTGCACGCGGTCGGGGCCGACGGCGCGGGCGTGCCGATGCTCTTCGACGGGCGCTTTCCGGTGCGGAACGCCACCTTCGCGCGGTGACTGGCGTCTCCCTTATTGCCGAGGCCATGCCGGCGGTTCAGGATGTCTCCACAACAACCCGGAAGGAGGGAATCCCGATGGCCGACTATATCCTCGTCGTGCAGCTCGACGTGCCGAAGGAGCACGATGCCGAGTTCAATCGCCTCTATGACGGCGAGCACGTGCCGAACCTGACAAGCGTGCCTGGGGTGCGCAGCGGCCAGCGCTACAAGCTCCAGGATGGGGAGGACATGCTGCCCTATCTCGCCATCTACGAGATCGACTCCCCGGACGTGATCAACAGCGCGGAGTGGGAGAAGGCGGCGACGACCCCGGGCTGGATGGGTGTCCGCCAGCACATCTCGGCCCGGCGCCGCGGGGTCTTCAAGAAGATCTGAGCGAGCTCGGTCGGTCGCCCCGACAACAGGGCGTCAGAACCCATGACGTTGACTCCGGCTTGCCCCGACGTTAGCAACGGGGCAGCGTCGGTGGTTGACGGCTTCTGGCGGCGATCGACCGGATCCACAAACAAGTCGGAGGATGTCCCGGATGTCGGACGAGCTTCCCTTTTCCGGAATCAAGGTTTTCGATGCGACCCAGGGGGTGGCCGGGCCGCACGCGACGATGCTGCTGGCGCAATACGGCGCGGAGGTCACCAAGATCGAGCCGCTCGAGGGTGATTGGGGCCGCACGCTCGGCAAGATGTACGGCGACCTCTGCGCGCACGCGATAACCTTCAACCGCGGCAAGAAGAGCATCGCGCTCGACCTGAAGAACAAGGACGGCCTCGCGATCGCGCAGAAGCTGGCGCGCGAGGCGGACGTGGTCGTCGAGAGCTTCCGTCCCGGCGTGATGAAGCGCTTCGGCCTCGGCTACGACGACCTGAAGCCGCACAACGAGAAGCTGGTCTACCTCTCGGTGACCGGCTTCGGGCAGGAAGGCCCCTACAGCAAGCTGCCGGTGACGGACTCGGTGATCCAGGCCTTTTCCGGCTGGATGACCTTGCACCGCGACGCCGAAGGCACGCCTATGCGCTCCGGCATCATCGCCATCGACGTCATGACCGGCCTCTACGCCTTTCAGTCGATCGCGGCGGCGCTGATGCGCCAGTTCCGCTTCGGCAAGGGTGGCTACATCGATTGCAGCCTGATGCAGTCGGCGGCGGCGTTCCAGGCCGCGAAGATGATGGAGTGGCATCTGGAGGGCGGGCAGCCGCAGGTGCTCTATGTCCCGGTCGGCACGATGAAGACCAAGGACGGTTACATCAACATCACGGCGATGCGCGAGCACCATTACGTCTCGCTCTGCAAGGTGCTGGGCCGCGAGGATCTCGCCACGGATCCGCGCTTCGACAACCGCGACAAGCGGATCGAGCGGGAGAAGGAGCTGATGCCGATGATCCGGGAGGAGTTCCTGAAGAAGACCACCGATGAATGGGTCAAGGAGCTCACGGAAGCGGGCGTCATGAACGCCAAGGTCTCGAACTACGACGACTTCATGGCGGACGAGCACGTGAAGGCGGTGAACTCGATCGCCTGGGTCGACCACCAGAGCATGGGTTCGCTGCCGATGGCGAACATTCCCGGCCTGCCGAAGATCGCGGGTGCCGGAGAGTTCACGGAATGCCCGCACGTCGGCCAGCACTCGCTCGAGATCCTGAAGCGGGCAGGCTACAGCGACGCGGAGATCGCCGATTTCCTCGCCGGCAAGGCGGTGGGAACGGAATTGCCGCTGAAGGAGGCCGCGGCTGCCGAATAAGGCGGGCGTTTAGGCAGTCTCGGGGCGGCCCGGCCAACGGTTGGGGCCGCCCTTTTTCCATGGGGGCCTGCGACATGCAGGAACCGGAACCGGGCAGGGAGGACGAAAGATGAAGCTGGTGCGGTTCGGATTGCCGGGATCGGAGAAGCCGGGCGTCCTCGACGCCGCCGGCGGCATCCGCGATCTCTCGGCGCACGTGGCCGATCTGACCCCGGCGGCGATCGGACCGGACGGACTCGCGCGCCTGCGCGAGGTCGACGTCGAGGCGCTGCCGAAGGTCGAGGGCGAGGTGCGGCTGGGGCCGCCGCTCGCCGGCACCCCGAAGCTGATCTGCATCGGCCTCAATTTCAGCGATCATGCCAAGGAAGCAGGCATGGCGATCCCGACCGAGCCGATCGTCTTCATGAAGGCGATCAGCGCGATCACGGGGCCGACAGGCCCGGTCGTTATCCCGAAGAACTCGCGCAAGCTCGACTGGGAGGTCGAGCTCGGCGTGGTGATCGGCTCGAAGGCCCAATATGTCGAGGAGGGCCGGGCACTCGACCATGTAGCCGGCTACTGCATCGGCAACGACATCTCCGAGCGGGAATGGCAGCTCGAGCGCGGCGGCCAGTGGACCAAGGGCAAGAGCGGCGACACGTTCGCGCCGCTGGGGCCGTGGTTCGTCACGGCCGACGAGGTGAAGGACCCGCAGGCGCTCGACATGTGGCTCGACGTGAACGGCGAGCGACGCCAGACCGGCTCGACCGCCACCATGATCTTCGGCGTCAGGCACCTGATCAGCTATCTCAGCCGCCACATGACGCTGACACCCGGCGACATCATCCTGACCGGCACGCCGCCGGGCGTGGGCTCGGGGATGAATCCGCCGGTTTACCTGAAGCCGGGCGACGTGATGACGCTGGGCGTTGCCGGTCTCGGCGAACAGCGCACGCCGGTCGTCTCCTGGGAAGAGCGGCCGAAGGGCTGAGCGTGGTCGAGATCTATGTCGACGGCGACGCCTGCCCGGTGAAGGAGGAGGTGATGCGTGTAGCCGAGCGCTATGGCGTGCGCGTGCACCTCGTCAGCAACAACTGGCTGCGCGTTCCCGACCACCCGCTGCTGCGCCGGGTGGTGGTGAGCGAGGGGCTGGATGCCGCCGACGACTGGATTGCGGACCGGATCGGCCCGAACGACATTGCCGTGACCGCGGACATTCCGCTCGCTGCCCGCGCGCTGGAGAAGGGCGCCGCCGTCATCGACCACGCCGGCAAGCCGATGACCCGCGACAGCATCGGCATGAAGCTCGCGATGCGGGACCTCATGTCCCATCTCCGCGACATGGGCGAGGTGAGCGGCGGCAACGCCCCCTTCTCGAAGAAGGACCGCTCCCGTTTCCTCTCCGCTCTCGACCAGGCCGTGGTCCAGGCGCGTCGCGCCGCCGGTCCATAGCGCCGATCGCGGTCACTTCGCCCCGAGGCAGTCCCGAAGCGAGCGGGCGAGATCGAGCAGCAGGGTGGTGTAGAGCTCCGACCCGGGGGAGAGGGACGCGCCGAGCGGATCGAGGATTCCGACCCGGATCGAAGTGTCTTCCGTCAGGGTCGAGACGAGGCGCGGCTCGAACTGCGGCTCGGTGAAGATGCAAACGACACCCTCGTCCCGCATTTTGTCGCGCAGCCTCCGAATGTGTGCCGCCCCCGGCTTCCGGGCATCGCCGAGGCTCACCGATCCGACGGCGTTGGTGCCGAAGCGCTCTTCGAAATACCGGTAGGCGTCATGGAACACGACGTACGGCTTCTCGCGTACGGGGGCGATGACGGTCCGGATCTCGGCCTCGGCAGCTTCGATCCGCCGCTGTGCATCCGCGGCATTCGCGCGGTAGACGGCTGCGTTCGCCGGGTCCGCCGCCGCGAGCGCATCGGCGATTGCTGCCGCCCATAGCTTGCCGTTGGCCGGGTCGAGCCAGAGGTGCGGGTCGATGCCGTCTTCATGATCGTGGTGGCCATGCGAACCGTGGGATTGTTCGCTCTCCTGGCCGTGCGACCAGTCCTCTTCGTCGCGGGCGCCATGAAGGTGCACACCCGGTACTTCTGCCAGAGTCAGCAATGTCGCATCCGAGGCGAGCGCGGCGATCGGCCGTGACATGAAGCCTTCGAGTTGCGGGCCTATCCAGACGACGAGGTCGGCCCGGTCGAGAGCTTCCGCTCCGGAGGGTCGGAGCGCGTAGTCGTGCGGCGAAGCTCCTGGATCGACCAGCAGCATCGGCTCCGCCACGCCGCGCATCACCATCGCGGTGATCGAGTGCACGGGAGCGACGGTGGTGACCACAGTGGGAGCCGCCACCGCCGTGGCAGAGAGAGCGGCACCGAGCATCATCGTCGGTATCAGCTTTTTGAGCATGATCGATTCTAGTCGAGACGTTATATTATAACGCTTGTCTCATCCTTGGCCTGCGACTGCAAGAAGATTCGCCTGTGTCGAGAACGAACGTCCCGACATCCGGTAGTAGCGAGAACCGCCACCGATCGCGACTGCTTGTGTTCCGGAATGGAAACGGGGAGGATTGCGTCCCGCTTCAGCCAACAGCCGGAAAACGAACGATGCCCGACGGACAACAATCCGCCCACCGGAGCGATCCCGCTTACCAGAGCGACACGATCTCGACATTGGAGAACAGGGTCAGCGTGCGCTCCTTCACCGATCAGCCGGTGACGGATGAGACCGTGGAAACCATTCTGCGTGCCGCATTTCGGGCGCCGACATCCTCCAACATTCAGGCCTACAGCGTCATCGTCGTCCGCGACCCGGGTATCCTGAAGCCTCTCTCGGTCGTCACCTCGAATCAGAAGCACGTGGCGGAAGCACCCGTCTTTCTCGCCTTTTGCGCAGACCTCACCCGCATGGAAGAGGCGCTGGAGCGCAACGGCAAGGCTTTCGGCGAAACCAACCTGGAGATGGGCCTGGTTTCGAGCATCGATGCGGCGCTCGTCGGCATGTCGACGTATCTGGTCGCGGAATCGATTGGGCTGCGGGGCGTGATGATCGGGGCGGTCCGCAACGACGCCGTCGAGACCGCTCGAATCCTGGGCCTGCCCAAGGGCGTCTACTGCGTATTCGGCATGGTACTGGGTTGGCCCGCCGAGGCGCCGAAGCAGAAGCCGCGGATGGATTACGAGGCGGTAGTGCATTACGAGCAATATGGCAGGCGGCGTGGGGGCCTCAGCGCGTCCGAGGCGCTCGACAGCTACGACGAAGCTCTGGCGGCGCACTACACCGCGATCGGCAAGGCGACGACGCCGGACTCCTGGACCCATGACATCGCCAAGAAGTTCTCGCCGCAGCGGCGCGAGAAGCTGCGGGAGCAATTGAAGCAGCAGGGCTTTGATTTCCGGTAATGGGTCGCGGCGATCGGCCGGAGAAGCAGCCCCGGCATAAACGGCCCGGCATTGAGAAGGAGGACCCGCGATGGAGCGGCTGACGGGTGGCCAGGCGATCGTGAAGACGCTCGAGCGCTATGGAGTGGACACGATTTTCGGGCTGCCAGGCGTGCAGCTCGACAATTTCTTCGACGCTCTCTATGAGGCTCGAAACCGTGTGAGAGTGCTGCACGCGCGGCACGAGCAGGGGACGGCCTACATGGCGCTCGGCTATGCCCAGTCGTCCGGCCGGGTGGGCGTGTGTACCGTCGTTCCCGGCCCCGGCGTGCTCAATACGACGGCCGCGCTCGCGACCGCGGCCGCCTCGAATGTGCCGGTGTTGTGCGTTACCGGGCAGATCCCGTCCTATCAGATCGGTCTCGGCCTCGGGATTCCGCACGAGATCCGCGACCAGCAGATGGCCCTGCGCGGCATCGTCAAATGGGTCGGCCGAGCCGATGCTCCCTCGGAAGCCCCTCAGGTCCTGGGCGAAGCATTTCGGGAGATGCTCGCCGGGCGTCAGCAGCCGGCGGTGTTCGAAATGGCGCCGGACATCATGGGCAAGGCCGAAGACGTGGAGCTGCTCGCGCCGGAGGAGGATTATCCGGAACCCGAGGTTTCGGACGACGACGTCTCCGCCGCCGTGCGCCTGCTCGATTCTGCCGAGAAGCCGGCGATCTTCGTCGGCAGTGGTGTCTTCGGCGCCGAGGCGGAGCTGCAGCGCGTGGCCGAGCTGCTGGAGGCGCCGGTCATCATGAGCCGGACGGGACGAGGCGCCTTGTCGGACCGACATCATCTGGCACTCGGAATGATCGGCGGCCAGCTTGTCTGGGAAGAGGTGGACGCGGCCCTCATCGTCGGCACGCGCTTTCTGGCGCCGGCCCTCGCCTGGGGACGCGAAGACGCGGTGAAGACGGTCCGGATCGACATCGATGCCGAGCAGATGTCGAAGCCGCGACCTGCGGACGTATCGCTGGTGACCAGCGCCAGAGCCGGGCTGGCCCGTCTCGCTGCCGCGCTCGAGAAGTCGGGCCGCGGCCGGCGCTCGCGAAGGTCGGAACTGGATGCGGTCCGAAGCGACGTGGCCGCGCGCCTCCAGTCGCTCGAGCCGCAGCATTCCTTCGGCAAGGTCATCCGGGACGCCATGCCAGAGGACGGCATCATCGTCACCGACGTGACGCAGATGGCGACCTACCTGCAGAACTGGATGCCTGTCTATCGGCCACGGACTCTGCTGACGCCCGGCTACCAGGGCACCCTCGGCTGCGGCTTCCCGATGGGGCTCGGCGCCAAGGTGGCGAACCCCGGCCGCAAAGTCCTGGCGATTTCAGGTGACGGCGGCTTCATGTTCAACGTGCAGGAGCTCTCGACCGCCGCGGCGCACGGCATCGATCTCGTCACGATCGTCTTCAACGACGGTGCCTTCGGCAACGTGAAGCGCATCCAGAAGGACAGCTACGGCGGGCGGAACATCGCCGTAGAGCTCCGGAACCCGGACTTCGTCGATCTCGCGAGGAGCTTCGGCGTGCTGGGCATTCGCGCCCGGACACCAGAGGAGCTGGGTGCGGCGCTACGCGAGGCGTTCGATGCCGGCGGGCCCGCACTGATCGAGGTTCCGGTCGGCGAACTGCCGAACATATGGAAGCTGATCAAGCGGCCGCCGTCTCAGGGTGTCAGCCGTTAGCCATCGACAGGTGACGCGTCCCCGAACTACCGTGATGTTCGACGCACGAGAGGGAGGTCCGGCCCATGTCTGAGCCCGTCCGCGCCAACGAGCGCATCGCCTATTTCAACGGTCGCTACGTTCCCGAGCGCGAGGTCGTCGTTCCGTTCCGTGATCGAAGCTTCAAATATGGCGACGCCGTGTTCGACATGACGCGGACGTTCGACGGCCGGCCGTTTCGCCTCAAGGAGCATGTAGATCGCCTGTATCGCTCCCTGCGCTATCTGCGCATCGATCCCGGCCTCTCGCCGAAGGAGATGATCGGCGTCAGCGAAGAAGTGCTGGAACGTAACCTTCATCTGCTCGGCGAGGGGGAGGACTACTGGCTTGGCCAGCGGGTCTCGCGCGGCGTGGACGCGGTCGGCGACGAAGGCTGGGAACACACCGGCCCCAACGTGATCGTCGAATGCACGCCACTGCCGCTGCGCCAGCGTGCGCGGCAGTTCCGCGATGGCGTCGACATCATCGTGCCGCCGATCCGGCGGACGTCGCCTGACGCTTTGAGTCCGCGGGCAAAGATGCATAACTATCTCAACCTGCTCACGGCCGACATGGCCGCGAAGGCGAGCGATCCCGAGGCGTGGTCGATACTCCTCGACGTCAACGGCAACCTCAGCGAAGGCACGGGGAGCAACATCTTCCTGGTGCACGAGGGCGTGATCTCGACGCCGCGCGAGCAGTTCGTCCTACCGGGCGTTAGCCGACGGACAGTCATGGATCTGGCCGCGGAGGAGGGGATCGAAGTCCACGAACGCGACGTCGACATGTTCGACGCTGCGACCGCCGACGAGATCTTCATCACCTCGACATCATGGTGCATCGTCGGCGCGCGGAGCTTCAACGGTGCGCCGGTTGGCGACGGCAACGTCCCCGGGCCGATCACAAAGCGACTGACGGACGCGTACGTCCGCCATGTCGGCTGCGACTTCGTCGCACAATATCTGCGGCACGCGTTCTAGCCGGAAGCAGCCGATTCTGCGGCTTCGCCTCGCACCGCTTTCCGGCGGTTCATGGTATCGCTCCGGGCCCAGGCAAGTGCCGTCGCAATGATGTTGTCGAGTCCGGAGTGCCGCGGCTCCCACTTCAGGACCTCACGGGCGCGGGTGGGATCGGCTACGAGGTTGGGGGGATCGCCCGGCCGCCGGGCGCCGGTGGCCGCCGGTACCGGGATCCCGGCGTTCCGCTCCACGGCCTTGACGATCTCGCGGACGGAATAGCCGCGGCCGGTCCCGAGGTTGCAGGCGTCGAATCCGGAGCCGCCGATCGTGCGCTCTAGGGCGGCGACATGCGCAGCGGCGAGATCGGTGACGTGGATGTAGTCGCGGACGCAGGTGCCGTCGGGCGTGTCGTAGTCCGTGCCCATGATCGTCAATGACGGGCCTTCGCCGAGTGCGGCATGGATTGCGCGCGGGATCAGATGGGTCTCGGGATCGTGATCCTCGCCTACTTCTCCGTCAGCATCGGCGCCGGCCGCGTTGAAATAGCGAAGGGCCATCGCACGGAGCCCGTGCGCCGCGCAGCAATCCCGCAGCAACTGTTCCACCATCGACTTCGACGCTCCGTAGGGGCTGGTCGGCCGATGCGGATGATCCTCCGACAGGGTGGACGATTGCGGGAGGCCGTACACCGCGCACGTGCTCGAGAAGACGATCGCGTCGACACCGCCGCTGCGCATGGCGTCCAGCAGGGTCAGCGTCCCCTGTACGTTGTTGCGGTAGTATTTGATCGGATCCGCGACCGACTCTCCCACCTCGCTCGCGGCGGCGAAGTGCATCACCGCGAGCGGGCGATGGGTCGCGATCACCTCGGCAATGCGATCGCCATCCAGCATGTCGCCCATCTCGAGCGGCCCCCAACGCACCGCGTCGGCATGCCCGCGAACCAGATTGTCGTACGTCACCGGAAGGTAACCCGCGCCGGCCAGCGCCTTGCACGCATGGCTGCCCACATAGCCGGCGCCGCCGGTAACCAGGACGATCCGTTCGCTCATGTCACCTCGCTTCATCGGCGGATTGGTCAGGATCGCGAGCAGGCACGCGGGCGACCCCGAGCGTCAAGAGATACCCTTGGTCGAGCGCTCGACCAAGAGATGGCGGTAAAGAGCCTATTGAAGCGCCCCCCAGATCGGCTTTGCCCCGACTTCGTGCCCACGCGGTGTTCTGGGATGAACCTCGGACATATGGCGGCACGTATGCTCGACCCTCCGGCGCGGAGAAATATTCCTCGTCGCATAGGTCACCGACGTCACTCCGGAAGTGGGATGCACACAGCATGCAAGCCGGTTGGCGCCCCAGGGCCGAATCAATATGCTGGGTGCTCCGGCCGTCCTCGAGTGGCCGGTTGGTCCGGTAAGGCGGAGCTGTGACGATGGCGAGCATCACACCGCATGGATCGAGAGCCGAGGCCGTAGAGGGGCCCGAATTCGACGCCCTCATCATCGGGGCCGGTTTCTCCGGACTGTATCAGCTGCACTGCCTGCGAGATCGGCTCGGCCTGTCCGCACAGGTCTTGGAGGCGGCGGAGGGCGTCGGCGGCACGTGGTACTGGAACCGCTATCCCGGAGCGCGATGCGACTCGGAGAGCCACTCCTACTCCTACTATTTCTCGGACGAGCTTCTGCAGGAATGGGAGTGGTCGGAGCGCTATCCGCAGCAACCCGAGATCATGCGGTACCTGAACTGGGTAGCCGATCGGCTCGATCTGAAGCGGGATATCCGGTTCGGCAGGCGCGTAGTCTCGGCGAGATACCAGGAGGCCACCAATCGCTGGATCGTCGAGGCGGAAACCGGTGAGCGCTTTCAGGCGCGGTTCCTCGTTACCGCCGTCGGCTGCCTCTCCTCGGCCAACATCCCGAAAATCCCGGGGCTCGAGAGCTTCACCGGCGAGTGGTATCACACCGGCCAATGGCCGCATGAAGGCGTCGATTTCACCGGCAAGCGCGTCGGGCAGGTCGGCACCGGCTCCACCGGCATCCAGGCGGCGCCGGTCATCGCGGAGAGCGCCAAGCACCTCACCGTCTTCCAGCGCACCGCCAACTACAGCGTGCCGGCGCGCAACGGGCCGCTCACGCCGGAGTTCCTGCGCTGGTCGAAGGAGAATTCGGCCGAGCTTCGGGAGCTGATGCATTCGACGCCGAACGGCCATCCGTTCGCGATCTCCGAACGATCCGCGCTGAGCGTGCCGCCGGAAGAGCGTCAGGCGATCTACGAGCAGGCGTGGGAGACCGGCGGGCTGCGCTTTCGCGCCGCCTTCCGCGACCTTCTGGTCGACAAGGCAGCGAACGACACGGCAGCCGAGTTCATCAAGGCGAAGATCCGGGAGGTGGTGAAGGACCCGGAAACCGCTGCCAAGCTCGCAAACATCGACCATCCGTTCGCGGCGAAGCGGCCGCCGATCGACACCGACTATTTCGAGACGTTCAATCGCGACAACGTCGCGCTGGTCGACGTTCGTGCCGAGCCTATCGAAGCCATCATGCCGAACGGCATCCGCACGAGCCGGGCAGAATACGCGCTGGACGTGATCGTCTTCGCGACCGGCTTCGACGCGATGACGGGGCCGCTGCTCGGCATCGACATCCGCGGGAGGAACGCGCTCTCCCTGCGGGATGTGTGGCATGCCGGACCGCGCACCTATCTCGGCCTCGGCGTGGCGGGCTTTCCGAACCTGTTCACGATCACGGGACCCGGCAGCCCCTCGGTGCTGTGCAACATGCCGGTGGCGATCGAGCAGCATGTCGAATGGGTGACCAACTGCATCGCCTACATGCGGAAGCGCGGCTACGAACGTATCGAGCCATCCGCCGAGTCGGCCGACCGCTGGGTGGACCACGTCAACGAGGCCGCCAATGCCACCCTGCTGCCGCAGGCGAAGCATTCCTGGTATCTGGGCGCGAACGTTCCGGGCAAGCCGCGCGTGTTCATGCCCTACGCCGGCGGGATGGCGCGCTACCGGAAGATCTGCAACGAAGTGGCGGCCAAAGGCTACGAAGGCTTCGAGCTGAGGCCCTAGATGACCGCGCGGGCGGAGAGGTCTTCGAGGTCCTGCTCGGAGAGCCCGAGGAGCTCCGTGAAGATCTCGAGGTTGTGCGTCCCGGAGGGGACTGCCGACCCCTCGTAGCCCGTCTCCGCCCCGCTGAACTTCAGCGGGAAACCCGCCGCCCTCAGGCCTTGCAGCATCCCCAGAGCGGGATGCTCCACCGGCTGGATCATTCCGCGCGCCTGGAGATGCGGCCAGGCGAGCAGGTCGTCGATCGTGTGCACCGGGCTCGCGACCACGCCTGCGTGTGAGAGACGTTCGACTACATCCGCGGTCGACATGCTTCCGGTCCAACCGGCGACCAGCTTTTCGACTTCGTTATTGTGGGCGACGCGCCAGCTCATCCGCCCCCAGTCCGGGTGCTCGCCGAGATCTTCCCGGCCGATCACGCGGCAGATGCCGCGCCACATCGCATCGGTGCCGCAGCAGATCACCGCCCACCCGTCGCTGGTCTTGAAGGTGTTCAGGGGCGAGAAGCGCAGGACGCGATTCCCCTGGCGCTCTTCCAGTCCGAGGGTGCGGTAGCAGTCGTAAGGCTCGTCGAAGAGCAGCGAGAACAGCACGTCCACCATCGAGACGTCGACCCATTGCCCTTCGCCGCTCTTCTCACGGTGGAGGAGGGCGCCGAGCACGCCGGCGAAGGCGAAGCCGGCCGAAATCGTATCGGCGAGCGGGGAGCCGGCCTTGGTCGGCGGACCACCCGGGTGCCCGGTGACGCTCATCAGCCCCGCCATCGCCTGGGTCGTGACGTCGTACCCGCGCCGCTCCCGGTCGGGGCCGGTCGAGCCATAACCGGTGAGCGAGCAGTAGACGAGGCGCGGGTTGACTTCGCGCAGACGCGGCCAGTCGATGCCGAGACGCTCGGTCACGCCCACGGAGAAGTTCTCGACCACCACGTCCGCCTTTTCGACGAGACGGAGGAAGAGGGCGCGCCCTTCCGGCGACTTCAGGTCGAGAGTGATCGACTTTTTCGCTCGGCTGCGCTTGAGGAAGGCGATGCCGAGGTCGGTCTCGTCCCGCTTCTCGAACGACGGCCCGCCCGCGCCGAAATAGAGCGGCGAGCCCGAGAGGGTGTCGCCCGTCTTCGGGTTGTCGATCCGGATGACCTCGGCACCCATGCCGGCCAGCAGCAGCGTGGCGTGCGGGCCGGCGAGGAATTGCGTCAGATCGAGGACCCGCACGCCCTCCAGGATGCGGCTCACGGTGCGCAGCGCCTCGCGATCACTGCGGTTGCACCAGAAGCTCGATGCTGCGCTCGACGGTGAGCCGTGCCTGCTCGTCCAGCGCTGCGTCGGAAGCGCTGCTGATCGGATGCTCGATCACGGCGAACGGATAGCCCTCCGCCCCGAGCACGCGTGCCATCAGCTCCGCCGCCGTGACGAACCTGTCGGTCATCACGCCGACGGAAGGGAGCCCGAGACGCTCGCCAGCCACTGCGTCATGCAAACTGCACGACGAGCAGCTGCCTCAGTCGCCGATGCCGGCGATCAGCGCGTCCCAGCTTTTGGCTTCTTCCATGATCGGCGCATCGGCAGGCGCGCTGTAGTTCGACTTGGTGCGCCGCACGACGATCGCGCCGTGCTTCTCGACCAGCTCGCGCTCCATCGCATCGAAGAAGGGGCGGGTCCCCTTCTTCCCGTTGGAGATGATGCCGACGGTTTTGCCCGCGAGCGATGGCAGACGCGGCGCCGGCCGGAACGCCGGCGCGCCCGCCTCGTGGGTCGGATCCAGGATTTCCAGGGTCATTCCTCGGGTGCTCTCCGCAGTCTGTTGAGGAGTTTAGATCTCGCAATCGACGCAGGCGCCGATGGCGACTGTCACCGCCTTGCTCTTGCCGCCGAACCAGGGCGGGATCACCGCGCCGAACCCACCGGCCGGACCGCCGGCGGCGACGACCAGCAGACTGTCGGGGCTGTCGAGCGCGGCATACTCCTGATCGCCCCGCGAGCCGACGACGGCACCTTTCCCGCAGTCTGCCCATTCGCGCCGGCGGATGCGGGCATTCTCGTACAGATATTGCCGCACGTCGGCCTTCGACCAGCCGGCGGCGGCGAAATGGGCGCGCAACTGCGGCGGCACGACGATCGCGTAGTTGCCGGCGTAGATGGAGTAGTGGCGCATGTTGGCTCGCATTTCGGAAGCGAAGGTGTCGAGAATGCGCTCCGGTTCCGTGGTCCACTCGTTCATGAGCTGGCGTGGGGCACCGGCCGCCATCACGGTTACGGCCGAAGCCTCGGCGGGAATGCCGTGCTCGACCGACAGCGGCAGCCAGGGCGAGTTCTCCTCGTCCTCCGGAATGCAGTAGCTGATCTTGCCGGGGTGGCCGAGGGTCGAGCGGTCGACGTCGCCGGGCCTCGCGTCGAGCAGATTGCAGAGGATCAGCCGAATGGCCCGGCCGATGCACGTCGAGGCGCGGTCGCTCGAGGCGAGGGCGTTGAACGTGCCGTTCATGCCGAGCTCGGTGCGAATCGGGCCGTTCACCACGATCAATACGGCACATCCACCCGTGCTCGCAGTGGCGCCGTGCAGCAGGAACGGCTCCTGCAGCATCGCGGTGAACGCGGCCACCACGACCGGGAAGTGCATCGGGAGGCATCCCGCCATCACTGCGTTCACTGCCAGCTTTTCTGCCGTGATCGCCCGCTCGCGCACCGGCTCGATGCCGACCAGCTGATCCGGCGTCATCATCGCCCATTCGAGACAGGCCTCCACCGCCTCGGCCGTCGGCGGCACCACCGGGAGCCCGTCGGTCCAGCCGCGGCTGTGATAGAGCTCCTGTGCCGCCATGATGTC
>JAJUGE010000014.1 GCA_029268305.1 Alphaproteobacteria bacterium
AACGCCGACCGCGGTGTTGCCTTCGTTGAGGCGGCCGGCCGTCCTGTGCAGTTCCGCATCGACATAGGTAAAGCCGCCAAGGAGACGCACGCCCTCCAGCGGCTCGCCGAAAACCGTCACCTCGACGCCGCGATTCCGCTGCTCGCCCGATGCCGAGAAAATCTGGTCTTCGACGATCGCCTGTTGCTGGGTGATGGAGAACAGACTGAGGGTCGCCCCGAACGTCCCGGCGTCGTATTTCGCCCCGATCTCGAACTGCTCGCTGACATAGGGATCCAGCGCTTCGCCGGCATTGAGGACCGGCATGCCGCCGCTGACCGCGGGGGCGACTTCGCCGCGCTGCAAGGCCTCGGCATAGTTGGCGAAGAACGCGAGCTCCGGCAGCGGCTGGACGACGAGGCCGAACGCGGGCGTGAACGCGTTCCCGTTCACCTCGGAGTCCTTCCTGCCGGTGTCGACGTCGAAGGTCCTGGTATCGATCTCCTGATATCGAACGCCGATCGTCGCGTGCACGCGATCGTCGAAGAACGACAGCGTGTCCGCGATCGCGATGCTCTTCGTCGTCGTTTCCTCGGTCTTCAGCGGATCGTCTAGATCGCCGCCGACGAGGGCGTTCGCCGGCGGCGGGTCGACGGCCACAGGGTCGTCCAACGAGCCGGCACCGAACCGCGCGAAATCCGAGAACGCGAAGGCGTTCCTGGATTCGTAATGCGTAGCCGACCCCGAGACCACGACGCGGTGCCCGACCGGTCCCGTGTCGAACGATGCCCGCACGCCGCCGTCGCCCGAATAGACGGTGTCCTCGCGCGTATTCACGAACCGGTACGCCCTCAGCGTGCCGTCCGCCGCCGCCGTGGGATTGGCGAGCTCGTTGGCTTCGTCGCCCCGGCGGGCGCCGGCGGCGAGCCACGCCGTCACCGAGTCCGAGAGATCGAACTCGCCGCGGGCGGCGCCGAACAACTGCTCCTCGTCCGAATAGGTCCAGGGCTGGGCGTAATTCGCGGATGCATCGGGCGGGTCCGGCACGTCGCCCAGCGGCGTCACCTGCGGCCGCGGCTCGTCGATCCGATGATCCTGGTAACCGAGATCGAGCGAGAACCGCAGCCGTTCCCCGGCGTAATCGAGGCCGACCGAGCTGGCGACCAGCGAGCGATCCTCCCGCTCGATCGCCGTTTCACCCGTTCGCCCGATCGCGCCGACACGGATGCCCCATGCGTCGTTCTCGCCGAAGCGCTCGCCGAAGTCGATCGAGCCGAACGCCTGTTCGTCGCTTTCGTATCCACCGGTGACGCTGCGGATGCCGCCCTGCGGTGCCCGCTTCGGCACGAGGTTGACGGTGCCGCCGACGGCACTGCTCCCGGGCGCGGCCCCGTTGGTGAAGGTGCTGGGGCCCCGGAACACCTCGACCCGCTCCATCAGCCCGGCGGCGACGAACTGCCGTGGCAGGATGCCGTAGAGGCCGTTCAGGGTGATGTCGTCGGAAAACAGTGGAAAGCCGCGGATGAGATAGACTTCCTGGAAATTGCCGAAGCCTTTGGCGACCCGCACCGTCGGATCGTTCAGCAGGACGTCGCCGACGCTGTCGGTCTGCTGGTTCTCGATCAGCTCCTGCGAATAGGCGGTGCCGCTGAACGGCATGTCGAGGAAGTCGAGATTGCCGAGCATGCCCGCGCGACTACCCGTCGCGACCTGCCCGCCCTCGTAGAGCGGCGTCAGCTCGACCTGCGAGGCTTCGACGGTCATGGGTGCCAGCTCGATCGCGACCGGACCCTCGTTGTCCACCTGCTGGGCCTCTCCAGCCGACGCGCCGACCCCCACCACCACCGCGGTCGAGAGGCCCACGAATCGCCCAATCGCACGGCCCCCAACTCGAACTCCCCCAGACGTCATCACTTCCCCGTTTCGGGTCCAAACCGGTTGCGCGAGCCACCGCGGTGCAGACCGGCGCGTGAACGGACGCGAACGTCACCCGCGATACTCCGCCGCCCCGCTCCGAACCTCGATGGATACGGCGGATGCTAGACGGTGTGCGAATGAGTTGCAATTGCTGTTCACCAGTGGCGGCAGGGCGCGCGGATTTTTGCGCCATAGGGATTTGTCGGCTTTTGTGCGGATTCATGGGGGTGGCTTCCGGAGCGGATAGGGCTGATGTGAAGGGTTCGGATTCGCATCCTGGAAGGCGGAGAGGATGGCACGCACAGATTCCCAGCACGGCATAGGAATTTAATCTAGGCTGGTATAGTCGTCATTGCGAGCGAAGCGAAGCAATCCAGGGGCCGCTGCCACCATCGAGCCGCTGGATTGCCGCGTCGGCTCCGCCTCCTCGCAATGACGGAGGGTGGAGGCGTGAGAGGTGACCTTGCCCCTCGCGACGGACGAAGGGAGGCGGCTGTGCTGCGGCCCCTCGCCGTCATTGCGAGCGGGGCGACGCAATCCAGGGGCCGCTGCCACCGCCGAGCCGCTGAATTGCCGCGTCGGCTTCGCCTCCTCGTAATGACGGGGACGGCGACAACACCCTCATCCCTTCTTGCCCCGGCCGGCGGCGGCGGCCATCCTTGAGGCCATGGCCGAGCCCCGCTTTCACGTTGCCCTGTTCGTCACCTGCCTCGTCGACCTGTTCCGGCCGACGGTCGGGTTCGCCGCGATCAGGCTGCTGGAGGATGCCGGCTGCCGCGTCAGCGTGCCGGCGCTTCAGACCTGTTGCGGGCAGCCCGCCTACAACTCGGGCGACAGGAACGACGCCAAGCGGATCGCGCGCCAGGTGGTCGCCGCCTTTCAGGGCTTCGATTACGTCGTGGCGCCCTCCGGCTCGTGCGCGGGCATGATCTCGAAGCACTATCCGGAGCTGTTCCGGGACGACCCGGACGAGCGTGGCAAGGTGGCGGCGCTGGCGCGCCGCACCTTCGAGCTGGTCTCGTTCCTGACCGACGTCTGCGGCGTCTCCGCGGTCGACGCCCGTTTCGACGGCAGCGTCACCTATCACGATTCCTGCTCGGGCCTGCGCGAGCTCGACGTGAAGCGGCAGCCGCGGCGCCTGCTCGCCTCCATCGAGGGGCTGTCGCTGCGGGAGCATACCGAGGCCGAGGTCTGCTGCGGCTTCGGCGGCACCTTCTGCGTCAAGTACCCGAAGATCTCCGACCGCATGGTGACGCGCAAGACGGACGACATCGCGGCGACCGGGGCGGAGACGCTGCTCGCCGGCGACATGGGCTGCCTGCTCAACCTGGCGGGCAAGCTGAAGCGGGAGGGATCGACTGTCAGAAGCCGCCATGTCGCGGAGGTTCTGGCCGGCATGGCCGACGGCCCCGCGATCGGCGAAGGCCGGGACTGATGCTGGCCGGCAGCCGCAACTTCAAGGCGAACGCCGAACGCGCGATCCGGGACGCCGACCTGCAGCAGGAGCTGCGCAAGCTCTCTGGCGGCTTCGCGGTAGCCAGGGTGAAGGCGGCGGAGAACCTGCCGGAGTTCGACGCGCTGCGCGACGCGGCGCGCGACATCAAGGACCACACACTCGAAAACCTCGACCTCTACCTCGAGCGGTACGAGCGGAAGGCCGTAGAGGCCGGCGCGCACGTCCACTGGTGCCGGGACGCCGAGCAGGCACGGCAGACGATCCTGGATATCTGCCGGAAGCTCGGTGCGCGCACGGTAACCAAGGGCAAATCGATGATCGCGGAGGAGATCGCGCTCAACGACTTTCTGGAAGCCCACGCGGTCGAGCCGGTCGAGACCGACCTCGGCGAGTACATCATCCAGCTGCGCCGGGAGCCCCCGAGCCACATCATCGCGCCCGCGATCCACGTCACCAAGGAAGGAGTCGCGAAGGCGTTTCGCGAGCACCACAAGGGCCACGATCCGGGCCGTCCTCTCGACGAGCCCCCGGTGATGCTGGCGGAAGCGCGCGAGATCCTGCGCCAGCGGTTCCTACAGGCGGACGTCGGCATCACGGGCGCCAATTTCCTGATCGCCGAGACCGGATCGTCGGTGATCGTCACCAACGAGGGCAACGGCGACCTGACGCAGACGTTGCCGAAGGCGCACATCGTGCTCGCCAGCATCGAGAAGGTGATCCCGACGCTGGAGGATCTGAGCACGATCCTTCGCGTGCTGGCCCGCTCGGCGACCGGTCAGGAGATGTCGGTCTATACCACGATCTCGACCGGGCCGCGGCGCGCGGACGACGCCGACGGGCCCGGGGAATATCACGTCGTGCTGCTGGACAACGGCCGCAGCGACATGATCGGGACCGAGTTCGAGGAGATGCTGCGCTGCATCCGCTGCGGCGCCTGCATGAACAACTGTCCGGTCTATCAGCAGATCGGCGGCCACGCCTACGGCTGGGTCTATCCCGGCCCGATGGGAGCCGTGCTCACGCCGAGCCTGATCGGCATCGACGAGGCCGGGCATCTGCCCAACGCCTCCACGTTCTGCGGCAAGTGCGAGGAAGTCTGCCCGGTGCGGATCCCGCTGCCGAAGATGATGCGGCACTGGCGCGAGCGGGAGTTCGAACGGCACCTGACGCCGGCGCGCGCCCGCTGGGCGCTCAAGGGCTGGGCGTTCGCGGCGACCCGCCCGCGGCTGTACCGGCTGCTGACGGGCGCGGCGATGCCCCTGTTGAGCCGCTTCGGCCGCCGGTCCGGCCGGTTCCGGACGCTCCCGCTCGCCGGCGGATGGACCTCGGTGCGCGACATGCCGGCGCCCGAGGGCAGAACGTTCATGCAGCAGTGGCGCTCCCGAACCCGCGCGGAGGCAGATCGTTCGCCCCCGAAGCCATGACGGCCGAGGAGTTTCGGGGATGCTGAAGACGATCGCGGGCGCGCTTGCCCTGGGGCTGATGCTTGCAGGACCCGCAGCCATGGCCGATCCACCTGCCCACGCCGGCGGCGGCAGGGGCAAGGGAGGCCCCCCGGCCCATGCCGGCGGCGGCGCCAAAGGCGGACCGCCGGGACATGCGAAGGGCGGACCGCCGTCCGTCGGCTACGACGGCCACTACGACCGCCGAGGCGGCGCGAGCCGCGGCCCACGCGGGGGCGGAAGCGACGTTTCGGTCACCGTGAACTTCGGAGAGCGCGACTACATCGTCGTCCGCGACTACTATTCCGACCTCGGCCACTGCCCGCCGGGGCTCGCGAAGAAGCATAACGGCTGCATGCCCCCAGGACAGGCGAAAAAGTGGCATGTCGGGCACGTGCTGCCGCCCGACGTGATCTACTACGATCTGCCGCCCGAGCTGGTGGTCCGGCTGCCTCCGACATCCGCCGGGTATAAATACGTGCGGGTCGGCGCCGACATACTGAAGATCGCAGTCGGCACCGGGCTGGTCGTCGACGCGATCGAGGATCTAGGCCGCCTCTGAGCGATCCCGCCGGCCGCGGCGCTGGAAACACCCGGGCACAACGGGTATCTCTGGCGAGATGGCGGCGGCGCGACGGGGATCGATCTTGGACGAGGAAGACGCGAACGCATTGACCTCGGGCGAGCTCGACGACGAGGAACTGTACGAGCAGATCTGGGATGCGGAGCGCGAGGGGCTGCTCGAGATCGGGATCGATCTCCGCAGACTGAACCGCCCCGGGTCGCCCGCTTTCTCGATGTGGGACAATGCGATTCCCGGCATGCTCTTCGTCGTCGCGGTGCTCGCGAGTCTCGTTTTTGCCGGCTGGGTTTGGGCGCTGGCGGTGGCGGCAAGCGGGCTGATCCTACTGCTCACATCGGTCAATTTCCTGGTGATGATGCGCCTGCGCCGCCGGGCGTGGACGCTGGCGCGTGCGAGCCTCCACCACTGGCGGGAGCTCTGGCGGATGGGCGGCCTGTCGCTGCGACTGATCGGACGCCCGGAGATCGAGGCGCACGCACCGGAGGGAGACTGGCGCGAATTCGCGCGCCGATATCTGGCGGAGGGGCGGCCGTGAGCACGCGTGAGGAGATCCTCGGGAACATCCGTCGCGGCCGGGCGCGGAAGGGCGGCGAACGGCAGCGGCAACAGTCGGTTGAGGCGAGACTTAGTCAGCCATCGCGCGGGCCAGTGCCGGCCCGCGCCGACCTCGACCTGCCCGGGCTGCTGACCCTTTTCGAGACGAAAGCGAAGGAAGCATCCGCGACCGTCGTGCGGGTCGGAAGCTCCGCCGACGTGCCCGCCGCCGTGGCCGATTTTCTAGCGGGCGAGAACCTGCCGGCGGAGATCGTGATGGCCCCGGACCCGCGCCTGGACGCGATTCCATGGGACGAGCGCCCGATGCTCTCGATCACGCGCGGTCGCACTGGAGGCGAGCACGCGGTCTCGGTCACCGGAGCCTTCGCCGGTATCGCGGAAACTGGCACGCTGATGCTGCTGTCCGGCCCGCAGAGCCCGACGACTTTGAACCTCCTGCCGGAGACCCATATAGTGGTGATCCGCCGCGGCGAGATCGTCGGCCCGATGGAAGACGCCTGGGATCGGGTGCGCGCGCGGAGCGACGGCGACCTGCCGCGCACGGTGAACTTCATAACCGGTCCCTCGCGCAGCGCCGATATCGGTCAACAGCTTCAGATGGGCGCGCATGGGCCGCGCCGCTTGCATATCGTACTCGTCGATGGAGAAGACTGACACTTCCGGACGGTTCGGCGTCCTCACCGACGACGACATCCGCCTGTGGCGGACGGCGATGCGCGAGGTGCGCCCGCTCGCCGGTGAGACATCCGCGCCGGCTCCGGTCGCGACGTCGGTGCCCGAAACCAATCCACCGGCAGCGAACGTGGGCAAGGGAGGCGTCCGCACGAACCCGTCGCCGGGTGCGCCCGCTCGTCCCGCCCGCCTCCCCGCCCTGAAGCACGGCGCCACTCCCGGACTCGACAAGCGGCGCGCCGAGCGCCTGCGGCGCGGACAATTGTCGGTCGAAGGTCGGATCGACCTCCACGGAATGACGCAGGAGGCCGCGCGGCGAGCGCTCGATGCCTTCCTCGCCGCCAGCTACGCGGCGGAGCGACGCATGCTGCTCGTCATCACCGGCAAGGGCCTGCGCCCGAACGCGTCGCCCGAGGACGCGACCGGCGTGCTGCGTCGGGCAGTGCCGCGTTGGCTCAACGAGTCGCCGAACCGCGAGCGCGTGCTCGCCTTCACCCACGCTCAGCCGAGGGACGGCGGCACCGGGGCGCTCTACGTGCTGCTCCGCCGCAGGAGAGCATCCTCGTGACGCCGTTCGGGCAGCGCCTGCGCGACCTGCGGGCGGCGCGGGGCATCAGCTTGAAGCAGATGGCGGCAGATCTCATGGTCTCGCCCGCCTATCTGTCCGCCCTGGAGCACGGGCACCGCGGCCGCCCGACCTCGGGCCTGATCCATCAGATCTGCGAGTATTTCGACATCATCTGGGACGAGGCCGAAGATCTGAAGCTGCTGGCGGAGCGATCCAATCCGCGGGTGGTCGTCGATACGTCCGGGCTCAGCCCGGCGCATACCGAGCTCGCGAATGCCCTCGCCCGGCGCATCCGCGACCTGCCGATGGAGACGGTCGAGCGTCTGCTCGGCCAGCTCGATTCGAAAGCATCCTGATTCCCGTTCATCCGGCAGAAGCGAATTGACCCCATCCGCGCGGCTCGCCGCCGTCATCGAGATTCTGGACGAGATCGCGAGCCGGCCCGGACCGGCCGATGCGATCTTCGCCAATTATGTGCGTGCCCGCCGCTTCATCGGCTCCAAGGACCGGGCCGACATAGCCGAGCGCGTGTTTGGCATCTTCCGCCGGCGCGCCCGCCTCGCCTGGTGGCTGGAGCGACACGGTGCGCCGCTCACCGCGCGCCTGCTAGTTCTCGCCGATCTGCTCGTCGTCCAGGGGATCGGCCCGGATCGGCTGCATGCGCTGTTCGGCGGCGGCCGCTACGAGCCTGCTCCGCTGCGGCCCGAGGAAGCCGCCCTCGGCGGAGCGCTCGCCGGCAAGCCGCTCGAGCACGAGGAGATGCCGGAGCGGGTGCGACTCGAATGCCCCGAATGGGCGGAACAGGCGCTGCGGTCGAGTCTCGGCGCTTCGTTCGCCACGGAGCTTCGCGCACTGCAGGCGCCGGCTGCGGTCGATCTGCGGGTGAACGTGCTGAAGGCGAGCCGCGACGAGGCACGATCGGCTCTGGCCCGGGACGGCATCGTCACGGTGCCGACCGGCCTTTCACCCTGGGGCCTGCGAGCCGAGGGGCGGCCGGCGATCTCGGCGACCACGGCCTTCCGCGACGGACTGGTCGAGGTTCAGGACGAAGGCTCGCAGATCCTGGCATACCTGCTCGACGCTCGCCCCGGCATGCAGGCTGTCGACTTCTGCGCCGGTGCCGGCGGCAAGACGCTGGCGATCGCCGCGACCATGGCGAACAAGGGCCGCGTGATCGCATGCGACATCTCCGGCCGCCGGCTGGACCGCGCCGGCATCCGCCTCCGCCGCGCTGGCGCCCACAATGTGGAGCGTCGCCCGCTCAAGACCGAGCGCGACCCCTGGGTCAAGCGCCACAAGGGCATGTTCGACCGGGTTCTGGTCGACGCGCCCTGCAGCGGCGTCGGCACGTGGCGCCGCAACCCGGACGCGCGCTGGAACCGTCTCGGCCCCGATCTCGACGAACTGGCCGCCTTGCAGCGGTCGATCCTCACCAGCGCGGCGCGTCTCGTGAAGCCGGGCGGGCGGCTGCTGTATGCCACCTGTTCGATGCTCCGGCGCGAGAACGAGGATTGCGTCGACGCTTTTCTCCAGGAGCATCCCGGGTTCCGCCCCGTTCCGCCTCCTGCCGGGCTTTCGTGCGGAAGCGACAAGTGGCTGCGTCTGACGCCGGCGCGCCATGGCACCGACGGCTTCTTCGCCGCACTGATGGAGCGTTCGCCAGCCTAGCCGCGTAACAAGCGGGTTTCGACGCACGCTGTCGGCCGGTACGCTCCCACGAGCATGGTGCAAGGATCCTACCACGGCTGGCGTGTCGTTCTCGTCGCCTTCCTGCTCGCCTTCTTCGCCTGGGCGCTCGGCTTCTATGGCCCCGGGATCTACCTCGCCGCACTCCGCGACCTGCACGGATGGTCGATCGCGTCGATTTCGTCCGCCATCACCCTGTATTACCTCGCAGGGGGTGTCGCGATCCTCTCGCTCGGCAGCCTGATGGAGCGATTCGGCCAACGCCGCGTGGTCGCGGCCGGCACGCTGATCATGGCCGCGGGCGTGTCGTCGCTCGGCCTCGCGGCCGAGCCGTGGCACGTATACGCGGGCTTTCTCGTGATGTCGCTCGGCTGGGCGTGCATGAGCGGGGCCGCCGTGAACGCGATCATCGCGGTCTGGTTCGATCGCAGGCGCGGGCTCGCGGTCAGTCTCGCCCTGAACGGTGCCAGTTTCGGTGGCGTGGCCGGAGCACCGCTGCTCATCATGCTGATCGAGGCGGCGGGGTTCGCCACCGCCGTCCTCGTCGTCAGCACCGCCGCCGTGCTCACGCTCGTTCCAGCCGTCGCCCTGGTCCTGCGCCCGCCGCAACCGCGAGAGCTGGAAGTCGAGTGTCGCGAAGTCGCCGCCTCGGAAAGGGCGGCCATGGAAATCCCCTGGCAGGGAGGAAAGGTCTTCGCTTCCGCGCGCTTTCAGACGGTGGCTGTCCCCTTCGCCCTCGGCCTATTCGCGCAGGTGGGCTTTCTCACCCATCAGGTCGCCTTCCTGTCCCCGAGGATCGGCGTCGCGGCAGCGGGGTGGGCGGTGAGCCTGACCACTACCGCCGCCATCGCCGGGCGGCTCGGGACCGGGCTGTTCGTAGACAGGATCGATCCGCGTACCGCCGCCTGCGGCAACTTTCTGGTCCAGAGCGCGGGCCTGATCCTGCTTCTGGCCGTCGATGCCCGTTGGGCGCTCTACACGGGATGTCTGCTCGTCGGGCTCGGGGTCGGCAACCTGATCAGCCTGCCGCCGCTCGTCGTCCAGCGGGAGTTTCCGGCTGCCCACTTTGCCCGGGTGGTCGGAATGATGGTCGGGTTCAACCAGTTCGCATTCGCCTTCGGCCCGGGCGGCCTCGGCATTCTCCGCGACTGGTCAGGTTCGTACGACGCCGTGCTGATGGTCTGTCTCGGTCTGGAGATCCTGGCCGCCGCGATCGTCCTGCGACGGCCGAAGCCAGGCGTCGATACCGACAGAGGCGTGCACGAAGAGTGCGCGAGATCGCGCCTCAACGGTTGAGCTGCACGCCCACGGTGTGACCGAGCCAGACTCCCAGCATGCAGAGCGCGACGGAGGCGACAATGTTCACCGCCGCCGCCAGCCACTCGCCGTCGTTGAACAGCGCGAACGTCTGAAGGCTGAACGACGAGAAGGTCGTGAACCCGCCGAGCAGCCCGACCGCCACGAACTGGCGCGCTTCCTGCGGAAGCAGCCAGCGACCCTCCGCTGCGCTGAGCGTCGCGAACAGACCGATCGCCACCGAACCCACGACGTTCACCGCGAGGGTCCCCCAAGGGAACGCCTCGCCGGCCCGGCTCGCGATCAGCCCGGAACACCAGTATCGCGCGGCGCCGCCGATGGCGCTTCCCAAGGCAACCCACAAGGTCGTAGTCACGCTCGCTTCCCTCTGCGTCCGTTGTCGATAACCCGCTCCTCCTACCGCGGCGAAGACGGCGTCGGAAAAAAATTCTGTCTTGCAGCGATAATCCACCGGCGGCCGGCTGCTAAGGCATTGAACATGGCCGCCGCTCTGCCCATGTCGCACGTACTTCCAGACGATCCGCCGGGGCCGGGGCGGATCAACCCAGACCGGATTTTTTTCGGCGAAGGCCTTGCCTGAGCCGTTACGCAGATTCTCATCCGGCTCGGCCTGGCCGGCAGTTGGTCAGGATGCATGCTGGAAATCATTACGGTGGGTGAGCTCACGGCGCTTCTATCGGTGCTCGCGATCGATATTGCGCTGGCCGGTGACAACGCGATCGTCGTCGGCATGGCGGCCGCCGGTCTCGAACCAGAGCTCAGACGCCGCGCGATATTCATCGGCATCGCCGCCGCCGCCATCTTGCGGATCATCTTCGCCGCCTTCACGGTTCAGCTGCTGCAGATCATCGGGCTGATGGTGGCGGGCGGGCTCCTGCTGCTCTGGGTCTCGTGGAAGCTGTGGCGAGAGCTGCGAGAAAACGCCGCGCAACAAGAAGAGGTCGCGGTCGAGCACCTCGAAGACGAGAGGGACGACGCCAATTCCGGAGCGAAACCGCGGAAGTCCATGCGTGAGGCGGTGACGCAGATCCTCGTGGCGGACGTGACGATGTCGCTGGACAACGTCATCGCGGTTGCCGGCGCAGCCCGCGAGCATGCATGGGTGCTGATCGTCGGCCTGGCGCTCTCGGTGGCGTTGATGGGCTTCGCCGCCACCTTCATCGCCCGCCTCCTCCACCGCTTCAGCTGGATCGCCTATGTCGGTCTGGCGATCATCGTCTATGTCGCCATTACGATGATCTGGGACGGCAGTCTCGAAGTCATGGCGGTCATGTGAACCCGGGTGCATTCCTGGGGCCGCGGTTCTGCGCTAGATTGTTGGGATGCGGCGACGTGGGTCGGATCAGGGGTGGGAGGAACTTCGGATTGAAAAAGGTGGCGATCCTCGCGGGCGGCGTGCTCGCACTCACGGCTTGCGCTGCTCCCCAGGACAGCCTCGTAACGGGCGAAGGGCAGACGTTCGCGTACGTCGACGAGAGCTATGACCTGTTTCCGAACCGCCAGGAGCAGGGCGAGGCGTGGCGCCGGCAGGCGCTCGCGCGGGAACTGGCGGCGGCGGGTCTCTGCGCTTCCGGCTATTCGCTCACCGATCGGGCCGAAAGCCAGGCCGAGAACCGGTTCGGCGGCGGCCTATACCGCGTAACCTATCAGGGACATTGCTGAGCGCCGGTAGACCGGCCGCACCCCACCGCTCCCGAGGAGGAACCTCGAAGAGCGACGTAGGGGCCCGGCCGTCCGTCAGCGGTTCATGCGTTGCTCGACCAAGTCACTGACCACACCGGGCTCTGCCAGCGTCGAGATGTCGCCCAGATTGGAATAATCGTTCTCGGCGATCTTCCGCAGAATACGGCGCATGATCTTGCCCGAGCGGGTCTTCGGCAGGCTCGGTGCCCATTGAATCAGATCGGGCGAAGCGATCGGGCCGATCTCGTGCCGCACCCATTGGACGAGCTCCTTGTGTAGCTCCTCGCTCGGCTCCTCGCCGGCGACGAGCGTCACATACGCATAGATCCCCTGGCCCTTGATGTCGTGGGGGTAACCGACCACGGCGGCTTCCGCCACCTTCGGATGCGCGACGAGCGCGCTCTCGACCTCGGCGGTGCCCAGCCGGTGGCCGGAGACGTTGATGACGTCATCGACGCGGCCGGTGATCCACCAGTAGCCGTCCTCGTCGCGGCGTGCGCCGTCGCCGGTGAAATACCGGCCCGGGAACATCGTGAAATAGGTATCGATGAATCGTTGATGGTCGCCGTAGACCGTCCGCATCTGACCGGGCCAGGAATCCTGGAGGCATAGATTGCCCGCGGCCGCCCCCTCCAGTTCCTTTCCGCTGTCGTCGACAATCGCCGGCCGCACGCCGAAGAACGGCAGGGTCGCGGAGCCGGGCTTGAGGTCGATCGCACCCGGCAGAGGTGTGATGAGTATTCCGCCCGTTTCCGTCTGCCACCAGGTATCGACGATCGGGCAACGCCGCTCGCCAACCACATTGTAGTACCAGAGCCATGCTTCCGGGTTGATCGGCTCACCGACGCTGCCGAGCAGCCGCAGGCTCTTTCGGCTGGCCTTCTTCACGGGCCCCTCGCCCTCTCGCATCAATGCGCGGATCGCGGTAGGAGCGGTATAGAAGATCGAGACACGATGTTTGTCGCAGACCTGCCAGAAGCGGCTGGCGTCGGGGTAGTTCGGCACGCCCTCGAACATCAGCGAGGTGGCGCCATTGGCGAGCGGTCCGTAAAGGATATAGCTGTGACCGGTGACCCAGCCGACGTCGGCCGTGCACCAGTAAACCTCGCCGTCCCGATAGTCGAACACGTATTGATGCGTCATCGAGACGAACACCATGTACCCGCCGGTCGTGTGCAGCACGCCCTTCGGCTTTCCGGTCGAACCGGACGTGTAGAGGATGAACAGCGGGTCCTCCGCGTTCATCTCCTCCGGCGGGCAGTCTTCCGAGGCCGATTCCATCAGTTCGTGATACCAGCGGTCGCGGCCTTCCCGGAAAGGGATCTCTCCGCCCGTATGGCGCACAACGACGCATGTCGTGCAGGAGGGAGCCTCTTCCAGCGCTTCGTCCGTATTCGCCTTGAGCGGAATCTTGCGCCCGCCGCGCACACCCTCGTCGGCGGTGATGACGATGCTGCTGTCGCAATCCTGGATCCGACCCGCAAGCGCTTCGGGCGAGAACCCGCCGAACACGACGGAATGGATGGCGCCGATGCGCGCGCAGGCGAGCACGGCGACGGCAATCTCCGGGATCATCGGCAGGTAGATCGTCACCCGATCGCCCTTCCGGACACCCAGCGACTTCAGGACGTTCGCGAACTTGCAGACTTGGCGGTGCAGCTCGCGATAGGTGATCTTCTTGTCGACCGAGGGGTCGTCCCCCTCCCAGATGATCGCGGTCTGATCGCCCCGTTTCTCCAGATGCCGGTCGAGGCAATTGTAGGAGGCGTTCAGCGTGCCGTCATAGAACCAGCGGATGTGCAGATCGGATTTGTCGTAGGACACGTCCTTGATCTTCGAGTAGGGCTTGAACCAGTCGATCCGCTTGCCGTGCTCTCCCCAGAAGCCCTCGGGATCCTCGATCGACTGCCGGTACATCCGATCGTAACCGGCCTTGTCGACAATGGCAGACTTCGCGAAGGCTTCCGGAACCGGGATTCGCTCGTCGGACATGGCTCAGACGCTCCTCTCACCGCATTTTCCGGGCGAGTATGGGAGAGATGCCGCGGCCAGACAAGGCGGCGGCCGGATGCCCTCCGGCGCGGCGCCCTTGCCGACAGACCAGAGGGCGCCTGACAGAATGATGCAGCTCAGCCCGTCGCGCGTTTCACGGTCGTGGCGGCCCTCTTTGCGGCCGCCATAGCGCGCGCGAGCTCGTCGCGGGCGAACGGCTTGCGGACCACGGGGACATGGTCCCGCCTCCCGAGTTGTCCGGCTTCCGGATCACCGAACCCGGTGCAGAAGACCACCGGGACACCGAAGCTTTCGAGAAGGTCCGCCACCGGGAAGACAGCTTGCCCCTGCAGGTCGACATCGAGGAGCGCGAGGTCGACAGGCTCGGCCAGCGCCAGACGCGCCGCTGCGTCGAGCTGTGCCGCCGGGCCGATGACATCGCAACCGAACTCTTTCAGCAGGTCGACCAGCTCGAGAGCCACGGCGGCATTGTCCTCGGCGAGAAGCACCCGCATCCCCTGAAACTGCCGTGTCCGTGTGAGCGGCTCCGGCGTGGTGGAAGGGACGACCAAGTTCGAACCGCGGGTGACGTGACGAGGCGGAATGCGGATCACGGCTTCCAAGCCTTTTTCTTGCCACCTCGTCTCGAGCTCCCCGCCGAGCTGGCCTTCTATCGTCGACCGGATCAAGGACGAGCCGAAGCCGCTTCTCGACGGTGCCTCGATCTTGCGGCCGGCGGTCTCGCTCCACAGGAGCTCCAGTGATCCGTCGCCTTGCCGGATCTTCCACGTGACCATCAGTTCTCCCTGAGGGTTCGCCAATCCGCCGTACTTGGCCGCATTGGTGGCAAGCTCGTGTATGACCATGCCGATCGCCTGCGTGGCATCGGTCTGGAGAACGAGATCGGGACCTTCGACATGCAAGGTCGCACCGTTCACCGGTCGGTATGGCGCGAGCTCCTCCTCGATCAGGCTCCTCAGGTCCGCACCTTCCCACCGGCTCTTCGCCAGGAGCGTATGCGCGCGCGCCATCGCCGCCACACGCCCTTCGACTGCCTGGATGAACTCCCGGATGGTTTCGGCCCGGGTGAGCCGAAGGATCGCCTGCACCACCGCGAGCGCGTTCTTGGCACGATGGTCGACCTCGCGAATCAGCAGGTCCTGGGCCTGCTGCGTGCGAAGCTGCTCCGTCACGTCGCTGAACACGCTGAACACTCCGACGAGTTCGCCTTCTCCCGAGCGCTGCGGGATCGCGGTGACCTTCAACCACCGGCGCTCGCCGCGCGTGGGGTTGTAGACGCCGAGCAACCGGTCACGAACGATGCTTCCGGTGCGTAACGCAACGAAGGTCGGCTGCTGATCGGGCAGGCATTCCCTCCCGTCCGCTTCTACCACCAGCCAACGGGGGTCACCGTGAGGTCGGTGCCTCATCTCGTTAGCGGTGAGCCCCAGTATCCCCTCGGACGCGGCATTCCCCGAGACGATCCGGCCTCGGGCATCGAAGTACAAGACGCCCTCGGTCAACGTCTCGAAGAGGGCGCGGAACCTTTCCTCGCTCTCCCGAAGCTCCGCCTCGGCCCGCTCGAGAGCGGCGACGTGCTCTTCCTTCGCGATCAGATTGCTCTCGGCCGCCCGGCGGCGCGTGATTTCCTGGTGCAGCAGGTTCTGACGTCGCATCGCGGCTCGGGCCGCCGCCGTCAGCATCAGGGTGATCACGGCCGCCAGGGCGGCAATGACCGCGATCTCGCGCCACCACGCCTTCAGGACCGATGCCCGATCGAACCCGATCACGAGATAAGCCGGGAAAGTTCCGAGCCTCGCGTAGGAGTAGATTCGCTCCCGCCCGTCAGCTGCGGACCGCGCGACGTAAGTCCCGCTACCGTGACTTCCTATGCCCGAGAAAAAAGGGGACGCCGCAGGTATCTGTTGGGGGACCGTGCCGAGCCCCGGAAACCGGGCCAGGATCTTGCCGTCCTGGCGGAGAATTGACGCGACGTGAAGGTCGTCACCGAGGATGTCGCGCCAGAATGCCTCGAAGTAAGACAGAGAGATCGTCACCAGGATCAGACCGTCGAAATCGCCATCGACGCTGGAGCGTCGCCTGCTGAGGTTGAAGTTCAGATTCCCCTTCAGGTAGCCGCGGATCATCTCCCCGAGGTGCGTGATGTCTCGTTCCTTCAAGATCCGGAAATACTCGCGGTCGGTCGGTTCGGTGTGCGGCACCGGAAAAAAATCCGCACTGTTCGCCGCCCTGCCCTCCGGCCGCACCAACCACAGGCCGTCGATGTGGGGAGAGCTGTCACGCATCGACCTGAGGAGTTCGTGAATCTCCGCCGATCGCTCTATGTCGTCCCAGCTCATGCCCGCGATACGGCCGTCGATCGAAGCGATCGCGCTCTCCTGCGCTTCGAAGACCCGGAGCGCGTGCTCGCGAAGAATGAACGCCGTTTGTCGAGAACGGACCTCGGCGTCGTCCAACACCTGATTGTAGGACCAGTAGCCCACCGCCCCCGCGACCGCTGTGGGGAGGACCAGCGAGGCGGCGAGAAGAAGCTTAAGCGGTCGCACTGTTACCGCGGGCGCATGGTGGCGGCATCAGCTTTTGACGGTGCGGAAATTGAGAAGATCGGCAGTCGACTCATCTTCTGTGGTTCACGATCCTGTTGTGGATAAAGAACGATACGGAGGAAGTCCGCCTGCAACAACAGAATCAGCCGCCTCGCGGTGGTGCTGTAGCATTTTATTCCAAGCAAACGTTCGGAATTGTGCTGCCGATAGAGTTCTGCTGATCCCTTGGGCAGCGTAGATCGTCAGAAAAATTGCGGTTTGATGCCGTGCGACCCTCATATCGCAATCCGCGGGAACAGAATCGCCCCCGAAGCCGTCTTGTGCGGTCGTGGGGGAGCTTTATCGTTGCATTGCCCCTGGGCAATCATGCCACCCGCTTGCGACCCGTCACGACCCTTGGAGAGGTTTCCAGGATGAGTTTCCGCGTCGGCAGACGAACCGTTCTCGCGTCGGCAGCGAGCGCTGCAGCGAGTGCGTTCCTGCCCCTCCGGGTAATGGCCGCAGAGCCACCCGGCACCTCGCGTCTCGAGTTCGGACCGGCGAATCCGTTCGACTTCGACCAACTGGCCGAGCGCGCCCGGCTTCTGGCCAGCGAACCTTATCGGACTCCGCGGCGCCCCCTCCCGGAGATCGTCGCGCAGATCGACTATGCCGTGCACGGCCAGATCGATTTCCGACGGCAGAATGCGCTCTACGCCGAACGCGGCGCTTACCCGGTCACCTTCTTCCACCTCGGTAACTACTTCCCGACCCAGGTGCGCATGTTCGCGGTCTCGGGAGGAAGTGCGCGCGAGATCCTCTATTCACCCGACTATTTCTCGATCCCCGAAGACAGCATCGCCCGGCAATTGCCGGCGGACGCGGGTTTCGCCGGCTTTCGACTGCACGAGTCCAACTCCCGACCCGACTGGCGCACCCAGGACTGGGTCGCGTTCCTCGGTGCCTCCTATTTCCGGGCGATCGGCGAGCTCGGGCAGTACGGCCTCTCCGCACGCGGCATCGCCGTCGACACGGCGGTGCCCGGGCCTGAGGAGTTCCCGGAGTTCCTCGAGTTCTACATCTCGCCGGCCGAGAGCGACGAGGATCCGGTGGTCGTGCATGCGCTGCTCGACGGACCGCGCATCAGTGGAGCGTACCGGTTCGAGATCCGGCGCACGGAAGGCGTCGTGATGGACATCGAGAAGAGGCTGTTTCTGCGGGGAGACATCGCTCGGCTCGGCATAGCGCCCCTCACCTCCATGTTCTGGTTCGCCGAGTACGGACGCGAGCGTCTCAAGGACTGGCGGCCGGACGTTCACGATTCCGACGGGTTGGCGATGGATACTGGCGCCGGCGAGCGGATCTGGCGGCCGCTTAACAACCCGGCAGTCACCCGCGCGTCCGCCTTTTCGGACGAGAACCCGCGGGGTTTCGGTCTCCTTCAGCGCGATCGCGATTCGGAGAACTATCTCGACGGCGTTCGATATGAGCGGCGGCCGAGCCTCTGGGTGGAGCCACTGGGCGACTGGGGCCGCGGTTCGATCCAGTGCATCGAGATCCCGACCGACGACGAGATCCACGACAATATCGGGGTGTTCTGGGTCCCGGAGGCGCCGGCGGTGGCGGGCGCCTCGTTCGCTTATCGTTACCGGTTGCACTGGCTCGCGGACGAGCCCTATCCGGCAAGCGGCATCGCCAGAGCCGTGGCCACCCGAATGGGTCGCGGCGGTGAGCCCGGCAAGCCCCGTCCGCCCGGTCTCCGCAAGTTCGTGGTCGAATTCGAGGGGGGGCCGCTCACGGACCTCGGTCCGAACGTCAGGCCGGAAGCGGTGGTGGATAGCTCGCATGGCGAGGTTTCGTACGTCTTCACCGAACCCGTTCCGGGAACCAAGCGCTGGCGCGCGCAGTTCGACGTGGCCCCTGCTCGGGACGAGGTGGTCGAGCTGCGGCTCTACCTCAGCGGCGGCGGCCACGCGCTCAGCGAGACCTGGCTCTATCAGCTCGATCCGACGTCGGCCTAGATCGCTTCAGCCGTTCAGAGGATTCGGACCTGAACCTGCTCGAAGAGCACGTTAGCGACCACGCCGATGCCGATCACGCGCTCGCTCTCCCGTAGCAACCGCGCTCGGGCTATGTCGAAGTCGATCGGCCCCCCGCCCGGCCAGTCGACGGCGAGGAGCGAGGCGAGCTCCGTCACGAACGCATCCTCGAAGCGCGGCATCCACTGCTTCACTTCGAGGGGGCTTCGTCCGTCTGCGAGCTCGAGCACGATTCGGAAGCCAACCAGTCCACGCACGCCGTCGGCGCGGATCGCTGACAGAGTGAGGGGATCCATCGGCACGAAAGCGGGTGCCGGCCGCCGGACGACCTCGGCCGGCTGCGCTTCGTCCGCTGCCTCCGCCAGAAAGAACACGTAGCTTCCTGCTCCGCCGGCGAGGAAGAGCAGCGCGACAATGCCGATCAGGATCTTTCCCATGGCCGGCGGTTTAGCGCCCCAACCTTCAAGCGGGCGTTAACGGCGGCCTCTGTCAGCGGTGACGGTAGCCAGCCACCGCCAGCGGGAGTTCCTGTCCCGCCCCGTCCACGACGGAAACGGCCGCGCCCGGCACGATCTCGCCGATCCGCGTGACCGGCGTGCCGAGGCGCTCGGCAAGTGCCTCGATCCGCTCGGCCGCCGGGGGAGCCAGGGTGAATACCAGCTCGTAATCGTCGCCGCCGGTGACGAGTCGCGCCAGCAAGGACGGGTTGCGCGCCAGGGCGGCCCTGGCGGCGTCGGAGAGCGGCACCGCCTCCGCCCTGATCAGCGCTCCGGCCCGCGACGCGGCGCAGATATGGCCGAGATCAGCCACGAGGCCGTCGGAAACATCGGCGGCCGCGTGCACATCCGTCCCGCCGCCGGACGAAGCGAGCGCGGCGCCCAGTGCCAGCCGGGGATCCGGCAGGCGGTAGCGGCGGTGCAACTCCTCCAGTTGCCGAAGGCTTGGCCCCTCAAGTTTCCGGCTCAACGCGACCTCCAGCCCCAGCGTTCCGTCGCCGATCGTGCCGGAAACATAGACGAGGTCGCCGACCGCCGCCCCCCCGCGCCGCAGGGCTCGCCCCGCTTCGACGCTTCCGAGCGCGGAGAGCGTGAACACCGCCGGTCCGGATGTCGCTACGGTGTCGCCGCCGGCCAATGCAATGCCGAACTCTTCCTGGTCCGCGGCCAGTCCCGCGGCGAACGCTGCGATCCAATTCTCGTCGAGACCAGGCGGCCAGGCGGTATTCAGGAAATAAACCTCAGGCCGAGCGCCCATTGCCGCCAGATCGGAGAGATTCACGCGCAGGAGCTTGCGTGCGACGAAGTCCGCCGCCTCCCCCACGGGGTAGTGCACCCCCTCCACCATCGTATCGGTGGTAACGACGATCTCCCGCCCAGGCGGAAGCGAGAAGACGGCCGCATCGTCCTCGAGACCGAGCCCGGCGGGATGGGTTGCGGCCAGGGGCGCGAAGTAGCGGCGAATCAGCTCGAATTCGCCCGCCCGAGGCGCTTCGCCGCTCACCCCCCGCCGTCCGCCGCCGGCTCGCCGCGCACTGCCTTTGCGATCCTGTCGAGCACACCGTTGGCGAGCCCCGCCTCGTTCTCCGAGAAGAAGTCGCCCGCGATGTCGACATACTCGGTGATGACGACCTTGGTCGGGATCTCCGGCCGGTGGCAGAGCTCGAAGGCGCCCGCTTGCAGGATGGCACGCAGGACGACCTCCATCCGCTCGAGATCACGTCCGCTGGTAAGGGCGGCGGTGATGCGTCGATCGAGGTCCGGCTTGTTCGCGGCGACACCGCGCACGACGCTGGTGAAGAAGTCGATGTCGGCGTTGAGGATCACGCCTTCGTCCTCCTGTCCGACCCGGTGGCGCAGAAACTGGGTCAGGACCCGCTCGATCGACTCACGGTTCAGATCCGCCTGATAGAGCGCCTGTACCGCGGCCAGGCGGGCGAACCGCCGCCGGCTCGCGGCACGGTCAGGTTCCTGAGACGGTCTCACCGAATGATCACCGTGGGTACAGATTGAAATGTCTCTTCAGGCGAAGCGTTTCGAGACATGCTCGCGCCGCTTCGCCACCCTTGTTCTTGCGATCCACGGCGGCGCGCACCCGCGCCTGCTCACCGTTCTCGCATGTCAGCACGCCGAAACCGATCGCGGCTCGGCGCGACACCGCGAGGTCCTGCACGGCCCGCGCGGTTTCCTCGCAGATCAGATCGTAGTGGCTGGTCTCGCCGCGGATGACGCAGCCGAGCGTCACATAGCCGTCGAAGCGGTGGCGGGCGGGATCCCGCTCGCTCGCCTCCATGGCGATCGCGACGGCCACCGGAATCTCGAAGGCGCCGGCGACGTCGAACCGTTCCCACGTGCCGCCTGCGGCCTCGATCTCCGCCGTCGCGCCCTCGACGAGCTGTTCGGTGATCTCGCGGTAGTAGGGCGCCACGACAAGCATGATGTGCGGCGCCGGATCGAGCCTGATCGCCATTACGGCTCCTGCGGTTGAGTGATCGGCCGCTGCTCGATGACGCGGAGGCCATAACCTTCGAGTCCGACGATCGTGCGCCGGGTGTTCGAGAGCAGGATCATGTCACGAACCCCGAGGTCCAGGAGAATCTGCGCGCCGACCCCATAGTCGCGCAACTCGTGAGGTTGGCCGTTCTGGCGATTGCGGAGTTCGGCGGTGATCCGGTCGGAGATGGCCGTCAGACGCGGCTCGCGGATCAGAACGATCACGCCGCGTCCCACCGCGCCGATAGCCTCCATCGCACGGTGCAACTCGTCACCCCGGTTGTGACGGCGATCGCCCAAGATGTCCTCGAGCACGTTGATGGCGTGCATCCGCACCAGTACCGGCTCCGGGCCGGAAATGTCGCCTTTCACAAGGGCGATGTGCTCGGCGTACTGGATCTTGTTGCTGTAGACGATCATCTGGAACTCGCCGCCATAGTCGCTGACGAGCTCGGTCTCTATGAGTCGCTCGATGGTGCGATCGTACCTGCGCCGGTATGCGATCAGGTCGGCGATCGAGCCGATCTTCAGGCCGTGATACTGGGCGAAGCGGACCAGATCCGGCAGACGCGCCATATGACCGTCGTCGTTCATGATCTCGCAGATGACGCCGGCCGGATTGAGGCCCGCGAGGCGAGCGATGTCGACGGCAGCCTCGGTGTGGCCGGCGCGGACGAGCACGCCTCCGTCACGTGCCTCCAGCGGGAAGATGTGGCCCGGGGTCACGATGTCCTCCGGCCCTTTGCTGGCATCGATAGCGACCGCGATCGTCCGGGCACGATCGGGCGCCGAGATGCCGGTGGTGACACCTTCCCGCGCCTCGATCGAAACGGTGAAGGCGGTCGACTGCCGCTGCCGGTTATCGCGCGGCATCATCGGCAGTCCGAGCTTGCGTATGCGCTCGCTCGTCATCGCGAGGCAGATCAGGCCGCGGCCGTATCGTGCCATGAAATTGATCGCCTGAGGCGTCGCCATCTGCGCCGGGATGACGAGATCGCCCTCGTTCTCGCGATCCTCGTCGTCGACGAGGATGAACATCCGGCCGTTACGCGCCTCCTCGATGATCTCGTCGGCAGGTGACAGGAAGGCGAGGTCTTCGGCAGACCGCGTCAGGCTCTTCTTGTTGACCCGTTTGAGGTCGTCCAGTTCGTTCGTCACGCTCAACCCTTTTCGACAAGCCGCGCAACGTAGCGCGCCAGCATATCGATTTCCATATTCACCGCATCGCCCACCGCGGCGGCACCGAAGGTCGTCGCTTGCTGGGTGTGCGGGATGACGTTCACGCCGAAGCTGTCCCCGCTCACCTCGTTCACCGTCAGAGCGACGCCGTCGAGGGTCACCGATCCCTTCCGGGTCACGAAGCGCATCAGATCCGACGGCGCGGAGATGGTGAAGCGGACACTGTCGCCCTCCTCCCGGCGGTCGATGATGTGCGCGACTCCGTCCACGTGACCCGATACGAAATGGCCGCCCATCTCGTCTCCCAGCCGCAACGAGCGCTCGAGGTTGACCCGGCGCCCGACGCTCCAGCCGCCGAGCGTCGTCAGGGAGAGAGTCTCGGCCGACGCGGTGAACGCGAACCAGCCCGGTCCCTTCTCCGTCACCGTGAAGCAGGGGCCGGAACAGGCGACGGAGGCGCCGATCTCGATGTCGCTCGTGTCCCACGACGTGGCGACCTCGAAGCGGGTATCGCCCCCGTGATCGACGGCACGCACGGATCCGATGTCGGTGATGATTCCGGTGTACATGGCTGAAAGCTAAGCTGCCCGTGCGTAGGTTTCCAGCAGGTCGTCGCCGACTTCCTCTACGGAGGTGCGGACGAGCCGCGTCGCCTCGGTGAGGTGCTCCAGGCCGAAGCCGGCGATCGCCGGCAGACCGTCGCCGCCGAGGAGAAGCGGCGCACGAAACCAGAGCAATCGGTCGATCAGTTCCGCGCGAAGCAGCGCGGCGGCCAGCACGCCGCCGCCCTCGACCAGAAGGCGCGTCACGCCACGGTCGCCGAGCGCCCGGAGCGCTGCGCCCAGGTCGGGCCGGCCGGTGTCATCGGGTGCAACGCGAAGGAGTTCGACGCCGGCCGCCTCGAAGCCCTTCATGCGCACGGGATCGGCATCTTCACGGCATACGATCCAGGTGGGCACATCGCCCGCGGTCGCAACCAGTCGACTGGTAAGCGGGAGGCGCAAGCTGCCGTCGACGACGATGCGGACCGGGGATCTCTCCTCGAGCCCGGGCAGACGGCAGGTCAGCGCCGGATCGTCAGCTACTGCCGTACCGGCACCGACCATGACCGCATCGTGCTGCGCCCGGAGCATGTGCGCGCGCTGGCGCGACAGCGGTCCGGTAATCCACTGGCTCTCGCCGGTCCGGGTGGCGATGCGGCCGTCCAGCGAAGTCGCCGCCTTGAGAGTGACGAGGGGGCGCCCTTCCCGGATCCGCATGAAAAAGCCGGCGTTGACGGCACGCGCTTCGTCAGGGCAAACGCCGCTGCGCACCTCGATGCCGGTGCCGCGCAGGCGCGCGATGCCGGAGCCGGACACCCGCGGGTCCGGATCCTCTATCGGGACTACGACGCGGCCGATGCCCGCCTCGATCAGCGCCCCGGTGCAAGGCGGCGTGCGGCCCCAGTGGTTACACGGCTCCAGCGAGACGTATGCCGTAGCGCCGCGAGCGGCCCCTCCTGCGCGGGCGAGCGCCTCCGTCTCCCCGTGTGGCCGCCCACCTGGCTGTGTCCAGCCTCGGCCGACGACCGCACCTCCTGCGACGATGACGCAGCCGACCGCAGGGTTCGGCCAGACGCAGCCGAGGCCGCGCTCTGCCAGCCGCAGCGCCTGCATCATGTGGTGCTGGTCGCGCCGCTCCTCGACGGAGTCAGTCTCCGGGCCCGCCGATGGTCCCGATGAAATCTTCAAAATCCTTGGCCTCGCGGAAATTGCGATAGACCGACGCGAACCGCACATAGGCTACGGGATCGAGTGTGGCTAGAGCCGTCATCACCATCTCGCCGATCCGGGCCGCAGGGATCTCCGTCTCGCCCGAAGTCTCGAGCTGACGGACCAGGCTGTTCACCACCCGCTGCACCCGCTCCTCCTCGACCGGCCGCTTGCGGAGCGCGACTCGCATCGATCGCTCCACCTTTTCCCGGTCGAAGGGCTCGCGAGCGCCGTTCGATTTCACGACGGTCAGATCGCGCAGATAGACCCGCTCGAAGGTCGTGAACCGCGCGCCGCAAGCCGGGCAGAAGCGCCGGCGGCGGATCGCGGTATTGTCTTCGGTGGGGCGCGAATCCTTTACCTGCGTATCCTCATGCTGACAGAACGGACATCGCATCGCGCCCCTCCCCCACCGAGAACTTACCTGTAGATCGGGAACCGCTCACAGAGCGCCCGGACCTGCTCGCGCGTCGCGGCTTCGGCCGCACGGTTGCCCTCGGGATTGTCCCGGAGCTCCTTCAGCACATCGACGATCATCCGGCCGACCGATCGGAACTCCTCGACTCCGAAGCCGCGAGTGGTCCCGGCCGGCGTACCGACCCGAAGGCCCGAGGTGATCGCCGGCTTCTCCGGATCAAACGGGATCGCGTTCTTGTTGCAGGTCAGCCCGGCCCGCTCCAGCGCCGTCTCGGCCACCTTGCCGGTGAGGCCCATCGGCCGAAGGTCCACCAGCATCAGGTGAGTGTCGGTACCGCCGGATACGATGTCGAGCCCGTTCTCACGGAGTGTTTCGGCCAATACGCGCGCATTCTCGACGATCCGCTCGCAATAGGTGCGATAGGACGGTTGCAGCGCCTCCTTGAAGGCGACGGCCTTAGCCGCAATGACGTGCATCAGCGGTCCCCCCTGCAAGCCCGGGAACATCGCCGAATTGATCTTCTTTCCGATCTCCTCGTTGTTCGACAGGATCATGCCGCCGCGCGGACCGCGCAGTGTCTTGTGCGTCGTGGTCGTGACGACATCGGCGTAGGGGAGCGGGCTCGGATGCACGCCGGCAGCGACCAGCCCGGCGAAATGGGCCATGTCGACCATGAAGTACGCCCCGACATCGTCGGCGATGGCGCGGAACCGCTCGAAGTCGATGATCCGCGGGTAGGCGGAGCCGCCGGCGATGATCAGCTTCGGCTTGTGCTCCTTCGCCAGCCGCTCGACCTCGTCGAAGTCGATGCGGGCGTCGTCCCGCCGGACGCCGTACTGCACCGCCTTGAACCACTTGCCGGAGAGGTTCGGCGCCGCCCCGTGGGTCAGATGGCCGCCGGCCGCGAGCGACATTCCGAGCACGGCGTCGCCCGGTTGCACCAGGGCGAGGAAGACGCCCTGGTTTGCCTGTGCCCCCGAGTGCGGCTGCACGTTCGCGAAGGCGCAGCCGAAGAGCTGCCGCGCACGCTCAATCGCCAGCCGCTCGGCGACATCGACGAACTCGCACCCGCCGTAATAGCGGCGGCCGGGATATCCTTCGGCATACTTGTTCGTCAGCACCGAGCCCTGCGCCTGGAGCACAGCCTTCGAGACGATGTTCTCGGACGCGATCAGCTCGATCTGGTCCTGCTGCCGCGCGAGCTCACCTGCGATGGCGCCATTGATCTCCGGATCGACGTCGGCCAAGTCCGAAGTGAAGAAGCCGTCGGTGACGGAGCGGGTCGCAGCGTTGACTGCGGACATGGGAAAGCCCTCTCGTTGGCCGGAACGAATTTCGCCGGGTCATCGCATGGGAAGACCCGGACGGCAATATCGCAGACGACGCGGATGCCCGCTTTTACCATATTTCCGTCGTGCACCGCCAGCCGGGCACCAGGATTCGTGCTCGGCCGCCGAATGGCGACTGCGGATCGGTCAGGCGGTATTGCGCTCCCGATAAGTGAGCAGCCCCCGCCGCTCATATTGCCACGGGTATTGCGCGGTCATCTTCCGGACGTGCGTGACACGGTGCGCGAACATACCGATCGCGACGAGCACGAGAGCATCGATCAGATAGCCCGAGAGCGACAGCAGTTCGCCTTCGAAGAGCGCATAGATGAAGAAGCGCGACGTGGCCGCCAACAGCAGGCAATAGACGAACGTATGCCAGGCCGGCCGCCACGTCCCCGCGATCGCCTGCCCGGTGAGAAACGCTGCCCCGCCAAGAATGACTACCGTCACGCCGACGAAGACACGAACCGACGTTCCAAGCATCTCTTCCATCACCGCTTCACCCCCCGACCCGGACCGTCGGTTGCCCGCCTTCGAGGTAGGCGGCGCGCACCTCGCGGTTCGTGAGCAGTTCACGCCCCGTCCCGGTCATGGTGATGCGCCCAGTGACCATGACGTAGCCCCGATGCGCGAGGCGCAGAGCGTTGAACGCGTTCTGTTCGACGAGAAAAATGGTGACATGCTGCTGCTCGTTGATCTCGCGCACCACATCGTAGATCTGCCGCACCACCAGAGGCGCCAGCCCGAGCGAGGGCTCGTCCAGGAGCAGGAGACGCGGGCGGCTCATCAGGGCACGGCCGATTGCCAGCATCTGCTGCTCACCGCCCGACAAGGTGCCGCCACGCTGCGTCTGACGCTCCCTGAGCCGTGGGAAGAGCTCGAAGACGCGGCGCAGATCGTCTTCGAAATGCTCCTCGGGTGCGACCAGGGCGCCGAGCTGGAGATTCTCGATCACCGTCATGTGCGGGAAGATGCGGCGTCCCTCCGGCGCCTGGGCGATGCCTCGCCGGACGATACGATAGGTTTCCTCGTGCGTGATGTCCTCGCCCTCGAACGAGATCGTTCCACGAGCGGCCCGCGGGTTGCCACAGATCGTCATCAGCAATGTGGACTTACCGGCACCGTTGGCGCCGATCAGCGACACGATCTCGCCCGCCGCCACGTCGAGATCGACGCCGCGGAGGGCTTCGATGTTGCCATAGAAGGTGTGAACGCCACGCACGGTCAGCATCAGTGCCCGTCCTCCTCGTGAGGGCGGTCTTCGAACGATCGGAGAGCACGAACCATCTCGGGCGGCAGGTCTTCCGCCACTTCCTCCGGCAACTCTTCTTCTTCCTCGGTGCCGAGGTAGGCGCGGATCACCGCCGGGTCGTTTCGCACCGTCTCCGGGTCGCCGTCGCTGATCTTCCTGCCATAGTCGAGAACGATGACATGGTCCGAGATCTGCATCACGACGCTCATGTCGTGCTCGATCAACAGGACGCCGATGCCGATCCGATCACGGATGTCGATCAGCAGTTCGTTGAGCTCGTAGGACTCCCGGGCGTTGAGCCCCGCGGCCGGCTCGTCGAGGCAGAGCAGCACCGGCCGCGTGCACATGGCGCGCGCGATCTCGAGCCGGCGCTGGGCGCCATAAGGGAGATTGCCCGCATCCCAGTCCGCCCGATCGGTGAGGTTCACGCGGTCGAGCCAGAAGCGAGCGAGGTCGAGAGCCTCCCGCTCCGCACGCGTGTAGCGCGGCAGGCCGAGCAGCCCCGCCAGAGAGAAGCCCGACGCCCGCATCAGCGTGTTGTGCTGCGCGACCATCAGATTCTCGAGGACCGACATCCTCGGGAACAGGCGGATGTTCTGGAATGTCCGCGCCACCCCGGCCTCTCGGGCGATTCGGAATCCATCCATCTGCTCCAGATAGAACTCGGTTCCATCGCGCCGGAGCGTGAGCCGTCCCACCGTCGGCTTGTAGAAGCCGGTGAGACAGTTGAACACGGTGGTCTTGCCGGCCCCGTTCGGGCCGATGATCGCGGTGATTTCGCGATCGGAAGCCTGAAACGCGAGATCGTTTACGGCGACGAGCCCGCCGAAGCGCATCGTCAGATGCTCGACATCGAGAAGCGGCACCCGATCACCCGACTCGATCAAGCGGAAGGCTCCGGCCGTTGCGGCACGCCGAGCCGGACCGTGGGATCGCGGTGGGCGATCAGCCCGCGCGGCCGCCAGACCATGATCGCCACCATCGCGCCGCCGAAGACCAGCATTCGATACTCCTGCAGATCCCGGAACCACTCGGGCAGTCCGACGAGGATGATCGCGGCGATCACGACGCCGACCTGGCTTCCCATGCCGCCGAGCACGACGACTGCGAGGATCAGGGCGGATTCCACGAAGGTGAAACTCTCGGGGCTGACGAAGCCCTGACGGGCCGCGAAGAACGAGCCCGCGAAGCCCCCGAACATGGCACCGATGGCAAACGCGGAGAGCTTGGTGTTCGTGGGATTGATCCCGAGGGTGCGGCAGGCGATCTCGTCCTCGCGCAATGCCTCCCAGGCACGCCCGATCGGCAGCCGGCGGATACGCAGCGTGAAGAGATTGGTGATCAAGGCGAGAGCGAGGATCAGGTAGTAGAGAAACACGATGCGGTGGAGGCCGCTGTACTCGAGGCCGAAAAACTCGTGGAAGGCGACCTCGCCCTCGGCTGGCCGCCGCGTGAACTCGAGCCCGAAGAAGCTGGGGCGCGGTATGTCGGAGATGCCGTTCGGGCCGCGCGTCACCGGATACCAGTTCAGCAGGATAATGCGGATGATCTCGCCGAAGCCGAGGGTGACGATGGCGAGATAATCGCCGCGCAGCCGCAGTACCGGAAAGCCGAGCAAGACACCGAACGCGGCCGCGAACAGCCCGGCGATGGGGAGCGCCATCCAGAAGGTGAAGTCGAAATGCAACGCAAACAGGGCGAAGCTGTATGCGCCTACCGCATAGAACGCCACGTAGCCGAGATCGAGAAGCCCGGCGAGGCCCACGACGATGTTCAGCCCCCAGCCGAGCATCACGTAGGTCAGGACCAGCGTGGCGAGGTCCACCAGCCGTCGGTCCGCGAAGGGGAGCATCGGCAGGACGATGGCGAAAGTGATCGCGGCAGCGGCAATCCAGACGGTGTTCCGCTGAAAAACCTCTCCCAGACGCGAAAGCGATCGCTCGACCGCGACCGGCGCGTGCGTGCGCAGAAGCGCAAGTTGCAGAAAGCGCCCGACGAAGGCGGCCGCCACCGCCACCACAACCCACGGGAACCGTGTTTCGATTCCCATCCCCGCGCCACCTCCCTGGTCGATCGTGTGAAATCCGACCAGCGGAAAGGCAAGGAAGAGCGCCACAAGAGCGACCAACCCCGAATCACGAAGGATCCCGGGAAAGTCGGGGGAGCCGGCTCGCGCCGACATCACACCTTCTCGATCTCAGGCCGGCCAAGGAGGCCGGTCGGCTTGAACACGAGGACCAGGATGAGAATGCCGAACGCTGCAACGTCCTTGTATTCGACATCGAAGTAAGCGGACCAGAAAGCCTCGATCAGGCCGATCAGAACACCCCCCAGCATTGCCCCCGGCAGAGAGCCGATGCCGCCGAGCACCGCCGCGGTGAACGCCTTCAGCCCTGCGAGGAAACCGATGAAGAAGTCGATCACGCCGTAATGGAGCGTAACCATCAGGCCAGCGACGGCGGCCAGAGCGGCCCCTGCGACGAAGGTGAGCGAGATCGTCCGGTCGACGTTCACGCCGACCAGGCCGGCCATCGTCCGGTCCTGTTGGCATGCGCGCTGCGCGCGGCCGAACGAGGTTCTCGACAGGATCGCCCAGAACATCGCCATCAGCACCGTGGTCACGACGATGATGATGATCTGCAAATAGCTGAGGTATACCGAGAACCCGCCACCTTCCATGATAACGAACCCGCCGGTGACGATCGGCTGCAACGGCTTGACCCGCGCTCCCTGCAGAAGCTGGACGTAATTCTGCAGGAAGATCGACATGCCGATCGCCGAGATCAGCGGTGCGAGGCGGAAGGAGCCGCGTAGCGGCCGGTAGGCGAGCCGTTCCACCGTCCAGCCGTAGACGGATGTGAACAGCATCGCGACCACGAGGACGATCGCGAGCGCCAGCGGGACCCACGTCACCCCGATCGCACCGAGCACCAGGAAGGCGATGAAGGAGATGAACGCACCGATCATGTAGATCTCGCCGTGGGCGAAATTGATCATGCCGATGATGCCGTAGACCATCGTGTACCCGATGGCGATCAGGCCGTAGATCGCGCCCAGCGTCAGCCCGTTGATGAGCTGCTGGAGAAAGTACTCCATGCCCCCTCTTCCTCGACGGTGCCCCTACCGTTATGCATCGGCGACGGGACCGCGCCAAGCAGATCATGGCGGGATCGGCGCGTCAAACATCGGTGTAATCGCCCCACAGGATGCAGTGCGACGATCGCACGTTGCAATCGGTGGGACACAGCGCCCGATTCGCGCTATATTATTCCTGGTGGGTCGCGGTTCCCCGTGACCTACATCCGGTGCGGGCGCATGCCACGGGTGGCCCACGGCCCTCGAACAAGCAAAGGTTCGGGAGGGTTGAGTATGGCCATCAGAAAGCACATTCGGAATCCCCTCGAGTGGACCGCGGAACACGTTGCGGGCGTGCACATGCCGTTCGAGCGGCCGGCATCGTCGCAGGTCTCGGGCGAGACGCCGATCTTCGCGTCCGCTCCCGAGATCCGGCGCATCCGAACGGATGACCTTGTGCAGGCCCTGTCCAAGGGCTGGGACGACCTCGGCGCCTACCGCACCGACGTGATTTTCATCTGCGTCATCTATCCGATCGCGGGCCTGATCCTCTCGCGCCTTGCGGCCGGTTACGACATGCTGCCACTGGTCTTTCCGCTCGTGTCGGGCTTCGCGCTGGTCGGTCCGGCGGCGGCCGTCGGCCTGTACGAGATCAGCCGGCGTCGTGAGGAGGGCCGGGATATTTCCTGGGTGGACGCCTGGAAGGTGGTCCGCTCGCCGGCGTTCGGCTCTATCCTGGGGCTCGGCCTGCTGTTGCTTGGAATTTTCCTGCTCTGGCTCGGGGCCGCGTACTGGATCTATCTGGTCACGCTCGGGCCCGAGCCTCCCGTCTCGATCGGCGCGTTCGTTAGCGACGTGTTCACGACTGTTGCTGGATGGACGATGATCGTCCTCGGCGTCGGCGTCGGCTTCCTGTTCGCGGTGCTCGTCCTGTCGATCAGCGTGATCTCGTTCCCGCTCCTGCTCGACCGCGATGTCGGGGTCTATGCCGCCATCGATGCTTCGATCCGATCGGTCGTCGCCAATCCCGGGCCAATGGCCGTCTGGGGCATGATCGTCGCGGGCGGTCTCGTCCTCGGGTCGATACCGGCACTCCTCGGACTCATCGTCGTCATGCCGGTCCTGGGGCACGCCACCTGGCACCTGTATCGGAAAGTCGTGGCCGCACCCTGATCCGCCGCCGCGCGATTATAAGGCTGTCCAGGTCCCGCCGCCGCGGCCATTGCCGGGGCGGCGGCCCGGACCGAGCGCCTCACGGGCCGCCGTTCAATGCCACCAACGCCCAGAGGCTCCAGCTTAGCGCTGCCACCCCACCGATCCCGGCTGCGACCATCAGGCCGAGGCGGGAGGGTCGGCCATCGGTCACGGCACGGTACCCTCTGCAAAGAACATCTCGCGGGTCAGGAGCGTGTAGTCCGATTCCGCCGACATGATGGTGACGAAGACCAGCACCGCGACGGGCGGAATCAGAATGGCGGTGACGAGCGAAAGCCGCTCCCACGCCATGTGCATGAAGAAGGCAATGATCAGACCGGCCTTCAGAACCATGAACAGGAGGATCAGGGACCATCTGAGGGCGCCCTGCACGTGGAAGTAATCAACCATGTACGAGAAGGCGCTGAGGACGAACAGCCAGCCCCACACGACCAGATAGCTCTTTATCGGGTGTACCTGACCTTCCGCAGCCATCCCATGCTTCGCCATGTTCGCCTCACCACAGGTAGAAGAACGCGAAGATGAAGACCCAGACCAGATCGACGAAGTGCCAGTAGAGCCCGGTGATTTCGACGATCTCGTAACGACCCTTCCGGCTCGTGAAGAACCCGCGGGTGCCTCGGTCGAAATCGCCGCGCAAGACTTTCCGCGCGACGATGATCAGAAAGATGACGCCGATCGTTACGTGCGTGCCGTGAAAGCCGGTGATCATGAAGAAGGTTGAGCCGAATTGCGCCGCGCCCCAGGGATTTTCCCATGGCCGGACGCCCTCCATGATCAGCTTCGTCCACTCGAAGGCCTGCATGCCGACGAACGTGGCACCGAACGCCGCCGTCACCAGCATCAGGACCGCCGTCTTCTTGCGGTCTCGCCGGTAGCCGTAGTTGACGGCCATCGCCATCGTTCCGCTGCTGCTTATCAGCACGAAGGTCATGATGGCGATCAGGATGAGCGGGATGTTTTCCCCGCCGATGTGCAGGGCGAACACTTCGGTCGCATTGGGCCAGGGGACGGTGGTCGACATCCGAGCCGTCATGTACGCCAATAGAAAGCAGCCGAAGATGAAGGTATCGCTGAGGAGGAAGACCCACATCATCGCCTTCCCCCACGACACGTTCCGGAACACGGTTCGGTCCGAAGCCCAATCCGCGTAGATGCCCTGCCAGCCGGCATGAGGATCTGCGGCCTGTGCGCTGGTCATCGATCCGTGTGGCGCCATCCCCGCCCTCCTTCCTTCACGTGCCGAAGCAGATCGCGTAGAGCCACTCGGCCCAGGGGCCGAGCACCAGAATGCCGCAGACGAGCAGCCAAACGACGAGCAGAAAGTGCCAATAGAGGGCACACAGCTCGACGCTCAATCGCACGTTCTCGGCGTCGCCGTCTGCCATCGAAACCCTCGCGCCGACGCGCCCCAGGGCCAGCATCCCGCCCGCCAGGTGCAGACCGTGGATCGCGGTGATCAGATAGAAGAAGGCGCTCGCCGGATGGCTCTCGGCGTAGAATCCACCGGCGTTCAGCTGCCGCCAGACCAGGAGCTGCCCACCCAGGAACAGCAGGGCGGATACGCCCCCCACTCCTAGCCCGGCCGCTGCTCGCGTCGTATCCCGCCTCTGCACGGCGACGACCGCCCATTGCAGCGCGAGGCTGCTCAGGACGAGCAGCCATGTATTGATCCAGAGGAGCCCCGTGCCTGGAAGCGAGCTCCAGTCGGCAGCGCGCATGCGCAACGAATAGGCGCTGATCAGAACGGCGAACAACGAGCCGGCAACGGCGAGGAACATGCAGAGGCCGAGCTTCGCGGCGGGCCAGGCCACCGCCTCCCGATCCGGAAAGCTGCCGGCGGGGCTTGCCTCGAGCCATGGTTTCGCCGCCAGCCGCTGGCGCGAGAGCCACCAGACGGCAACAGCCCCAAGAACCGTCAGAAAGGCGATGATCACGGTCATCCAGCGATCTTCCTCGACAGCTCCGGAGAGAAAGGCGGCGCCCGCACCATCCGGCCGGCGTCGCCAGTGCTCCGGATGTCCGCTACTCCGCCGCTCCTGCGGGGGCCGGCTGATTCTGCGGCACGAAATCCTCCGCTGCTCCGGGCACGCTGTAGTCGTATGCCCATCGGTAGACTACCGGCAGCTCCTTTCCCCAATTCCCGTGGGGAGGCGGCGTGGTGGGCGTCTGCCACTCCAGCGTCGTGGCCCGCCACGGATTGCCGCCGGCTTCCCTGCCCCGGAACAGGCTCCACACCAGGTTGAACAGGAAGACGAGCTGGGCGAACCCGACGATCAGCGCCACGACGGTGATGAAGGCGTTCAGCTCCTCCGCCGATGGCGGAACGAACGCCATCTCGCCGAGCTCGTGATAGCGGCGCGGCACCCCCATTAGCCCGAGATAATGCATCGGGAAGAAGATGGCGTAGGCGCCGAGGAACGTGACCCAGAAGTGGATCTGTCCCATCGCCTCGTCGAGCATCCGGCCGGTAATCTTCGGGTACCAGTGGTAGATCGCGCCGAAGATGGCCAGGATCGGCGCCACCCCCATCACCATGTGGAAGTGAGCGACCACGAACATCGTGTCGGAGAGGGGCACGTCGACCACGACGTTTCCGAGGAAGAGGCCGGTGAGCCCGCCGTTGAGGAAGGTGATGATGAACCCGATGGCGAAGAGCATCGGTACGGTCAGGTGGATGTCGCCACGCCAGAGGGTCAACACCCAGTTGTAGACCTTGATCGCGGTCGGGACGGCGATGATCAGCGTCGTCGTCGCGAAGAAGAAGCCGAACATCGGGTGCATGCCGCTAACGTACATGTGGTGCGCCCAGACGATGAAGCTGAGGCCACCGATCGCGACGATCGCCCAAACCATCATGCGATACCCGAAGATGTTCTTCCGGGCGTGGGTGCTGATCAGGTCCGAGACGATGCCGAAGGCGGGCAGCGCGACGATGTACACTTCGGGATGCCCAAAGAACCAGAAGAGATGCTGGAACAGGATCGGGCTACCGCCCCCATAGCTGAGCGTCTGCCCCATCTCGACGAGCGTCGGCATGAAGAAGCTGGTTCCGAGCGCACGATCCAGAAGCAGCATGATGCACGCGACGAACAGCGCCGGGAACGCCAGCAACGCCAGGACGGTCGCCGTGAAGATTCCCCATATCGTGAGGGGCATACGCATCAGGGTCATGCCGCGGGTGCGCGCCTGCAGCACGGTGACGACGTAGTTCAGGCCCCCCATCGTGAAGCCGACGATGAACAGGACCAGTGAAACCAGCATCAGGAAGACGCCGGATTCCTGCCCCGGCGTGCCCGACAGGATTACCTGAGGCGGATAGAGGGTCCAGCCGGCGCCCGTCGGCCCGCCGGGCGTGAAGAAGCTCGCGACGAGAACCAGAACGGCGAGCAGATAAATCCAGTAGCTCAGCATGTTGAGGTACGGGAACACCATGTCGCGCGCGCCGAGCATCAAGGGGATCAGGTAGTTGCCGAAGCCTCCGAGAAAGAGCGCCGTGAGCAGATAGATCACCATGATCATCCCGTGCATGGTGATGAACTGGTAATAGGTGGCCGGATCGATGAACGTGAAGTAGCCGGGGAAGCCGAGTTGCAGGCGCATGAGCCAGGAGAGCACGAGCGCCACCATGCCGATGGCCATGGCGGTCACCGAGTACTGGATGGCGATGACCTTCGCGTCCTGGGAGAAGACGTACTTCGTGATCCAGCTGTGCGGATGATAGAGTTCGACGTCTTCGGGCTCCGCACGTTCGATGTCCTGGAATTCACGCGTCACATCAACCATGGGCGCACTCCCGGTTCCTCCCGAAGATGCCTCTCGCGTCGCTCAGCGAACCGAGCTCCTCGCCGAAGCTTCGCCTCCGTCGGGCGACCTCGATGTCACTCTGGCGTATCCGTTGGCGAGAGCGGCGAACGTGGGCTGCTGCTGCAGCCACGCCTGGTATTGGCTCTCCTCCATCACCTCGACCCGCCCGCGCATGTAGGCGTGCCCGACGCCGCAAAGCTCGGCGCACAAGATGTCGAACGTCCCTGTCCTGGTGGGCTCTACCCAGAAGTACGTCACCGTCCCGGGGATCATGTCCATCTTGGCCCGGAACTCGGGGACGTAGAAATCGTGAAGGACATCCAGGGAACGGAGCAGGACTTTCAGTGGCCGATCTACAGGCAAGCGCAGATCGACGTTCTGGACGACCACGTCGTCCGCGCCGTTCGGATCGTTCGGGTCGAGCCCCAGCGGGTTATCGTTGCTGACCAGCCTCGTGTCAGACCTGCCGAGCCGCCCGTCTTCGCCGGGATAGCGAAAGCTCCACTGCCATTGCTGGCCGACGATCTCGATCTCCGCCGCTTCCTCCGGGACGGTGACGAACTGGCTCCAGACGATCAGTCCGGGCGCCAGCATGGCGACGACCCCCGCGGCCGTCCCCATGGTGAGCCAGAACTCGAGCCTCCTGCTTTCCGGCTCGTACGCGGCCCGCCTCCCCGCCTGATGACCGAAGCGGTACAAGCAATAGGCCAAGAACACCACGATTGCGGTGAAGGCGACCCCGGTGATCCAGAAGGTGATGATGATCGTCTGATCGATGTAGCCCCAGTTCGAGGCTATCGGCGACCACCACCACGGACTCAGGAAGTGAAACACCACCGAGCCGACCGCCACTGCCAGCATCGTGAGCGGCACGAGGTGTTGAGGCGTCTGAGCTTTGCCCTCGGCCTCGTCGAAGGCGGCACGCACGAAGCCGAAGATCGTTCCCACCGCAGCTAGAAAGACGATGAGGCCTATCCAGTAGAAGATGCCGTGGCCGGCGCGGCTGGCTAGGAACAGCCCGACAAAGCCGAACACCACCGCCAGACCGCCCAGCAGCCATCGTCTGTCCTGACTCATCCGAGAACTCCCCGGCCTGGAGTGCCCCTCGCGTCGGCTCGTCCTTTCCAGCGGAAGGCCGCACGCATGGCTGGGCGCGGCATTGCTGCGCGGCCGGCTCCCGACTCGACCTCCGGTTGGAAGCGAGCGTCCGGGAAGGCAGGCGAGCGTTGTAGGGCGGAATGGCCGCAGAGAGGGGGCGCTCCCGGCTTCCGGGGCAATGGGCCCAGCGCACTCGCGCGGCCGCTTGCAATCGCCTTACGGTATGCCATCGGCACACCTCCCGCGGGGTACGCCGGACGCCGAAGTGGAGCGAACACTCCGCGCCGCGACGCAACACCGCCCTTCTTCCCCGCAGCACCGTTCTCCGCGGGGAGAAATGTTCGACCGCTCTCTCACGCGTCGAACAAGACAAATGCCTGAAAATGTTGCGCGCTGACTACGGGAGCGTCAAGACAAAACGAACTCCCCTTCTCCCGCTGCTACCATAAGGATAGGTGGGCAACTTGGCCCAAGCGGCTCGGGCGTGCGCCCCCCGCACCGGCGGGAGCTATCACCGCCACGGCAGTCGACCGCGAAGCGATGCCTCCTCGCCCTCCGGCGCACGCACAGCGTTGCGCGGGCGCTCATAGTACCGTGAGCATCTCCGCCACCAGCGGATGGCGCACCACGTCTTCCTTGCCGAGGTGGGTCACCGAGACACCGGTCAGCACGGAGAGTCGCTCCGCTACCTGCGCGAGGCCGGAGAGCTCGGGCAGCAGATCGCTCTGGTCGGGATCACCGGTGATGACCATGGTCGAATGCCAACCGAGCCTGGTCAGCAGCATCTTGATCTGCCCATAGGTGCAGTTCTGCGCCTCGTCGATGACGACGAAGCTGTTGTTGAGCGTCCGGCCGCGCATATAGGCGATCGGCGCGATTTCGATCGAACCGTCGGACATGAAGGTCTTGAGCCGCTTGCCGCCGAGTCGGTCGCCGAGCGCATCGTAGAGCGGGCGGAGATAGGGCAGCAGCTTGTCTTCCATCGTGCCGGGGAGGTATCCGAGGCTCTCCCCGGCTTCGATGGCCGGTCGCGAGAGGATGATGCGGGCGACTCGCCCCTGCTCGAGGGCTTCTACAGCCGCGGCAACCGCGAGATAGGTCTTACCGGTACCCGCCGGCCCCAGCGCGACGGTCAGGCAATGCTTCTCGATGGCCGCCATCAGACGCTTCTGCCCAAGGCTCTGCGGCCTAACGTGGCGGACGTAGCTCTGCTCGCGCCGCGCGTCGGTCGGATGCCAGTCGCCGTCCTGCAGCTGTCTGATCCAGTTGTCGTCCACGCGTGCAGACGCGGCCGCTCTGGCGGATCTCTTGGCCATCATGGTCTCTCCGGTGCTGAAGGGAGGATCGTCGGCCGCGCGGCCGGGCGAAGTTCGCCGAGGCGCGAGGAAGGTCAGGTGCTGGGCGTGTTTCGCCAGATGCCACCGACAGGTCCTGCGTAAGCGCGACAGACGATTCGAACGGTACCGGGAAACGGCCGCCCGCGCACTACTTATTGTGTGACAGTGCGAAGACTGCGGCACATGTTGAGCCAGACTGTCGGAATCGGTCCGGAATCCGGTTCGGGCAGTGCACGACACGCGAGCCGATCCGATATGGCGGTCGCCATGCCCGTGATAAGGTCGCGACGCGGCGCGCTTCTCCTCCCTTCAGCATCACGTCGGCCGCACGAAGCCAAGGAGCGATCGATGCAGTCCAACGCGGAAGACGAGCTCGCCGCACTGCTTGCAACCCTGCGCCGCGAGCAACGGCAGCGGAGTGGGCTGGACCCGGCATTCGTCCCACCCGACGAAGCCACTGCCTACCGGATCGCGCACAAGGTGGCCGATCGCCTCGGCTGGGAGATCGGCGGCTGGAAGATCGCAGCGAACAAGCCGGACATGCAGCGGCGACTGCGCACGAGTGCGCCGATCTACGGCCGCGTCTTCTCGCAGTTCATCCACGAGAGCCCGACGTCGTTCGACACCGCCCGGCTGTCGCACCCGATCGCGGAATGCGAATATGTCGTGCGGCTCGCCGCGAGCCTCCCACCCCGCGACGCGCCCTACAGCCGGGAAGAAGTCGAAGCCGCTGTCGCATCGATCCATCCCGGCGTCGAAGTGGCGGAGTGCCGGTTCGTGCACGACGAGCACTTCCCGCCTCTTCCAGCCATCCTCGCCGACGGCAGCGGATCGGGCTCGCTCGTCCTCGGACCGGCGATCGAGGACTGGAGGAACCGGGACATCGCCTTCCAGCCCGTGATCCTCTCCGTGGATGGCGTCGAAAAGCGGCGCGGCACCGCCGGCGACGCGGTCGATCATCCGCTGGTGCCGCTGACCTGGCTCGCCAACACCCTCTCCCGAACCGGTGTCGGACTGAACGCAGGCGATGTCATTAGCACGGGAACGTGCACCGGCATGCAACTCGCCCGTCCGGGAGAGGAACATCGAGCAGACTTCAGCCCGTTCGGAGAGATTCGGATCACCTTCAGATAAGCAGGAATCGGCTGCCATGGATCGGGAATTCATCCGGTACGAAGTCCGCGACCGCGTCGCGGAGATCACGCTCGACCGGCCTCCGGTGAACGCGATCACGCTGCCATTGGTCGACGAGTTGCTCGATGCTCTCGCAGAAGCGCAGGCAGACCCGGAGGTGCGTGCGGTCGTGGTGGGAAGCGCGCACAAGGTGTTCTGCGCGGGGCTCGATCTCGACATCGTGCGCGGCAAGACTTCGGTGGAAGTGAAGCCGTTCGTGGAGCGGCTCTATTTCGCGCTGAACGACATCCAGTACCGCCTCGGCAAGCCGAGCATCGCCGTGGTGGACGGACCGGCCCGCGCCGGCGGTATGACGATCGCCCTGTCCTGCGACATGGTCATCGCCGGAGACAAGGCGACGTTCGGTTACCCCGAGATCGACGTCGGCCTGATCCCGGCCATTCACTTCGTTCAGCTTCCAAGGGTCACGGGCAAGCATCAGGCGTTCGGCCCGCTGTTTCTCGGGGAGCCGTTCGACGCGTCCACCGCATTCCGGATGGGGCTGGTCAGCGAGATCGTCCCCGCCGGAACCGCGCGTGATCGGGCCCTCGAGGTCGCGGCGAAGCTCGCAGCCAAATCGCCGATCGTGATGAAGCTCGGACGGGACGCCTTCATGCGCGCCGTCGATGCCGACTTCCGTCGGAGCGTCGAAAACGCCGCGGAGACGTTCGCCCTTATCGCCGGAACGGAGGACGCGCAGGAGGGCCTCACCGCCTTCGTGGAGAAGCGCCCACCGATCTACCGCGGAAGGTGAGCGGCGTCACGTCAATGTGGAAGGGTCGCCGCTGTCGTCCTCGTCCCAGGCTACCTCACCGCCACGGCGCTCCGCCTCGGCCTTCACCGTGGCGAAAGCGATCGTCGATTTGAGGGCCAACGTCACGTCTACACCCGACCGACTCGTATCTGGGTGGCCGATATGATGCAGCCACCGCTCGAACTCCTGAGCCGCCGCTTCGGAAGGAAAGCGAACCATCAGTGTGTGGGGCTGCATGGCTCCTCCGTTGCGACGCGGGACGCGCCTGGGCGCCTTCTGCCGAGCCGCGGCAATTAGGCTGCTCAGCTGTCGTCGGTGCCGTCCTCCCAAAGGTCCTCGCCCTCGGTAAGGATCTCGTGGATCTCCGCCACGCGCCCATCGAGCGGGCGCCGCGCCTCGCCCATTACATCGCTCTCTCGGTCCGCCCACGCGACCGCCGCCTCTAGGTCTCCGAGGGTCGCCCCCGTCGCCAGGATAGCCGCTACCCGAGCGTCGCTGATATCGCCGCAGAGCCGGAAAACGTCATCCGCAGTCGCTCGTCCGGTCAAGGGGCTCGGTTTCGATACCGTCATTGCTTCGTCTCCCTCCGATACCTTCGGGATACGCCGCTCAGCCCGAGGCAGCCGCTCTCTGCTCCACCGCCGGCTGCTCGAGCGCGACATCGATCACGTCCTTCACTTCCTCCAGCCATACGAACCGAAGCTGGTTCCGCGCCGATTCCGGAATCTCCTCGAAATCCTTCCGGTTTCGCGCCGGCAAGGCGACCGTCTTGATCCCGGCGCGCGCGGCGGCGACCACCTTTTCCTTGATGCCGCCGACCGGCAGCACCAGGCCGCGCAGGCTGATCTCTCCGGTCATCGCCACCTCGCTGTCGACCTTGCGGCCTGTCAGCAGCGAAACGAGAGACAGGAACATCACCACACCTGCCGAGGGTCCGTCCTTGGGGATCGCACCCGCGGGCACGTGGATGTGGATGTCGCTCTTCTCGAAGACCGTCGGGTCGATGCCGAGCTCGTCCGAACGGGATTTCACCAAGGATAGTGCCGCCTGCGCGCTCTCCCGCATCACGTCGCCGAGCTGACCCGTCAGGATCAGCTTGCCGCTGCCGGGCACGCGCGTGGATTCGATGAACAGGATATCGCCGCCGACAGGCGTCCAGGCGAGGCCGGTGGCGACGCCGGGCACGCTCGTTCGCAGCACGACGTCGCTTTCGAACCTTTTCGGCCCAAGAATTCCGTGGAGGTCGGAGGGCTCGATCCTCACATGGTCGGTCTCGCCGCTCGCAATGCGCACCGCGGCGTGGCGCAGGACCGCGCCGATCTCCCGCTCCAGGTTCCGCACGCCCGCCTCGCGCGTGTAGTCGGAGATGATGTGATCGATCACGCCGTCGGCGATCTCGACCTGCTCCGGCTTCAGCCCGTTGGCTTCCAGCTGTCGCTTTACAAGGTAGCGACGCGCGATATGAAGCTTTTCTTCCTGAGTGTAGCCGCTGAGCTCGATTATCTCCATCCGGTCACGAAGCGGCCCCGGAATACCGTCGACGACGTTGGCCGTGCCGATGAACACCACCTGCGACAGGTCGAACGGTACACCGAGATAATTATCCCTGAAGCTCACGTTCTGCTCCGGGTCGAGCACCTCGAGCAGGGCCGCCGACGGATCTCCGTGGAAGCTGGGCGAGAGCTTATCCATTTCGTCCAGCATGAACACGGCGTTGCGCGTGCCTGCCTTCCGGATCGCCTGGATGATGTTGCCCGGCATCGCGCCGATATACGTCCGGCGATGGCCCCGAATCTCAGCCTCGTCGTGCACGCCGCCGAGGGCGATGCGAACGAACTCGCGGCCCGTGGCTCGGGCGATGCTCTGGCCGAGCGACGTTTTGCCGACCCCCGGAGGCCCGACGAAGCAGAGGATGGGACTACGTCCGTGCGGCGCCAGCTTGCGCACCGCGATCCATTCGAGGATTCTCCGCTTGATCTTCTCCAGCCCGTGATGGTCCTCCTCGAGGATCCTTCGCGCTTCCTCGATGTCGATCTGCGGCTCGTCCTTTACCGCCCACGGCAACTCGATCAGCCAGTCGAGATAGGTGCGGATCATGCCGTACTCGCCGCCGGCTTCCGGCATGCGTTCGAGTCGGCGCAGCTCCTTCTCGGCCTGTTCGCGGACTTCGTCCGGCATCTCGGCCTTCTCGATCGCCTCCTTCAGCTCCGCGATCTCGGCAGACTTGGCGTCCTCTTCCCCCAGCTCCTTCTGGATCTGGCGCATCTGTTCGCGCAGGAGATGCTCCCGCTGGCGCGCTTCGAGGCTCTCCCGCGTCTGCTGGCCGATCTGATGCGAGAGCTTCAGCACACTGATCCGGTGGGACAGCAATTGGAGCACCCGCGCCAGGCGGGCCTCCAGATCGAGCGTCTCGAGAATCTCCTGCTTCTCGGCCGTTTCGAGATCGACGAACGCGGCGACGAAATCGGCCAGGGCCCCGGGCGCACCGATGCTCTGGATCGCGGCGACGAGTTCGCGCGGCGCCTGCGGCAGCAGCTCGATCGCTTCGATCGCCCGCTGACGGAGCTGATGGGCGTAGGCCTCGATTCCGGTGTTGGTAACGGTAGGATCTTCGAGTTTCTCGACCCTCGCCACCAGGAACGGGTAGCCGTCCAGAAACTCTCGGACGCGGAACCGGCTGACACCCTGGCAGACGACGTGATGCGCCCCGTCCTCACCGGTCAGATAGCGGGCGACGTGGGCGAGCGTCCCGATTTCCCGCAGGTCCGCACGCGTCGGCTCGTCTACCGTCGGGTCGCGCTGAAGCAGGATGCCGACAGGAAGGTTGTTGCGCGCCGCCTCCTGCGCACCGGCGACCGAGCGGGCCCGCCCCACCGTGATGGGAAATACCGTCCCCGGAAACAGCACCATGTTCCGCACCGGCAGGATGATGAGCGCGTCTGCCGGCAGGTTGAGGTCAGCGGATGGTGCCGATTGTTGCTGATCGTTCATAATCGAGAACCTCAGACGAGCTTGCGCAGAACGATGACGAGGCAACCGTCCACGAGCTCGCGTCTGGCGATCTCGTAGCGGCCGGCCGGGAGCGGCAGGCGTCGCTCGAAGCGGCCGGCGGGGATCTCCATCCGCCAAACGGCGGCACGCCTGACCGCGGCCGGGAGCCGTCGCTCGCCCGAGAGAACCAGTACCCCGGTGTCGATCACGATCTCGAGCGCATCCGGTCCGACCCCCGGAAGGGCCGCCAGAATCCAGATGTCGGTTTCGGTTTCGAACATATCGACCGGCGGCTCCCACGCCGGCCGCCGGGCCGCCGCCGCGGTCGGCACGGCAAACTGCCGCCTCAGCCGCTGGCCTTCGTCGAGCCGCGCGCAGGCATCCATCCACATCCAAACCGAAAGATCACGAGGCGGCATGGCTCACTTCCGACTTATACATAGCGAGTACTGAATATAGATCGGGCCTGACAGGGGTGTCTGCAACCGGTCACGGCCAGTCGCCCCTTCCGGCATCACAGGTTCTTTCGAAGCCAAGTCGGGCGCTTCTCGGGCAACAGTCGAGCCTCGAGGACGTTCCGGAGACATCGACCCACGGCCGGTGCGGCCGGCATCATTGCCCCGCGACGGTTGCGCCGGGTTTGCCCGTGACTTCGGGTCGGTCCGGTAGCGGCGGCGCCGGGGGCAACCCTGTCACTTTCAGGATCTCCTTCTCGTCCAGGGATTCCTCTCGCATGAGGGCGGCGACCAGCGCATCGAGCTCGCTCCGGTGCTGTTGAAGCAGGCGCTTTGCCTCGTCGTGGCATTCGCCGATGATCCCGGCGATCTCCGCGTCGATGAGCGCCGCTGTCACATCGCTGTAGGGCCTGGCGCCGCCGCCGAACACGTTGGAGCCGACCCAGCTGTTTTGGCGCGGGGCGAGCTGAACCATCCCGAGCTTGTCGCTCATCCCCCAGCGCGTGACCATCTGCCTAGCAAGCCCCGTTGCCTGCTCGATGTCGTTCTCTGCGCCGGTCGTCCGGGTGCCGTAGACCACCTCCTCGGCCGCGCGCCCTCCGAGCATGCCGATGATTTTGGCGCGTAGATAGCCTTCGGGATAATTGTACCGGTCGGTCTGGGGGCGTTGGTACGTGACGCCGAGAGCCTGACCGCGCGGAACGATGGTGACGCGTTGCACGGGGTCGGCTCCGGGGACCACGAGCCCGAGGATCGCGTGGCCGCCCTCGTGATAGGCGACGCGCTCGCGGTCCGCTTCGCTGAGGATGATGGGCCGCTCGGGGCCGAGCACGATCTTCTCCAGCGCGTCCAGGAAGTCCTTATGGTGGACCTTGTCCTGCTCACGCCGAGCGGCCAGAAGCGCTGCTTCGTTGACGAGATTCCTGATCTCGGCGCCGGAAACGCCCGGCGTCGCCTCAGCGAGCCTTCCGAGATCGACATCGTCGGCCAACGGAACCTTCCGGGTATGCACCTTGAAGATCGCCTCACGCCCGTTCCGGTCGGGAAGGTTGACGACAACGCGGCGATCGAACCGCCCCGGCCGCAGCAGCGCCTTGTCGAGCACGTCCGGCTGGTTGGTGGCGGCCAGGACGACGATCCCCTCTCGGCTCGAGAACCCATCCATCTCGGTCAGGATCTGGTTCAGGGTCTGCTCCTGCTCGCTTGCGCCTCCGATCACCGCCTGGCCACGCGCACGCCCCACGGAATCGATCTCGTCGATGAAGATGATGGCGGGCGCGTGCTTTCGCGCTTCGGCAAAGAGATCGCGGACGCGCGCGGCGCCGACGCCGACGATCATCTCCACGAACTCTGCGCCGCTCATCGAGAAGAACGGAACGTCCGCCTCCCCCGCCACGGCACGGGCGAGAAGCGTCTTTCCGGTGCCGGGGGCGCCGACCAGCAAAACGCCCTTCGGGGCGGTGCCACCGAGGCGCGTGTACTTCTCCGGGTTCTTGAGGAAATCGACGATTTCGGCGAGCTCCTGCTCCGCCTCATCGATTCCGGCCACGTCGTCGAAGGTGACCTTCGTGTCGGTTTCCTTGTCGAACCGCTTCGCCCTGCTCTTGCCGATGTTGGTGAGACCGCCCAACATGCCGCCGCCGCTCTTGGCGGCTCTCCGGAACAGCCAGACGTAGAGCGCGATGATGAGGATCGTCGGTCCGAAGGCCCAAAGGAGGAACACCAGCGGATTCATTTCGGACTGGATCGGCGTGGCCCTGATGTCGACGCCGCGGTCGATCAGCTCCGACTCCAGTCCGGGATCGACGAAAGCGGGCAGGATGGTGCGGAACGTGGAGACCTGGCTGGGCTCGACCCGTTGTGCCGTTCCGTTCTGGTCGGGCGGCGTCCAAGCGATCGGCGCCTTGAATCGTCCCTCGATGCGTTCTCCCTGGGTATGGATGGCCTCAACGTTGTCCCGGGCCAGCTCTGCCCTGAAGGTCGTGTAGGAGACTGGGGCCGGGTCCTCCGCGTCCGGGAGGAATACGTCCGCCAGAAGGTAGTTGCCGAGGAGCAGGAGCAGAAAGACGATCCATATCCACCCAGCCGGCATCGTCGGCTGGGTTGGCTTGCTGCTGCCCGTGGGGGAAGGGCGCGACTGCTTCCGAGCCGCCATGGCATCTTCTCCTCTCCTACCGCGGGGCAAACGCGAGAACGCGCGCGAAGGTCCCGCAAACCGGCCGACGAACGATCGGGTGGATATTGTCGCCCGTGCGGTCAGAAGGAGACCAGTGCCGGAACGACGTCCGAACCGATCGCGCCCGGCAACGTTGAGGCTCGGGATCTCGTGACGACAAGGATCGAACGGCGACGGTCGAGCGCCCGCTCGTCGATGGAATCCGCCGACACTACCTTGGGTTCTAATCGGATCAGGGGAACAGGAGGTGAGCCGACATGCTGCGTGAGAGGCGTCGCCCGCCGCGCGACATCTTCCCTCCGGAACCCTGGGCACTCGCAGCAGTGCGGCTCGACCCGAAGCTTCGAGAAGAATTCCTGGGTCAATCGGAAACCATGTTTGCCCTCGCGAACGGCTATCTCGGCATGCGCGGCACCCTGGAGGAAGGCCATCCAGTGCAGGAGCCGGGGATATACCTCAACGGGTTCTACGAGCACCGACCGATCACCTACGGCGAGCTCGCCTATGGCTTCCCCAAGGTTGGGCAAAGCATCCTGAACTGTCCGGACGGCACGATCCTGAGGCTGCTGATAGACGACGAGCCGTTCGTCGTTACGCAAGCCGAGGTGCTGTCGTTCCGGCGGGCCCTGAATCTCAGGGACGGCACACTCGAACGGGATGTCGAATGGCTGACGCCCAACGGCAAACGCGCGCGCCTGAAGACCACTCGGCTCGTTTCCTTCAGCCACCGCCACCTCGCCGCGATCCACTGGGAGCTCGTCCTGGAGGACGCCGACGCCGATGTCCTGATCTGCTCCGAGCTCGTCGAGCGGCAACCGCTACCGGTGGAGAGCGACGATCCACGGCTTGCGGCAGGATTCACCGCCCCCGTTCTGCATCCGGCCGGCAGCGAGTGGCGTAATCTCCGCGCCGTCCTCAGCTTCACGACGAAAAGCTCGCAGCTCACCCTCGGCTGTGGCATGGATCACGGGATCGCGACCGAGTGCCGCTGGACCGCCGACGCCTCCTGTGGAGAGACGGAGGCTACCGTCCTGTTCCGGGTCGCGGCCGAGCGCGGTCAACCGATCCGTCTGTCGAAATATCTCGGCTACCACTACGCCCATCTCGACTCGCCGGAAGAGCTTCGCTCACGAGTTGGCTGGACTTTGGATCATGCCGTCGCTGTCGGCTTTCCGCACCTGCTCGAGCGTCAGACGAGCGATGTCGGGCGCTTCTGGGCCCGTGCAGACGTGGAGGTCGATACCCCCGATCCGCAGACCCAGCAGGTCGTGCGTTGGAACCTGTTCCAGCTGCTTCAGGCGTCCGAGTGCTCGGAAGGCCACAGCATAGGCGCCCGCGGCCTCACCGGACGCTCGTACGAGGGCCATTATTTCTGGGACACCGAAATCTATATCCTGCCCTTCCTCATCTATACACAGCCCCGGATCGCTCGCAGCGTTCTGAAGTTCCGCTACGACACTCTCGACAAGGCGCGCGCCAGGGCGGCCGAACTGCACCAGCGTGGCGCGATGTTCCCATGGCGCACCATCAATGGCGAGGAGGCGTCGGCCTACTACGCCGCCGGAACCGCGCAGTACCACATCAACGCCGACATAGCCTATGCCATCCGGAAATATGTCGAGGTCAGCGGCGACGAAGACTTCCTGCACCGGTACGGTGCCGAAATCCTCGTCGAGACGGCGCGGCTATGGGCGGACCTGGGCTTCTTCTCGGAACGCCGCGACGGCTGCTTCTGCATCAACGGCGTGACCGGGCCCGATGAATACACCGCGCTCGTCGACAACAACTATTTCACCAACCTGATGGCGCGAGAGAACCTGCGTTACGCTGCCCGCACCGTCCGCGCCCTCCAGACCGGTCACCCGAAGACGTTCCAGGAGCTGGCCCGCCGCACCCGTCTGGAGGCGGGCGAGGTCGAATGCTGGGAAGAAGCGGCGCGCCGCATGTACCTCCCCTATGACGAGCGTCTGCAGGTCCACCCGCAGGACGACGGCTTCCTGGACAACGAGTTCTGGGACTTCGCCGGTACACCGGAGGATCACTACCCCCTCCTCCTGCACTATCACCCCCTGAACCTTTACCGATCGCAGGTCATCAAGCAGGCCGACACGGTGCTGGCCATGTTCCTGCTCGGCGAGCAGTTCACGGCCGAGGAGAAGAAGCGGAATTTCGACTACTACGACCCGATCACCACGCACGACTCGTCGCTCTCGGTATGCATCCAGAGCATCGTCGCCAACGAGACCGGATACAGGAAGAAGGCGTTGGACTATTTCCGATTCGCAGCGGTGATGGACCTCTCGGACGTCGGCGGCAACATGAGGCACGGCGCGCACATCGCCTCGATCGGCGGCACCTGGATGGCGCTGACCTACGGCTTCGGCGGACTGCGCGATCATGGCGGCCGCATTTCCTTCCGGCCGCGACTGCCGCCGGAGTGGCGAGCCTTGCGCTTCCCGCTGACGATCCGCGGCTGCAGGCTCAAGGTCGAGGCGAGCCACGACACCACCACCTATCAGCTCATCGAGGGCGATGAGCTCCGCATCTGGCACGACGAGGAAGAGGTCTTGCTGACGAGCTCCGCGCCGCTGAAGAGCCTGCCGACACCGCCACCGCCCCCCGCCGAGCCCGAACCGGGCCCCGGGGCGACCGGTGCGGACGTGCGGGAACCCGGCGGCCCAGCCCCGGCAGCGAGGGGTTAGCCCCCAGGCGCCGCCTTACCGCCCTGCCCGCTGCGTGCGCGTCCGGCGGCGCGTCGTTCACGTGACCAGGTGAGAAACGTTCTTCACCACCGTGTAGCCCTGGAGGCCTTCGATACCGCCTTCGCGTCCGTAACCGCTGTCCTTCACGCCGCCGAAGGGCGTTTCTGCGCTCGACGCGACGAAATGATTGATCGAGAGGTTGCCGACCTCCACCTCGTCGGAGAGCCGAGCCACATTCGTCGCCGAATTGGTGAAGGCATACCCCGCCAAACCGTACTCGACCGAGTTGGCCTTCTCGATCGCTTCGTCGAGATCGCGCACCCGGCTGATCAGCGCCAGCGGGCCGAAGGGCTCTTCCCGCATCGCCCGCGCATCGTCGGGCACATCGGCGAGGATGGTGAGCGGATAGTAGTAGCCACGGTTGCCGATCCGGCTTCCTCCGGTCATCACGCGCGCGCCCCTGGACGTTGCGTCCTCCACCAGTTCTTCCATCGCCGCCACCCGCCGGTCGTTGGCGAGCGGGCCCATCTCTGTGTTGGGATCGAGTCCGTTCCCGACCCGAAGAGCCGCCGCTTTCTCGGCGAAAAGTGTCGTGAACCTGTCGTAGAGCGGGTCCTCGACGAAGAAGCGCGTGGGCGCCACGCACACCTGGCCTGCATTCCTGGATTTTCCCACCACGGACTTCGCTGCCGTCGAGGCCGGATCGACGTCGCGGCAGATGATGACAGGCGAATGGCCGCCGAGCTCCATGATCGCCGGCTTCATGTAGGAGCCGGCCATGGCAGCCAAATGCTTGCCGACCGGGACCGAGCCGGTGAACGTGATCAATCGTACCCGCGGCTGCGGGATCAGATATTCCGAAATCTCCGACGGCTTTCCGAAGACGAGGTTCAGGACACCCCGCGGCAAGCCGGCCCCTTCGAACGCCTCCACCAGTTGCACCGCCCCAGCCGGGGTTTCCTCGGACGCTTTCAAAATGATCGAGCAACCGGCAGCGAGAGCGCCGCCGACCTTTCGTGCCGGCGAGCTCATCGGGAAGTTCCAGGGTGAGAACGCCG
>JAJUGE010000015.1 GCA_029268305.1 Alphaproteobacteria bacterium
CGATGCCGTGGATCCCGATTGCCGGCGACCCCGCGATCTGGCAGCGTATCCGGGTCTCAGAAACGAGCCGCGGCACGCAGGCTGCGGCCAAAACGGGAGGGAACCATGAAGCGACCCCGCATTGCGGGCGTTGTTGCCTGTGCCGGTGTGCTGTCCGCGGTCCTCGCTTTCGGCGGCGATCCGGCTTCGGCGCGCGAGCTGATCTACAGCAGCGCGATTCCGGCGAAGCATCCGCTGCACGAATTCGGCCTGAAGCAGTACTTCGAGAACGTCACCAAGGACACCGGCGGCTCGCTCACCTTCGAGCTCTTTCCGGGCGGCACGCTCGCCAGCGCCAAGACGACGCTGAACGCGGTTCGCACCGGGAGCGTCGACATGGGCCTGCTCGCCGACATCTACAACCCGAACGACCTTCCGGTCAGCACGCTCGTCAGCGATCTGGCCGTTCTCGGCAAGGACGCGCGGGTCATGACCGGTGCGGTGAACGAGACGATCGCCATCGACTGCGAGGAGTGCAAGCAGGACTACCTGGAAGAGAACATCCTCCCGCTCGCCAGCTATTCGCTCACGCCCTACTACCTGATGTGCGTCGACGCAGAGATCACCAGCATCGAGCACATGAAGGGGAAGAAGGTGCGCGCGACCGGCGCCATGGGCCAGCTCGTGGCGGGTGTCGGCGGCACCGCGGTCAACATCACCAGTTCCGAGATCTACGAGGCCCTCCAGCGCGGCCAGGCCGACTGCGCCCTCGGGCCGATGCCGTGGCTCAAGACCTATTCGCTGTGGGACCTGGTCAAAACCGTGACCGATTCAGGCGTCGGCACCTACCACGGCACCAACTTCCTGAACGTCAACACGAAGTCCTGGGAGAAGCTGTCCGCGGACGAAAAGGCGGCCATGGGCAAGCATCTCGCCTCGGCCGTCCGCACAATGGCGGAGATCTACGAGAAGGACGACGTGCGGATCAAGCAGGAGGCCCAGGAAAAGGGCATCCGCTGGCTCACGGTGGAGGAAGACTTCGCCCCCGCCATCGAGGAGTTCCGCAAGGGCGACGTCCAGCGCGTGATCGAGACCGCCAAGTCGCGCGGCGTCGAGAACCCCGAGCCGATCGTCGAGCTGTTCGAGGATAAGGTCCGCAAGTGGACCGAGATCGTCGCCGACATCGGCTCCGGCGAATGGGGCGACGCCGAGTGGGATGCCTATCAGGAGAAGCTCGAGAGCGAGGTCTTCTCGAAGGTCCAGTATCCCTGAACCGTCTTTCGTCGGGGCGGGCCCGATGCCTGCCCCGACCCCTCTTCGTCTGTAATCCTCGTTCGCGATCGTACGATGCCCCGGCCTCCAGACGGCCGCACCGGCCGATTCGGGCCGCTTGCTTCCGCTCGGAGAATCTGCAAACTCGCCGCACATTCAACGAGAACAAAGCGCGGCCCGCCGCGCTCATCGCGAAGAGGACCCCATGAGAACCCGCATATTCACAGGCGCCCTGGCTTGCGCCGGCTTTCTGGCGCTCGCGCCCATGATGGGCGAGGCTCCGGCGGAGGCGCGCGAGCTCATCTACAGCAGCGGCATCCCCGCCAAGCACCCGCTGCACGATGTGACCTTGGCCTATTACTTCAAGGCGGTGGAGGAAGCTTCCGACGGCGCCCTGACCTTCCAGCTCTTCCCCGGCGGCACGCTCGCCAGCTCCAAGGTCTCGCTCAGTGCCATCAAGACCGGCACCGTAGACATGGTGCTGATGGCCGACATCTACCATCCGACCGAGATGCCGACGAGCGTGCTCATCAGCGATCTCGCCGCTCTCGGCAAGGATGCCCGGGTGATGACCGGCGCGGTGAACCAGACGCTGGTTCTCGATTGCGAGCCGTGCAAGGAAGACTTCCTGAACGACAATATCCTGCCGTTCGCTTCCTATGCGCTGACGCCCTATCACTTCATGTGCGTCTCGCAGCCGATCGCTACCGCCGAAGACGTGCGGGGTAAGAAGATCCGCGCCACCGGCTCGATGGGTCAGCTCGCCGCCGGTCTCGGCGGCACGGCCGTCAACATCACCAGCGCAGAGGTGTACGAAGCGCTCCAGCGTGGCCAGGCCGATTGCGCGCTCGGGCCGATCCCGTGGCTCAAGAGCTATTCGCTCTGGGATCTGGTCAAGTACGTGACGGCCGACGGCGTCGGCACCTACCACGGCACGACCTTCATCAATATCCGGAAGCAGGTCTGGGCAAAGTTCTCCGAGAAGGAGAAGCAGGCCTTCGTCCAGCCGATCCCGAAGGCCGTCCGGATCATGGCCGAGGTCTATGAGACCGACGACATCGAGATCAAGAAGGCGGCGATCGAAAAGGGTGTCCAGTGGGTCGATCCCGAGCCGAGCCTCATCCAGGCGGTCGAGGAGTTCCGCAAGGGCGACATCGAGCGTGTGATCTCCATCGCCAAGTCGCGCGGCGTGAAGGACCCGGAGCCGATCGTCGACATCTTCGTCGCGGCGGTCGAGAAGTGGACGCAGATCGTGGCCGACATCGGCGAGGGCGAGTGGGACGAGTCCCAGTGGGACCAGTACGAGGCGGCGATCAAGGCGGAAATCTACGACAAGATGGAAACTCCGTGATCCCCACCCGGGGCGGGCCGGGCGCCCGCCCCGGGTCCGGAAGAAACGCCGACCAGGAGGAATGGGCATGACCCAGCTCGAATGGCTGTTGGAGAAGCTCAGCACCGTCCTGCTGGTGATCGCGGGCATCGCGATGACCATCATGATGGTTCATATCGGCCTCGACATCGCGTCCAAGACGCTGCTGCACAAACCGATCGTCGCCACCCTGGAGATCGTGACCTGGTACTACATGGTCTTCACGATCTTCCCCCCCGTCGTCTACATCCAGATCCGCAAGAAGCACCTGATGGTCGAGCTTTTCACGCGCCACCTGTCGCGTGAAAAAATGGCCGTGCTGGAAGGCGCCACCGCGGTGCTCGGCGCCGTCTATGTCGGCATCCTGACCTGGCTGACGCTGGAGGTCGCGATCGAACAGACCGCGACCTGGGAGATCCAGGACGCGACCTTCTTCGATCTTCCGATCTGGCCCGCCCGCTGGGTGCTGCCGATTTCCTTCGGTGCGATGACCCTCGTCATGATCCTGCAGGCAATCCGGGATCTGACGTATGGCGTCACCGGCCGCGGAGAGCCGACGCAGCAGCCGACCGGCGGCATCGTCATCGACTGAATATCAAGACCGACTCGCCGCGCACGCGGCGTACGGGAGGACACCAAGTATGTCGAATCTGGCTGTCGGCCTGGCCGCCATAGCAATCCTTCTCGTCCTGATGGCGCTCCGCGTTCCGATCGGGCTCGCACTCGGCGCCGTCTCCCTCGTCGGCCTGATGATCGTCCGGAACACCGAAGCGGCGCTCGGCATCTTCGGCGACCTGCCGTTCGAGTTCGGCGCCAACTGGTCGCTCTCGGCCGTGCCCATGTTCCTGCTCATGGGCTCGATCGCGTTCCACTCGGGAATGACCGGCAGCCTGTTCAAGGCGGCCCGGCTCTGGCTCAGCGGGCTGCCGGGCGGGCTCGCTGTCGCCACCAACTTCGCCGCCGCCGGTTTCGCCGCCGCGTCCGGCTCCAGCCTCGCGACGTCGGCCGCGATGGCGCGCCTCGCCATCCCCGAGATGCTGCGGATGAAATACGACAAGGCGCTGGCCACCGGCGTCGTCGCCGCGAGCGGCACGCTCGGCGCCCTGATTCCGCCGAGCATCATGTTCGTGCTCTATGGCTGGTTCACGGAAACGTCGATCGGCGCCCTGCTGATCGCGGGCATCCTCCCCGGCCTGCTCACGGCCTTCATCTACGCCGGCATGGTGATCGCGCGCTGCATGATCAATAAGGATCTGGCACCTCCGGTGGGCTACCAGGTCACGTGGGGCGAGCGGTTCGCCGTGCTGCTCGAGATCTGGCCGATCCCGTTGCTGGTCATCGGCGTGGTCGGCGGCATCTACAGCGGCATCGCCACCGCGACCGAGGCCGCGGCGGTGGGCGCCATCGTCGCCCTCATCATCGCCGCCGTGCAGCGGAAGCTGACCTGGGAAGCCTTCCGCATGAGCGTGCTCGAGGCGCTCGAGAGCACCGCCGCGATCTTCTTCGTCGCGATCGGCGCCCTGCTCCTGACGCGGCTGCTCGCCTTCGCCGGCCTGCCGATGGTCATGGCTGCGGCGGTGCAGGATCTGGCGGTCGACCCGCTCTGGCTCGTCCTGGGCGTGTCGGTGGTCTACCTGATCCTCGGCTGCTTCCTCGATCCGCTCGGGCTGATGCTGCTGACCCTGCCGGTCTTCCTGCCGATGTTCGAGGCGCTGAACGTCGACCTGATCTGGCTCGGCGTGATCATCGTCAAGTACATCGAGATCGGCCTGCTGACGCCGCCGGTCGGCCTCAACGCTTATGTGGTGAAGAGCGTCGTCGGTGAAGCGGTGCCGTTGACCACCATCTTCCGCGGCCTCGCCTGGTTCATCGGCGCGGAGGCGATCATCATGGCATTGCTGATCGGCTTCCCCGCCCTTTCGACCTATCTGCCGCAGCAGATGATGGGCTACTGATCGGACCGCCGGGGCGGGCCGACCAGAACGGTCGCGACCGCCCCCGGCTATTGATCGGGATGCCGGGGCGGACGGACCAGAAAGGTCGCGACCGCCCCGGCGAACCCGAGCACGGCGAACGTCTCCAACGACAGCTCGTAGCTTCCCGACAGATCGCGAAGCACCCCCGAAAGCAGCGGGCCCGATGCCTGGGCCAGAACCTGCACCGTCAGGGCCGCCCCCCGAATGGCGCCGAAGCTCCGCCGCCCGAAATAATCGGCCCAGGCCAGCGGCAACATCGTCAGCAGCCCGCCGATGCCGATCCCGAACAGGGCCGCCGCCAGATAAGCCTCCACGGCCGACGACACCGCCAGCAGACAGAGCGCGCTCGACGCGAGCACGAGGGCGACCGAGAGCAGCGCGAAGCGCGTCTCGACCCGCCGCGGCCAGAAGCCGTACGCCAGGCCCGAGATCGCCGAAAACAACGAAAAGGTGCTGACCACCGTCGCCGCGACGGTGGCATCCAGTCCCCGCTCGATCAGGAACGGCACCTGGTGCAGGCTGATCCCGGCCTGGATCGGATAGACCAGCAAGGTGAACAGCGCGAGGAGCCAGAAGGTCGGGGTTCGCAGCGCCTCGCGGCGCGTGAAGGCCGGCTCCTCCACCGCGGCCGGCCGCGCCGAGCCGTCTTCGCGCACCATTGCTATGTCGCCGTCCGGCCGGAGGCCGAGATCCTCGGGCCGCCGCACCAGCAGGAACCAGACCGGCAGCAGGCCGACCGTCAGCACCGTCAGACCGACCGCGACCCATCCGGCGCGCCAGTCCGCCGCTGATATGGCGAAGTGCGCGATCAACGGCATCGCCATCAGGCCGCCCATCTGCGCCAGCGTGGCGATCGAGGTGGCGAACGCGCGCCTGCGGACGAACCAGTTGTTGATCGCGCCATAGATGCCAAGGTCGTAGGGCCCGGCGAACGTCATCCGCGCGAAGCAGAAGAGAGCATAGAAGACCAGGAGCGACGGCGTCAGCGACAGCAGGATCGCTGCGACTCCCGAGCCGATCACCGCGAATGTCAGCACCGCGCGGGCACCGTTCCGGTCGAGGAAGGGCCCGAGAAAGGGCGACGCGATCGCCGCCAGCAAGCCGCCGAGCGAGACGGCGCCGGACAAGGCCGTGCGCGACCAGCCGAACGCCTCGGTCATCGGCGTGACGAACACCGACAGCGTAGCGACCGCCGGCCCCTGCCGCGAGAATCCGGCGAGGCAGACGCACGCCAGCACGACCCAGCCATAGTAGAAGGGAAGACGCGCGGAGAGCAGCCGCGGGAGCGCCCGCGGACGGTACGGCACGGAGCGAAGCCTGCGGTCGGTGCTAGCCGTTCAACTCGCCTGCGACCTCGATCACTTCCCGCGTCCGCGACACCCGCTCGCCCCAGGCGCGGTCGAAGTCCGCGATCAGCGCATTCAGCACATTCGGCCCCGTCGCCGCCTGGAGCCGCTCCAGGCTCTCGAATTCGTAGAACGCATAGTGCACGCTCGGCTCGCTGCGGCTCCAGGCGCGCCAGCCGCGCTGCGCCTGGAACGCCCGCACCGCATCGGGTAGGTGCTCCTCACGGTACCACTGGTCGAAAGCGTCGCGTTCGTCCGCATCCTGCAGTACCGCCCGCACCACGAACAGCGCCTTCCCCATCGCTCGCCTCCTCTTCCGGTGCCTCACGCGCTCCAGCCGAGATGCCGGCTCGCCAGATCCTTCATCACTTCCGAGCTGCCGCCGCCGATCGACAGGATCTTCGACTCGCGGAAGATCCGCTCGACCTTGTGGCCGCGGATGATGCCGGCGCCGCCGAAGATCTGCACCGCCTCCGAGGCGATGCGCTCGTGCGTGGCGCCGCAGAACGACTTGAGCATGGCGATCTCGGCGATGCAGGTCTCGCCGCCCGTCACCCGCCAGACGAGGTTGTCGAGCATGCCTTCCATCGCCTGGATCCCCGTCGCCATGTCGACCAGCTTGTGGCGCACGACCTGGTGCTCGGCGAGCAGCTTGCCGAAGGTGCGGCGCTCGTGCGCATAGCGCACCGCCTCCTCGTAGCAGCAGCGGCTGGAGCCGATCAGCGAGGCGGCGATGCCGAGGCGCTCGAGGTTGAAGTTGTTCATGATGCCCTTGAAGCCGCCGTTCTCCTCGCCGAGCAGGTTCGAGGCCGGCACGCGGACATCGTCGAAATGGATGTGGCCGGTGTCGGAGGTCCACCAGCCACTCTTCTTCAGGTTGGTCCGGCTGATTCCCGGCCGGTCGCCCTCGACGACGAGCAGCGAGATGCCCGCCATGCCGGGCCCGCCGGTGCGCACCGCCACTGTCATGTAGTCGGCGCGCACCCCGCTCGAGATGAAGGTCTTCTCGCCGTTGACGATGTACTCGTCGCCCTCGCGCCGGGCGGTCGTGCGTAGGTTGGCGACGTCGGAGCCTCCCTCCGGCTCGGAGATTGCGAGCGCCGAGATCTTCTCGCCCGACAGGACCTCCGGCGCGATCCGCCGCTTCATCTCCTCGCTGCCGAGCTTCAGGATCGGCGGCAGCGCGATGCCGAGCCCCATCAACCCGACCCGGACGCCGGCGAAGCCGGTGCGGGCGAGCTCTTCGCGCACGAGGCAGTAATAGGTGATGCCCCCGCCCGCGCCGCCATACTCCTCCGGAAAGCCGAGGCCGAGGATGCCGGCTGCGCCCGCTTTCGCGTAGAGCTCGCGCGGGAAGATGCCTTCCTCCTCCCACGCTTCGGCGTGGGGCTCGATCTCGCGCGCGCAGAAGCGGCGGATCTGCTCACGGATCGTCTCGCTGTCGGCGTCGTAGATCGGATGCCGCGCGGCCATGGCGCTTCTCCGTCGCGGCTTGCCGGCGGGCGTACCCGCCGGAGCCGGCATTCAGGGGCGGCGAAAGTGGCGGTCGGCGGCAGGGTCAGGCGGCGACGACGTACTTGTCCCGCTTCACGTTCGCCATGTTCATGCCCTCGATCCGGATCAGCTTGGTCATGCCGGTCCGGTGCGGGCTGTGCAGATCGCCCTCGTTGTAGACCCCTGCATCACCTGGCTGGAGCGTATAGCGGCGCACCTCCTCGACCTTGCCGGGCTGATCGCCGGACGGCGGCGCCAGCTTGCGCCACTCCCGCATCTCGGTGACGCCTTCGGCTTGGCCGTAGATGGCCCAGGAGGGGCCGTGGTCGTGCGGGTCGCTGTCCTTCGCCCCCTCATAGACGTGGGCGAGAATGCAGAAGCCCAGATCCGGATCCTCATAGAGGATCTTCCGTGCCTCGTGATTGTCCGGCCCCAGCTCTTCCCGTGCGAGATCCCCGTCGCGCAGATATTGCCGCAACAGGTCCTTCACCTGCTCGCGCCCCTTCGGGCCCGAATCCTTCAGCAGGATCTCGCGGCACTGGCTGGCGAAGCGTTCGAGCGTGCTGGCCATTGGCTTCCCTCCGATCTGCCTGCAATGTCGCAGTGTCGGGGCGAATTATGCACGGCCGGCGAGAAACAACCAATGTCTCACATGAGAGCCGGCTATGCTGCACCGACCGGAGCTCGCTCGCGAAACGACGGAGGGGGTGCCACGTGAGAGCAATTCGTGCGATGGGGCTGCTGCTCGCGGCCATGCTCGCCGCCTCGGCGACGGCGCAGGAGCGGCCGACCGACGGCACGGCGACCGCCATTTTCGCCGGCGGCTGCTTCTGGTGCGTCGAGGAAGCGTTCGATGCCGTGGACGGCGTGACGGAGACGGTCTCCGGCTATACCGGCGGCACGGTCGAGAACCCGACCTACGAGCAGGTCTCGATGGATACGACCGGACACTTCGAGGCGGTGCTGGTCCGCTACGATCCGGGAAGGGTCGCCTACGAGGAGCTGCTGGACACCTTCTGGCGGAACATCGATCCGTTCGACCGGGCGGGGCAGTTCTGCGATCGGGGCAACTCGTATCTCAGCGCCATCTTCGTCACCGAGGAGCAGCGGTCCGCCGCCGAGGCGTCGAAGGCAGCGGTCGCCGAGAAGTTCGGGAAGCCGGTCGCCACCCAGATCCTGCCGGCGCAGACCTTCTACCCGGCCGAGGACTACCACCAGGATTATCACGAGAAGAACGCCCTGCAGTACCGCTTCTACAAGTGGGGCTGCGGCCGGGCGCAGCGGCTGGAGCAGATCTGGGGCAAGAAGGATTCGTAGACGCTTCCTGTCTTTGCGAGCGACCGTAGGGAGCGCGGCAATCCGGAGCCGCGGGCTCGGTGCGGGCGGCCCTGGATCGCCGCGACGCTGCGCGCCTCGAGAAGACGCCTCATCCTCATACTACCCGGGCACCGTAAGCCGTCGACGTCCCGCGGCCATGTCCATCACCGCGGCCGGATCGTGCCCCGCCTCGCGCAGGGCGCGGATCGTGAGCGAGCGGTCGCGCTTGGCGAAGCGCCGCCCGTCCGGGCCGGCGAGCAGGCGGTGGTGGTGGTATTCCGGCACCGGCAGCCCGAGCAGCGCCTGAAGCAGCCGGTGAATGTCGGTTGCCGGCAGCAGGTCTTCGCCGCGCGTCACCAGCGTCACCCCCTGCAATGCGTCGTCCACCGTGACGGCGAGGTGGTAGCTGGTCGGCGTATCCTTGCGCGCCAGCACCACGTCGCCGTGGCGCATCGGATCGGCCGCCAGCCTGCCCCGCGCCCGGTCGTGGAATGCGAGCGGCCCGGTGCGCCGCAGGGCCGCCGCCACGTCGAGCCGCAGCGCATGCGGCTCGCCTGCTGCGATCCGCGCCTCCCGCTCCCCCCTGTCCAGGCGGCGGCACGTGCCGGGATATACCGGCCCGTCCGGCCCGTGCGGCGCATGTCCGGCGCCGGCGATCTCCGCCAGGATGTCCTTGCGCGTGCAGAAGCAGGGGTAGACGACGCCGAGCTCCGTCAACTGCGCGAGCGCGGCGGCGTAGTCTGCCATGTGCTCCGACTGGCGCCGCACCTCGCCGTCCCACTCGACGCCGAGCCAGCGCAGATCCTCGCGGATCGCCGCCTCGAACTCCGGCCGGCAGCGGCTCGCGTCGATGTTCTCGATGCGCAGCAGGAAGCGGCCGCCCGCCTCGCGAGCGGCGCGGTGCGCGAACGCCGCCGACCAGGCATGGCCGAGATGCAGCAGCCCGGTCGGGCTCGGGGCGAAGCGCGTGACAGTCCCCGCCGATTCCGATACGAGTGACGGCAATTCCATCCGGCAGATAAAGCGGTGAGGCATCGGCGATGCAACCCATCATGCAGCTATCCGGCCCCAGTCAGAAGCCCGCCAGCGGCGGCTCGGCGAAGCAGCTCGTGGTGCTGCTGCACGGTCTCGGCGCCGACGGCAACGACCTGATCGGCCTGGCGCCGGTGCTCTCGCAGGTGCTGCCCGACGCGGCCTTCGTGTCGCCGAACGCGCCGTTCCCCTGCGACATGGCGCCGTTCGGCTATCAATGGTTCAGCGTGCAGGACCGCACCCCCGCGGTGATGCTGGCCGGCGTGCGCATGGCCGCGTCGATTCTCGATCCCTTCCTCGACGAGCAGCTCGAGGCGCACGGCCTCACGCCGGACCGGATGGCGCTGATCGGCTTCAGCCAGGGCACGATGATGTCGCTGCACGTCGGCCTGCGCCGGCCGGAGCCGGTGGCGGGCATTCTCGGCTATTCCGGCCGGCTGATCGCGCCGGAGCTGTTGCCCGACGAGATCCGCTCCCGCCCGCCGGTGCAGCTCGTGCACGGCCAGGCGGACGAGATGGTGCCGTTCGAATCGATGGCTCTCGCCGCCGAGGCGCTGCGCGAGGCCGGCGTCGAGGTCGAGACCCACGCCTGCCCCGGCCTCGGCCACGGGATCGATCAGGACGGGCTGATGGTCGGCGCCCGCTTCCTCAGGCGCATCTTCCCCGGCTGAGATCGCCTTTCAGCGACGGCTCGCCAGCACTTCCGGATTGACTACGTTGATCGGATGGCCGGCGTCGAACGCGACGACCTGCTCGAAGATGTCGGTGAACTGCAGCTCGTATTCGTCGCGCGTCACATAGCCGATGTGCGGCGTGCAGATGACGTTGTCCATGTTGAGCAGCGGGTGCGAGGGGTCGCGCAGCGGCTCTTCCTCGTAAACGTCGACGGCGGCCATTCCCGGACGACCCGCCTGTAGCGCCGCCACCAGCGCCCCCGGCTCGCTCAGCGGCGCGCGGCTGGTGTTCACCAGCAGCGCCGACGGCTTCATGCGGGCGAGATCGTCGCGCGTGACGATGCCCCGCGTCGCGTCCACCAGCCGCATGTGGAGCGAGACGATGTCGGCCCGCTCGAAGAACGCCTGCTTGCTCTCCGCCGTCGCCAGCCCGTCCGCGCGGGCGCGCGCACGCGATTCGTCCCGCGCCCAGACCAGCACGTTCATGTCGAACGCCCGGGCGTAGGTCGCGACCGCGCGCGCGATGCGCCCGTAGCCGTAGAGGCCGAGGGTCTGGCCACGGAGCGATCGACCGACGCCCATCTGCCAGTTGCCGGCGCGGAGCGACGCCATCTGCTGCGGCAGCTGGCGCATCGCCGCCAGGATCAGCGCCCAGGTGAGTTCGGCGGTGGCATAGGACGGTGTGTCCATGTGCATGTTCGACGAGACGACGATGCCGAGCCGGGTGCAGGTATCGACGTCGATGTGCGGATAGACGCTCCGCTGGCTGATCAGCTTCAGCTTCGGCAGGCGCTCCAGCAGTGGCGTGCGGATCTTCGTCCGCTCCCGGATCAGCACCAGGGCCTCGGTGTCGGCGAGGCGGGCGGCGAGCGCGTCCACCTCCTCGACATGGTCGGTCCAGACCTCGACCTCGTGGCCCGCCAGCATACGAAAGCAGTCGAGCGTGCGGATCGTGTCGAACCAGTCGTCGAGGATCGATACCTTCATCGCCGTTCCCCCGTATACTGTCCGAGGTTTCACATACGACCGAATCGCGGACGCGTCGACAGCCGCCGCGCCATGTGCGAACGTTCGGCCAGGCTGAAGACGGCAAGGAGGAACATCATGCAACGTACCGCCGGCGCCCGCCACGACAGCGACGTCGCGATCACGCGGCCCCTCGCCGAGTTCGCATCCACTCTCCGCTACGAGGACATCCCGGCCGACGCGCTCGCCGTCGCGCGGCACTGCCTGCTCGACGTGATCGGCGTGACCCTCGCCGGCATGGACGAGCCGCTGGTCACGATGCTGCGCGAGCAGGTGGCCGAGGACGGCGGCAATCCCCAGGCGACGCTGATCGGCCACGGCGGCAAGGTCTCGACCGGGCAGGCCGCCCTCGTCAACGGCTCGGCCGCGCACGCGCTCGACTTCGACGACGTGCTCGGCGTGATGACCGGGCACCCGACCGTGCCGGTGATGCCCGCCGCCCTCGCCCTCGGCGAATGGAAGGGTCTCGACGGCAAGGCGCTGCTCACCGCCTTCGTCGCCGGGGTCGAGATCGAAGGCCGCCTCGGCGCCTCCATGGGCGACAGCCACTATGCCCGCGGCTGGCACGCCACCGGCACGTTCGGCACCTTCGGCGCGGCGGCGGCGTGCGCGCGGATGCTCGGCCTCGATCCGGCGGCGACGGCGCGCGCGCTCGGTATCGCCGGCACCTCGGCGGCCGGGCTCAAGTCGATGTTCGGCACCATGTGCAAGCCGCTGCACGCCGGACGTGCGGCCGAGAACGGGCTGCGCGCGGCACGGCTCGCGGCGCGCGGCTTCACCACGCGCGAGGACGTGCTCGACTGCGCCCAGGGCTTCGCCGACACCCAGGCCGACGAGTTCCGGCCGCAGGCGGCGATCGAGGGGCTCGGCACGCGCTGGCACACCCCCGACGTGCTCTTCAAGTACCACCCCGCCTGCTACGGCACCCACGCGCCGATCGAGGCGGCACGCGCGATCCGGGCCAATCCGGCCTTCGACCCGGCCAAGGTCGAGCGTGTCGAGGTGAGGGTCGCTCCCTCCTGCCTCAAGATGTGCAACATCCCCAACCCGACCACCGGCCTCGAGGCCAAGTTCAGCCTCCGCTACACCGTCGGCCTCGGCCTCGCCGGGCAGGCGACCGGCGGGCTCGAGTCCTATTTCGACGAGTCGGTCGGGCGGGAGGAAGTGCGCCGCCTGCTGGAGCTCTGCCGCGTCGAGAGCGTCGACGACCAGAAGTTCACCATGGCCGAAGTGGTCGTCCACCAGAAAGACGGCCTCGTCCTGCGCGAGCGCCGCGACGTCGGCGAGCCGATGCGCGACCTCTCCGGCCAGTGGGCCAAGCTCCGCACCAAGTTCGAGGCGCTGACCGGCCCGATCCTCGGCGAGAAGCGGGCGGCCGAGGTGGTCTCGCTGGTCGAAGGCATCGACGGCGCCGCGAAGCTCGACCCGCTGCTGGCGGCCACAGTGCGCTGAAATACGCTTCGGAGGTGGCGGGGCCGACCCGGCTCCGCCACCCGCGCGTGCCGGGTCCGGTCAGTGCTTGCGGATCACGGCGTGCGGCTCGGCCCGCACCAGCTCGAGCGACGGATTGGCGGCGAGGAAAGCGTCTGTGGCGCGCCGGCACCCGCCATAGTCGTTGTAGTCGTCCAGGATCATCATGCCGCCGCGGCTGAGGACCGGCGCCGTCCGCTCGAGGCATAGCATCACCGGGTCGTGCCAGTCGCAGTCGATGTGCGCGAGCGCGAGCCGGTCGTCGGCGCCAAAGCCGACCGTTTCCTCGAACAGCCCGGCGTGCAGGGCGATCCTCGACCCGTCGACCGGGTAGCCGAACGTCCGGAACGTCTCGCAGACCCGTCCGTACAGGCCGTCCTGGTAGCCGTAATAGACGTCGCCGCCGAGCCCTTCCGAGCGGCCCGAGCGGATGACCTCGTAGCGCTCCTTCGATTTCTCGTCGTCGCGCTCTCCGGGCGGCGGGATCATGCCGAACACGTCGTAGCCGTGCAGCCTGCGGCCGTCGTCGAGCTCGGACGCCAGATAGATCGCCGACCCGCCGAGCGCGATGCCGAATTCGGCGAAATCGCCGGGGACGTTCCCGCGCTTCACTTCGCGGATCGCATCGCGCAGGCTGAGGAACTTGGCGTCGGAGAGATAGGTGAGACGGCGTCGCCGCACCTCCCGCGCCATGGGCGGGAGCCTGAGGCGGTTCAGCCGGTTCGTCGCGCGGCGGCTCAAGGCAGAGAGCATGTCAGCCTCGACTTCGATTCGCGTCTGAATGTTGGGCGAGCTTCGGCATCACCTCGCTCGCCAGCAGCGTCATCGAGTGGCGCCACATGTCGGCGCGGCCGTCCCAGTCGTGGCCGGTCGCGAGCAGCGTGCCGAACGGCCCGACCTCGTCGCGGAGATGCACCAGCCGGTCGAGCACGGTCTTCGGACTGCCGGCGATCACCATGGTCGCGAGAGCGTGGTCGACGTGCTCGTCGATCTCGGCCGCGGTCGCGGCGTCCGGCGGGCCGGGTCGCGCGCGCTGCGCGTTCACGGTGGCGAGATAGCGGAAGTAGAAGGCGAGCCCGCCCTCGGGGTCGGCGACGTAATCCGCAGCCTCCTCGTCGCGGTCGGTGACGTGTTGGCTGCGCGCCACTCGCCAGTCGGCCGGGTCGGGGCGGCGGCCGGCCGCCTCGCAGCCTTCGGCATAGAGCGGCCAGTGGGTCGCGACGTGCGCCGAGGGGACGAAGTTGGCCGAGATCGGGATCCAGCCCTTCTCGCCCGCCAGCCGAGCGGTCGAGGAGTTGGGGCTGCGGAGCGCGATCGCGATCGGCGGATGCGGCCGCTGCACCGGCTTGGGCATGACCCCGACGCCGTAGTCCGGCAGGATCACCGACTTCAGGTCGATGTCCCAGAACTCGCCCTGGAAGCGATAGGGCGGATCGCCCTTCCAGATCGCCTGGATGATCTCGATCGACTCCAGCATCATCCGGCCGCGCACCGCGCCGTCGGTGTCCTTGAACAGCTCGGCGTCGCTCGGCAGTCCGCCCGGGCCGATCCCGAGCATCAGCCGCCCGCCCGAAAGCTGGTCGAAGAACGCGGCCTGCGCCGCCACCGCCGCCGGATGCTGGTGCGGCAGGTTCACCACGCCGGTGCCGAGCCGGATCTTGCTGGTGACTGGCGCCAGCGAGGCCAGGAACATCAGCGGCGAGACGATCGGCTCCGCCTTCGAGGTGAAATGCTCGCCGATCCAGGCTTCGTCGTAGCCGAGCCGATCGGCGACGATCACCGCCTCCCGGTCCTCGGCGATCACCGCAGCCGTATCCCGTGCCGGATGGTGCAACGGCATCGCGAACAACCCGAGCCGCATGGCGTGGTCTCCCCGTGGATCATTCGTTGGCACGACTCTAGTCGCCACTCTCTAAAACTGTCACCCCGCACTTGATGCGGGGGCCATGCCCGAGAGTCGGCCGCATGCGAGGGAGTCGCGGCAAGGGTCGCGCTCCGTCGGCCAGGTTCTCGCAGGCACGACTCTCAGGCGTGGGTCGCGGATCAAGTCCGCGATGACAATCATGGAAGGGGAAACAGTCGTGGTGAAGGCGACCGCTTGAATCCCCCGGCCGCGCGGCGCACCCTTGTGGCAAAGAGGAAACAGCGAGGACGACGCCAAATGACCGGCCAACCCTATCGCCATATCACCGTCCGCCCGCTCCATCCGTTGTTCGCCGCCGAGGTGACCGGCATCGACCTGACGCAGCCCCTGCCCGACGACGTCTTCGCCGAGGTGGCGGCCGCGTTCGACGAGCATTCGGTCCTCGTCTTCCCCGGCCAGAGGCTCGACAACGACCGGCAGATCGCCTTCAGCCGCCGCTTCGGCGAGCTCGAGGTGATGCTGAAGGGCGTCGTCGGCGAGGACCGGCATCTCGCCGGCATCTCCAACGTCGACCCGAAGACGAACCAGATCATTCCCGCCGACCACCCGCGCATGCTGCGCCAATACGGCAACGAGCTCTGGCACACCGACAGCTCGTTCAAGCCGGTGTCGGCCAAGGCGTCGCTGCTGCACGGGCGCGAGGTGCCGCCGTCCGGCGGCGAGACCCACTTCGCCGCGATGCGCGCCGCCTGGGACGATCTGCCGGCGGAGAAGAAGCGCCTCTGCGAGCGGCTGGTGGCCGAGCACAGCTTCGTCTATTCGCGCCGCCAGGTGGTGAAGGAGGACTTCCTCACGCCCGAGGAGAAGGCCGAGGTGCCGCCGGTGCCGCAGGCGCTGGTGGTCGAGAACCCGCGCAACGCCCGCAAGGCGCTCTACGTCGCGAGCCACGCCGAGCGCATTCTCGGCTGGCCGGAGGCGCAGGGCCGCGCCCTGCTCGACGAGCTGCTCGCCCATGCGACCCAGCCGAAATACGTCTACACCCACCGCTGGCGCCCGTGGGACCTGGTGATGTGGGACAACCGTGCGACCATGCACAAGGGCAGCGCCTACGACTACCGCAACCACCGCCGGGTGATGGTGCGCACCACCGTCGCCGGCGACGCGCCGACGATCACCGCCGACGAGGTGCGGCGGCGCGAGGCGGAGGCGGCGACGCTCGCCGCCTGACGGTCGCCGCGGCCACAACGAGAACAGGGACATAGGGAGGGAGGCCATGGAGCTCGCGATCGCGATCCCGACGGCGGCGGATTCGTACAAGCTGGTCGAGCGGGCGGAGGAGCTCGGCTTCGCCGCCGCCTGGTTCTACGACACCCAGATGCTGAGCGCGGACTGCTTCGTCGCCATGGGGGCGGCGGCGGTCCGCACCTCGCGCATCCGCCTCGGCACCGGCGTGCTGATCCCCTCGAACCGCATCCCGGCGGTGACGGCGAACGCCCTCGCCTCGCTCAACAAGCTCGCACCCGGGCGGAGCGACTTCGGCGTCGGCACCGGCTTCACCGGCCGCCGCGCCATGGGCCTCGGCGCGATGAAGCTCGCCGACATGGAGGCCTACATCGACACGGTCATGGCCCTCCTGCGCGAGGAGACCGTCGAGACCGAGATCGAGGGCAAGCGGCGCAAGATCCGCTTCCTCAACCCGGAGCTCGGGCTGATCAACACCCGCGATCCGGTGGCGCTCCACGTCTCCGCCTACGGCCCGCGCGCCCGACGGCTGACGGCGAAGCTCGGCGCCGGCTGGCTCACCTTCGCCGGCGACGTCGAGAGCGGCGTGGCCGGGCTCGAGGACATGACCGCGAGCTGGCAGGAGGCGGGCCGCGACGGCCAGCCCCTCTCCGCCACCGCCTTCACCCTCGGCTGCGTGCTGGAGCCGGGAGAGCCCGCCGATTCGCCGCGCGCCGTGGCCCAGGCGGGGCCGCGCGCCTCGGTCCTCCTGCACCGCGCCGCCGACGAGGCACTGGCCGGCCTGCCCAACACCAGCGCCGTGCCGGAGTCGGTGCGGAACGAGGTCGAGGGCTACGTCGCCCACGCCCGGACGTTCGAGCCGGCCGACGCCCGGTACCTCCACAACCACCGCGGCCACCTGATGTTCGTGCGCGACGACGAGCGCCCGTTCGTCACCGCCGAGCTGATCCGCCGCACCAGCTTCACCGCCGAGGAGCCCGAGCTGAAGCAGCGCCTGGAAGCCCTCCACGCCGCCGGCTTCACCCAGCTCGCCATCCAGATCGTCCCCGGCCAGGAAGACGCGATCGAGGACTGGGCGCGGCTGCGGCGGGCGATGGTGGGGTAGGGGGCGCAGAGAGCGCGCGCTGATGATGTTTATAGCCCATTGACTCTCAACCTATCCGTGAGAATCATTTCGGCATTAGCTGGGGGCGCAGATGTCACGTATTAGCGAGCGCGAGTTGGTTCTTCCTTCTCTAGCTCTGATGGTGGGTCAGCCGGAGGGCTTTATCTCAACCACCGACCTGATCGCGGGGCTGGAGGAAATCTTTGAGCCGTCGGGACAGGATGCCACCATTCTCGACGGCCGGTCCGACACATACTTCTCTCAGAAGGTGAGGAATCTCATCTCTCATCGAAGCAGCACTAGCAGCTTCATTTATAACGGATTTGCCGAATATGACGAGCAGCGACGAGGCCTCCGCATCACGGACAAGGGGCGAACCCTTTTAGCGCAGACAGGGACGTGATTACGAGTAGCGTGCCTTATAGCCCGGTTTGAACCATGCCAACTCTGTGGGACCGGCATGGTCCTTGTCCCAGACATACCAAGCATAAGCAGTGGTCCCAGAGCCTGTCGCCTTCACGCCCTTCGGATAGAAAGTGATCCTTTCGCTGAAGACCCAGACGCGGCTTGGCGGATTGGCGTGGAAGATAGTCCTGGTCCGATTGGCTCCTTCTAGAAATGCTAGCCGAAGAAGAAGGGCAAATTTCCTCTGCGCTTGAGTTGCTGCCTTCGCAACAAATCCTTCCGCGCTGTGGAATGGTGGGTTCGTGATGATGTTCGCGTAGCGTCTATTTGTTTTTAAGAAATCGTGACCGGATTCACCATATCCTCGGTTGTAGAGGTCGGAGCTGATTACACCATTGCCCGTCGTCGCTAGGACTTCCGACATCGCCCCATCACCGCATGCAGGCTCCCAAATCTCGCCATCAAAGCGCTCGTTGTCTATCAGAGCGTAGGTCGCCCAAGACGGAGTCGGATAGAAATCCGGTCCATCAAGATCGGCAAACCGCTTGGTGGTGGGCTTAAAGCCGCCATTCAGGTGATATGTCCCGTCCACCGCGATCCCCTCAATGTGCACAAGTCTCAGCATCAGCGTACGGTGACCATCCACTTTCTCAACGGGCTTGTGAATCCTTGAAAGATCAGCAGCTTACAAGTACGATCGCAGATCGCGTTGACCCAGCGTAAGGCGTGTAGGCACGCTGATGTAGCTAGGTTCTTCTGTCGCACGCCCCAATTGCCCCGACCAAATGCCAGCCAGCGTAGCGACGGTCACCGCCGCCAGGAGCTCTGGTCCTTCGGCAGATCGCCGATCGGATCGAGGGCGGCGACGCGGCGGCCGGGCGCATCGTTCCAGCGCCAGAGGACGAGGTTGCTGCCCGCTGCCTGAACCGACGGCACCAGCACGCCGGCGGCGCCGGAATCGCGGAGCCGCCGGGCGATGTCCCAGGTGGGGGGCCGTGCCTTGTCGACGAATGCGATCCGGCGCCACGGGCAGCGCAGGTGCCCGGGGTCGACGCCGGCCGCGGCGCAGGCCGCATCGTCCGACAGGTCGACGACACCGGCCACGTCGACATCGTAGGCGCAGAGCGTGCCGGGACGGATGCCGAGATCCTGCTCGTACTCCGCCACCGCGGTGGCGAATTCCGCCGACATGTAGAGCGCGGGCATGGCCGGCTCGTTGTGGCGGGCGCCGCGGATGGCGGCACCCGCGCCGCTGAGCGGCCGGTGCGCCCATTTCGGGGCGAGCATCCGCCAGAAACGGCCGCGGCAGGTGAACGTCGGAGGCGGGGTCACGCCCTGTCCCGCCGGTCCGTCATCGCGCGGCGCGGTGCGCCGTGGCGATCCAGGCGGTGCGGTCGTGGCAGACGGCCCTGCATGGCTTCGTCGCTGGCGCTTCTCGCCATGACCGCATCGGCGGCATCGGCGGCGTCAGGCGTAGACGCCGTCGCGCAGCGTCTCGAGGTGGGCCAGCACGGCCTCGGCGTGGCCTTCGGAGACCAGCTCCTCCGCCGTCTGCCCGTCGAACCCGGCGAGCGGCTGGTGCCGGAACCAGACGATCGCCCGCGCCCGGTCGCCACCGAGCAGGTCGGACGCCGTCGCGATCACGCGCCCGACCATGGCGAGCCGTGCCTGCACCGTCGGCGATTCCGGGTGCCGCGACAGGCTGTTGCGGTGCACCCGCAGGATGCGCGCCAGCTGCGTGAGGGAAACCTTCAGCTCCTCGCTCATCCGCTGCGGCGAGAACGCGCCGGCACGGTCGGTCACGTCGTCGAGAAAGGCGTTGAGCATGTGCATCATCCTGTGCGGATCACGCCCAGTATATGCACATCCGGACAGGCGCCATCAAGCGTACGCGCGGGACGCCCGCACCCCCGGAACAGCCGCCACCTCGCTCGACAGCCGCTCGGCTACTTCAGCGCGCTTCCCGTCGTCACGCCGAGCCGGAGCGCCATCGCGCCGTTCGCCTCGAACGGCTGCCATTGTTCGGCGACCTCGCGCTCCAGCGCCTCGCGCGTCGACGGGTCGGCCTCTGCCGCGATCGCCGCAACCGGCGTGCTGTGGAGGTACTGGCGGAAGAAGTCCGCCGGCGCGGGCAGGCGAAGGTCCTTCGGCGCCGCCCGGACGTCGACCTCGCGGAAGCCGGCGTCGCGCATCAGCCCGGCGATGGCCTCGACCTCGTGCAGAGAGAACACCAGATCGACGAACCCCGCCGCCCTGGGGCCGAGGTGGCGCGCCAGCGCATCCGCCAGGATCCCGAACAGCGCCGGCCGCGGGCCGGGGACGTTGAGGCAGACCCGTCCGCCGCCCTCCAGCACCCGGCGCATCTCGGCGAGGGCGGCGGGTTTGTCGGGCATGAATTGCAGGCCCATCTGGCAGAGCACGACGTCGAACGCCCCGTCGGGCAGCGGAATCGCCTCGGCGCTCGCCTCGTGCCAGTCGATCCGGTCGCCGGCTGGCGTCTCGGCCCGGGCGACCGCCAACATGCCCGGGTTCGGGTCGAGGCCCGCGACCGAGCCGGCGTCGCCGACCCGCTCCGCCGCGAGCCGCGCGACGACGCCGGTGCCGCAGGCGACGTCGAGCACGCGCTCGCCCGGCCGCAGGTCAGCGGCGGCGATCAGGTCCTCGGCGAGCGGCCCGCCGATGGACGGAACGAAATAGCGCTGGTAGTTCTCGGCTGCGGTTCCGGCATAGCTCCTGTCGAATGGTTGCGCAGTCATGGCATGCCCTCCCTGTCAGGACAGGGTCACTCTACAGCATCCCGCTTCCCCGAGCGCTTCTTGAGGGGGAGGGGCGCAGCCGGCGTCGGCCGGGCGGTGGCGACGATGTGCGTCGGCATCTTCTGCCTCGTCGTCAACGACTCCTTCGCGAAATGGCTGACCGCTTACTATTCGCCGCTGCAGATCGTCTTCGGCCGCAATCTGCTGGCGCTGCCGATCGTCGTCGCCCTGGTGCTGTGGCTGCGCGGGCGGGAAGGGCTCGGCACGCGCCACCTCATGCTCCACGCGGCGCGGGGCGTGCTGATGGTGGCGTCGGCCTATGCCTTCTTCCGCGGCATCGCCGTGCTGCCGCTCGCCGAGGCGACGTCGCTGATCTTCGCCGCGCCGATCTTCATCACTGCGCTGTCGGTGCCGCTCCTGGGGGAGAAGGTCGGCTGGCGGCGCTGGACCGCCGTGCTCGTCGGCTTCATGGGCGTGCTGATCGTCGTGCGGCCGGGCGCGGCGGCGTTCCATCCCGCTTCGCTCTGGGTGCTGGCGGCGGCGGTGCAGTACGCCCTGCTGATGATCAGCGCCCGCTGGATCGGCGAGGACGAGGACGCCTGGACGCTGATGGTCTGGGTGGTGATCTTCCAGCTGCTCTACAGCGGCCTGACGGCGCCGCTGGTCTGGGTGCCGCCTGACCCGTGGCACCTGCTGCCGGTGCTGGGCATGGCGGTGTTCGGCACGCTGGGGATGACGCTGATCAGCCAGGCGTTCCGGCTGGGGGCGGCAGCGGTGGTGGCCCCGTTCGAATACACCGCGCTGATCTGGGCGAGCCTGTTCGGCTGGCTGTTCTGGGGCGAGGTGCCGGAGCGCTGGGTCTATTTGGGTGCTGCGGTGATCGTCGCGAGCGGCATCTACATCGTCGTGCGCGAGACGCGGGTTAGGGGCGGCGGCTAGCCCGATCCGCCGCCGTCGGCGAGGCCGACGGCCTCCTCGAAGAAGCCGTAGCCCGCATAGCCGACCAGGAATCCCGCGAACATGCCTCCCCAGAAGTCCTCGATCGTGAGCACCGGCTGCGCGTCGGCGCCGCGACGGCTCGAGAACACCACCAGCGTCACCGCGAGGATGAGCGAGAGGAAGATCGCGGCGAGCGCGCTCACGTCCGGGACCAGACCGGGATCGGCGATCATGTCCTTCAGCACCTTGGCGATGCCACCGAGAATGCTGCCGACGATCGCGCCGTAGATGTTGGCGACCAGCGGCGGCTTGACGAGGAAGCGGACCGAGAAGGACGAGATCAGGCTCTCTTCCGCCAGCTTGTAGTGGACGCTGCCCTCGAACGCGACCTCCGATCCGGTCGTGAACAGCCACCTCGGCACGACGGCGTTGAACGAATAGCTCGTCGAGCCGCCCGCCGGCACCTGATAGGTCTCGTCGTCGGGGTCCGGCCGATAGATCATCGGCGCGCCGGGCGGCTGCAGGGCCGCGGCCCAGGGTACGCCCGCCGCCAGCCGCCTCGGCGCGGGCATGGTGCGCCGGCGCTCGAATTCCTGGCTGTAGGTCTGCTGGTGGATCCACTGCACCAGATAGGGGATGTCGAACTTGATGCCGAGGACCCGGATCGGCGAGTCATGGGCGTTCGCGATCTTGGTCGTGATCGTGAACGGCGTGCCGGCGGTGATGAACACGCTCGGTATCGTGCTCGTGACCTTCAGCGCGTCCGCCGCCATCGGACGTCTCCCGCGTGCGGGGCTAGAGCTCCGCCAGCCGCGGCAGGACCTCCTTGCTGAACAGCGTCAGGTTGGCGACCGTGTCCTCGTGGCTGAGGTGGCCGCCCTGGCCCATCATCAGCAGGTGGCCGAAGCCGCCGACATGCTCGTGGAATTCGCGGATCTGGTCGAACACCTGGTCCGGCGTGCCGGCGAAGGCGATGCCGGCATTGACGAACTGGTCGACGGTCGCGGTGCGCATGTCGGCCGTGCTGCCGTCGCGCAACGGAATCGTGCGTTTGAAGCCGCGGAGCGCCTGGCCGGTAGGCCCGGCGGGGGCGTAGCCCGGCGGGAACATGAACTGGGATGCGACGCGCGGCGTGGTGCGGCTGTAGTCGAGGATCTGGTGCGCGCGGCGCCGGCCCTCCTCCGCCGTCTCGCCGACGCCGACCATGGCGAGGTAGGCGAAGCGGTCGGCGGCGGGGGTGCCGCGCCCCGCCTCGGCCGACGCCTCGCGGTAGGCGCCGTAGATCAGCGGCGTGCGCGCATAGCCGGTGTTGAGCGAGGCGACCACATAGCCCCTGGCCCCGACCGCGCGGGCCGATTCCGGGCTGCTGACGGTCATCCAGACCGGCGGGTGCGGCTCCTGCCACGGCCGCGGCCAGACATTGACCTGGCGGTAGTGATAGTGCCGCCCCTCCCAGTTGAACGGGCCGTCGCGGGTCGAGAGCGCCTTCAGGATGAGGTCGTGCGCCTCCCAGAACCGGTCGGTCAGGTCGGCGGGATTGCTGTTCGCGGGCGAGAGCTCGAACGGCGAGCCCTTGACCAGCCCCATCTCGACGCGGCCGCGCGAGATCACGTCCAGCATCGCGTACTCTTCCGCCACGCGCACGCAATCCTGCCGGTTGGCGATCGGCATGCCGAGGCAGAGCAGGCGCGCCTGCTTCGTCTCGCGCGCCAGGATCGCCATCGGGATCGTGCACACCGCCGTGGTGCAGGTGGCGGTGGTGTGGTGCTCGTTCACCATGATGTTCAGGCCGAGCTCGTCGCAGAGCGCCCACTCGTCGAGATAGCGATGATAGAGATCGGCGCCGACGCGCGGGTCGTAGACGCGGCTCGGGATTACGTTGCGGAGCGAATCCCCCAGCTCTTCCCAGCCGGGGTGATAGGCCATCTCGCTGAAATGCCAGACCTTCATGAGACCGCTCCCCGCGGGACCGAGCTTGGCGAGACCCCGCCCTGGGAGACCGCGGCGGCTCGGGGTGCGGCGTCGAAGTTCAGGATCAGGTCGGCGGTCGCGGCCGACTGCTCGATCTGCGGGTAATGGCCGGCCCCGGCGAGCCGGTGCAGCCACCCGCCCGGTAGCAGGCGCGCCAGCCGCTCGCCATGCGCCGGCGGCACATAGCCGTCGGCCTCGCCCCAGAGGAGGAGGGTGGGCAGGTCGACCCGGTGCAGCCAGCGCGCGAGCACCGGGTTGTGCATGTAGGGCTTCCAGCCGTACCAGGCCGCGTACTGCCGCTCGCGCGCGATCGTCTCCATCTCGGCGTCGTCGAGATTGGCATAGTCGGGCGCCCAGCGGTCCGGATCGGCAAACAGGGCCTTGCGGATCTCTGCTTCCGAGAGGGCGAACAGGTCGGCGAAGTCGCGCTCCTCGCGCCCGCCGAGCTTGACGCCGGTCGGCGCGATCAGCGCGAGCCGGGCGAGGCGGGAGCGATCGCGCACCGCCATCTCGAGCGCGATCCAACCGCCGAGCGAAGCGCCGACCAGCAGTACGTCGCGCAGATCGAGCCGCTCGATCAGATCGAGATAGAGATAGGCCAGGTCGTCGACGCGGCGGAAATCCGGCGGCGGCGGCTTGCCGTCGAAGCCGGGGTGGCGCGGCACGATCACCTGCCGCTTCGCCGCGAGCTGGCCGACGAAGGTCCGATTCCAGGCGAAGAAGTGCTCGGGATGCAGGAAGAGGAGCGGCGGCCCGCTGCCGTGAACCGTGTACGTGACGGCGACGCCGCCGGATTCGAACGTTTCCATGCCTGCCTCGCGCCGCTTGTTGCGGACTGTCGTTGTTGCCGGGTCGCCCCGGTCGGAGGCAGGTTAGCGCATTAATGGCCGTCATTGCGAGCGAAGCGAAGCAATCCGGAGCGGCCGCCGCCGTGGCTGCCGCCCTGGGTTGCCGCGGCGGCTTCGCCGCCTCGCAATGACGTGGAAGGTCAGGCCGCGCGCACCCCGGCGAGGAAGCGATCGACCTCGGTGCGGAGCCGCACCGCGCTCTCGGAGAGCTCCTGCGCGCTGGTCAGCACCTGCGAGGAGGCGGAGCCGGACTCGGCGGTGGCCTGGGTCACCGCCTGGATGCCCTCTGAGACCGCCTCGGCGCCGTACGCCGCCTCGCCGACATTGCGCGCGATCTCCGACGTGGCGGCGTTCTGCTCCTCGACCGCCGAGGCGATCGTCGTCGTGATCTCCTCGACCTTGCCGATCGTGCCGCCGATGCCCCGGATCGCCTGGGCCGCCTCGCCGCTGACCGACTGGATCGCCTGGATCTGCTGCACGATCTCCTCGGTCGCCTTCGCGGTCTGCGTGGCGAGCGACTTCACCTCCGACGCGACCACGGCGAAGCCCTTGCCGGCCTCTCCGGCCCGCGCCGCCTCGATCGTGGCGTTGAGCGCGAGGAGGTTGGTCTGGGAGGCGATCTCGGAGATCAGGCTCACCACCTCGCCGATCTTCTGCGCCGCCTCGACGAGCCCGGCGACGGTGCCGTCGGTGCGGCCCGCCTCGTCGACCGCCTCCCGGGCGATCGCCTGCGCGCTGCCGATCTGGCTGCCGATCTCGCCGATCGAGGCGGAGAGCTCCTCCGTCGCCGCAGCGACGGTCTGGACGTTGGCGCTCGCCTGGGCCGAAGCGGCGGCGACCGAGGTGGCCTGCACGCTCGCCTGATCGGACGAAGCGGTGAGCGTGCCGGCCGCCGCCTCGAGCTCGGCCGCGGCGGACGCGACGATCTCGACGATGCCGCCGACGCTCTCCTCGAAGCGCTGCGCCAGCTCCCGCATGGCCGCGCGCTTCTCCTCCGCCGCCCGCTGCTCGGCTCCCGCCTGCTCGGCGCGCAGCTCCTCCATGCGGATCGCGTTGTCGCGGAAGGTCTGCACGGTGGCGGCCATCGCCCCCACCTCGTCGCCGCGGCCGGCGGCCGGGATCTCGACCGAGGTGTCGCCGTCGGCGAGCCGCCGCATCGCCGCCGTCATCCGGGCGACCGGGGCGGCGATCCCGCGCGACAGCACCCACCAGAGCCCGAACGCGACCAGCACCAGCAGGCCGCCGCCGGCGATCAGCGCCTCCCGGGCGGCGGCATTGGCGTCGGCCTGCTCGGCGTTGCGGCGCTGCAGGAGGGCGTGCGCCGACGCCTCGATCTCGCCGGCAACCGCGCGCAGGCGGTCCATCGCGTCCTTGCCGGAACCGCTCGCCTCGAGCATGCGCGCGACCTCCCGCGTCGCCTCGTCGGCCATCAGGGCGATCTCTTCCTCGGCGACGCCGGTGCGCCACGCGAGCGCATGGGTGCGCAGCTCCTCGAGCCGCTTCTGCTGTTCCTCGTCGCCGGCCGTCAGCTCCATCGCCCGCGCCCATTCCGCCTCGAACTCGGCGACGCCGCGGCGATAGGGCTCGAGATAGCCGTCCTCGCCGGCGATGAGATAGCCGCGCAGGCCGGTCTCCTGGTTGACCACGCTGCCGATCACGCCGTCGAGCGCGTCGAGCAGGTCGTAGGTCTGGCGCTCCAGCACCGCGCTGCGCTCGATGATCGACAGCTTCTGGATCGCGACGACGCTGACGGCGATCGCCAGCAGGTTCATCATCGAGAAGGCGATGATCAGCTTGCGGCCGATGGCGAGATTGCCCAGGAAACGCATCCTTGATCTCCGGCGATGGCAATGACGACTTGGCGCGGCAGCCTCGCTGCCGGCGCCAGCCGGAGGATCGGTCCGGAGGTATTAACGCTCGATTGACGGTCCGCGACGAAGTGCGAACGGAAGAAGGCCCGGCCATCGCTGACCGGGCCTTCCGAAACTGGCTCCGCGGGTAGGATTCGAACCTACGACCGGACGGTTAACAGCCGTCTGCTCTACCACTGAGCTACCGCGGATCGGAGCGACGCTCCCCTCGTGCCGCGCGGCGCCGCGACAGGGCCGGCCTTATAACAGACGACCGCCCTTCCGGCGAGCCCAAATCTCGGGACCCACCCTGCATGGAGGCGCGGACCGGAATCGAACCGATGTACAAGGCTTTGCAGGCCTCTGCATAACCACTCTGCCACCGCGCCGGCGCCGACGAACACAGGTGCTTCCGCCGAGCACATGGGTATAGGGAGCCGCGCACCGGCGGTCAAGCGCATGCCACGGGCGCATAGGTCGTATGCCGGGAACCGCGGAGGGGTTTTTGCATTTATGGTTTTCCGGGGGGTTGCCGCGACCTCGGCGGACCTGCACACCGCCGACGGAGGATGGCTTGATGTCGGGCGAACGCGTACTCGTCGTCGAGGACGATGCCGGTAGTGCAGCCGTGGTGAGCATGGTCTGCAAGGACGAGGGTTGCGAGGCCACGATCGTCGCTTCGGTGGCGGAGGCGCTCCGGGTTCTGCCGGAGATATCGCCGAGCACGCTCATCCTCGACCTCTCGCTGCCCGACGGCGACGGCGTCGAGGTGCTCCACGAGGTCGGCAATCACCACCCGCAGACACGCGTCATTCTCGTCAGCGGCTTCGACCAGCGGGTGCTCGGGACCGCACGCCAGCTCGCCGAGGCGATCGGCCTCGAGGTCATCGCCGATCTCTCGAAGCCGGTCCCGCTCGATCTTCTGAGAGGCGCCCTCGCCGGGGCGCTGGCGCGCGAGCGGGTCGTGACCGCCCAGGATCTGGCCGATGCGATCGCCGCCGACGAGCTCACGGTCGCGTACCAGCCGAAGATCAACCTGAAGGCGCCGGGCTTCGCCGCGGCGCCCGCGGTGGAGGCGCTGGTGCGCTGGCGCCATCCGCACTATGGCAACGTCCCGCCGGGCCGGATGATCGCGCTCGCCTCTGAGTCGGGGCAGATGCACGCCCTCACCTGGGCGGTGATCCGCACCGTCTTCCGCCAGATGCGCATATGGCGGGAAGCCGGCGCTAACCCGGCGGTCTCGATCAACCTCGGCGCGGAGGTGCTCGACGATCGCCGCCTGCCGGACGAGGTCTCGGCGCTGGCGGATGAGCATGGCATCGACCCCGAGAAGCTCAGCTTCGAGATCACCGAGAGTTCCGCCACCGCGCACTCGGCACTGGTACTGGAGATCGCGACGCGCTTTCGCCTCCGCGGGATCAGCCTCTCGATCGACGATTTCGGCACCGGCTGGTCGTCGCTCCGCCAGCTCTACGTGCTGCCCTTCAACGAGCTGAAGATCGACATCTCGTTCGTGGCCGAGATGCGGCGCCGCGAGGACGCACGCATGCTGGTCAAGGCGACGATCGACCTGGCGCACAATCTCGGCATGACCGTCTGTGCCGAGGGGGTCGAGGATTTCGAGACGCTGTCCCTGCTGAACGAGATGGGCTGCGACGCAGCCCAGGGCTATTTCATCAGCCGCCCGGTCTCGCCGCGGCGCCTCCGCACCCTCGCCTACGGCTGGCAGAACCCGTTCGCGGCGTGACGGCAGGGGTTGAGCGGCTTGCGATTGTGCAGGAGAGAAATGGTGCCCAGGGGCGGATTCGAACCACCGACACGCGAATTTTCAGTCCGCTGCTCTACCAACTGAGCTACCTGGGCGCCGGACGCCCGCTTATAGAAAAGTTCGGCGGGCGAGTCCAGACTTCCCGGCCACGGATCGGCGGCCTCAGATCGCCAGCTTGCGCAACCGCGCCGAAACGATGTCGAGCAGCGACACGGTGGCGACGATGACGAGGATCACGGCGCAGGTCTGGGCGAAATAGAAGCCGCGGATCAGCTCCCACAGCACGACGCCGATACCCCCGGCGCCGACCATGCCGACCACGGTCGCCGAGCGCACGTTCGATTCGAACCGGTAGAGCGAGTAGGAGATCCAGAGCGGCATCACCTGCGGGATGACGCCGTAGACGATCTCCTCCAGCGGGTGGGCACCGGTGGCGCGGATGCCCTCGACCGGCCTGGGATCGATCGCCTCGACCGCCTCGGAGAAGAGCTTGGCGAGCACGCCCGTCGTGTGCACGAACAGCGCCAGCACACCGGCGAAGGGGCCGAGGCCGACGGCGACGACGAAGATCATCGCGAACACCATCTCGTTGATCGCCCGTAGCGCATCCATCAGCCGGCGGACCGGCTGGCGCACCCACCAGGGCGCCACGTTCTCGGCCGAGAGCAGGCCGAACGGCACCGCGCAAACGATCGAGAGCACCGTGCCCCAGACCGCGATCTGCAGCGTCACCACCATCTGCTCGAGATAGAAGCGCCAGTCGGAGAAATCGGGCGGGAAGAAGTCGGCGGCGAGCTCGGCCATGTTGCCGCCGTCGGTGACGAGCGCCCACGGCCGGATCTCCGCCCCCTGCCACGACCAGACGAGCACCGCCGCCGCCAACGCCCAGCCGAACGTCGTCAGGAGCGAGCCCTTCAACGGGCTCGGACGGGGCACTGAAGAAGCGGCTTCGCGCGGCGGCTCGTATAGGGTCGGCGTCATATCCCGAGGCATTGTCCACCATCTGCAAGCTGGTGCCGGCTCGCGGACCCCCGGCAGGATTCGTCATCGCGAGCGCAGCGAAGCGATCCAGGGCCGCGGCCACCGCTCTGGATTGCTTCGTCGGCTACGCCTCCTCGCAAAGACGCCGAGGGACCCGCGGACGGGCGAGGACGCCCAAGAGGCCTGCACCACAGAGAGAGTGGCGGCGCGAATTTGCCGCGCGCCGCCGGTTTCGGCGATCCTCAGTTGGTCGCCGTCGCCTGGTCCAGGGCGTCGAGCTCGGCGTCGATCTCGGCGAGGCGCTGGCGCTTTTCTTCGGCGGCCATCTCCCGGTCGTTCTCCAGCTTCGTCTTCTCCCGGAAGAGCTCGAGCTGGCGGATCGGGATGAGCTGCGCGTCGGAGGATTCCTTGAACGGCGCCCATTGCAGCCCGGCGAGCACCTGCTTCTCCGCCTCGACGTTCTCGCCCTCGACGCCGTAGGTCAGGAAGAACTCCTTCACCTCGGCCTTGACCTCTTCCGGCAGGTTCTTGCGCCAGACGATCGGATCGGAGGGAATCAGCGGCGATTGCCAGATCACCTTGATCTTCTCCGCCTTGTCGGGGTGGGTGTTCTCGAGCCGGCGCAGGTTCTCGGTGTTGTTGGTCGCGACGTCCACCTGGCCGTTCGCGACCGCGAGCGCGTTGGTCTCGTGGTTGGCGTTGACGACGCGCTTGAACGCCTTGGCCGGGTCGACGCCGTTCTTGGCGAAGACATAGTAGCTCGGCACCAGATAGCCCGAGGTCGAGTTCGGGTCGCCGTAGCCGAAGTTGAGCTCGGCCGCGTTCTCGAGCACGTCGTCGAGGCTCTCGAGCGGCGAATCCTTCTGGGTGATGAGGAGCGACCAGTAGCCGGGGTTGCCGTCGGAATCGACCGTCTGCGCGAACACCTCGCCGCCGGCGCGGTCGACCGCTTCCATCGCCGACTTGTTGCCGAACCAGGCGACGTCGACCTTGTCGAAGCGCATGCCCTGGATGATGCCGGCATAGTCGGGCGCGAAGAACGCCTTCACCTCCATGCCCAGCTTCTCCTGCATGTCGGCGAGGAACGGGTCCCAGGCCTTCTTCAGGTTCTGCGTCGACTCGGTCGAGATGATGCCGAAGTTCAGCGTGTCCATCTCCGCCGACGCCGCGGGAGCGGCGAGGGCGGCTGCGGCCGCCCCGGCCGCGAGCAAAGTCGTTCGAATCATGTGGTTGCCTCCTGTGGATGCCCAACCGAAGCGGACGGGCGAATTCAGACGCGCGCCTCGAGCGCCCCCACGTGCTGCGCGCCCGCGAACGCGGCGAGATCGGCGGTCAGGCGCTGCGGCGCGGCCTCGATCGCCGCCTCCCCCAGCACCTCCTGCACCTCGGCGCCGTAGATCCGCTCGAGCAGCGCCGGCGTCAGCTCGGCGCTCGGCCCGTCGAACACGATGCGCCCGTCGCGGAGCGCGACCGTGCGCGGGCAATAGCGGCGGGCGTAGTCGACCTGGTGCAGCGACACGACCACGGTGATGCCGTCCCGCCGGTTGATGGCGGCGAGGGTATCCATGACCGTGCGCGCCGACCGCGGATCGAGCGAGGCGATCGGCTCGTCGGCGAGGATCACGCGCGCCCCCTGTACCAGCGCCCGGGCGATCGCGGCGCGCTGCTGCTGACCGCCCGAGAGGGTCGAGGCGCGCTGCACCGCGCATTCGGCGATGCCCACCCGCGCGAGCGCCGCCAGCGCCTCGGCCTTCTCGGCCGCGGTGAAGGCCTTCGGCAGGCTCCGCCAGAGCGGCATCGTCCCGAGACGGCCCGCCAGCACGTTGGTCAGCACCGGCAGGCGGCCGACGAGATTGAATTGCTGGAAGATGAAGCCGATCTCGCAGCGGGTCCGCCGGATGCCGCTCGCCAGCCGCCCGCCGTCCTGGACCTCGCGGCCGAGGACGCGCACACGGCCCGGCGTCCATTCGCGCTCGCCGAGGGCGAGCCCGGAGAGATGGCGAAGCAGCGTCGACTTGCCCGAGCCCGACGGCCCGATCAGCGCCACCATCTCGCCCTCGCCGACCGTGAGCGAGACGTCGTCGAGCGCCGGCGTCGGCTTGCCGAAGGATTTCGAAAGACGCTCTACTTCGATCGCTGGCTTCATCGTCGCTCCCGCACCCGTTGTTTGCGGGGAGAGAGCTACCAGCGCCGGGTCACAGCCATATTGCGGTGGTGTGACGGTTCGGTGACGGTCAGGGCGCCCGCGCGGCCGACAGCGCGAGCGGGAGGAAGGCTTCGAGCGGCGGCGTCGCGAGGCCGGGCACCTTGGCCCGGTCGTCCCAACGGCGGAGGCGGACCGCCGCCTCGGCGTGAGGAGCGCGGATGAACGCCTCGGCTTCTTCGGCCGGGAACGGGCCTCCCTGAAGCTCCAGGCTCCGCACCGACGCGGGCGACAGCCCCGCGAGATAGGCGGGCTCCACGGCGCAGAGCCAGCGCTTCGCCGGCACGTGCAGCCGAATCGGCGTCGTCACGTCCTCGCCGAAGAGCCGCGCGAGCCACTTCGCGCCGAGCTCCTCGTGCCGCATGTCGACGCCTTCGGCCGCGGCCGTCTCGCGCTCGTGCAGGATGTGCCCGAAATCGTGGAGCAGCGCCGCCGTGACCAGCGCGGGAGTGGCACCCTCCTCCTGCGCCAGCGCCGCCGATTGGAGCGAGTGCGCGAGCACGCTCACCTGCTCGTCTCCGTATCGCGCCGCGCCGCGCTCCGCGAGCATGGCGAAAACGTCTTCGACGGTCTTCTCGCGCATGTGCCTTCTCCCCGCGTCATTCGGAGCATTCGAACGACCACCCCCAGTTGTCATGCCGGACTTGATCCGGCACCCAGGTCTGAGCATGCGGGCATGCGAGGGCGTCGCCGACCCTCACACATGGCCCCCGCATCAAACGCGGGGTGACCGTGGTGATGGGGCTGCCGGGAAAGCCCCGCACCGTCGCAACTCCGCTTCCGTCTTTGCAAGGAGGCGAAGCCGACGCGGCAATCCAGAAGGCCACCACCGGACTGGACTGCCGCGCTCCCTCCGGTCGCTCGCAGTGACGGAGGAGCGATGAAGCTCCCCCTCAGATGATCCGCTGGCCTTCGCGCCAGACCGTTCGCACGATCGGGCCGTGCGGCGTCTCGCGCACGCGCAGCAGGTCCGCCCGCTTGCCCTCGGCGATCTCGCCACGGTCGTCGAGCCCGACCATCCTCGCGGGGTTGCGCGACGCCTTGGCGACGGCGTCGGGGAGGTTCATACCCTCGCGATGCAGCAGGAACACGCCCTGGAGCAGGCTGCTCGGCACATAGTCCGACGACAGGATGTCGAGCAAGCCCTCCGACGCGAGCCGCATCGCCGAGACGTTGCCGGAATGCGAGCCGCCGAGCACGAGGTTCGGCGCCCCCATCAACACCGCGAGCCCGTGCTCGTGCGATGCCGCGGCCGCTTCGATCGTCGTCGGAAACTCCGAGATCACGGCGCCCGAGGCCGCCGCTTCCTCGACATGGGCGCGGGTGGCGTCGTCGTGGCTGGCGATCGTGTGGCCGCGCTCGCGGCAGATACCGACGATGGCGGCGCGGTGGGCCTCGCCGTATCTCCGCTGATCCGCCGTCCGCCGCTCGATGAAGTCGTCCATCTCGGCCGCGCTGTAGCCGTAGCGCCCCATGTAGTAGGTGCGGAACTTGTCGATGTTCACGAACTGCCGCTGCCCGGGTGTGTGGTCCATCAGAGAGACCAGCTTGACCAGCGGATGTGCGGCAAAGCCGTCGAGCATCTCGATCACGTCGGCGCAGCAGATTTCGCAGCGGAGATGCAGATGGTGCTCCGCGCGCAGGGTGCCGTCCTCGACGCCGCGCTCGATCGCCCGCACCGCCTCGGCCAGCCGCTCCGCCCGTTCGGGCCGGGCGTGCAGATCGCCGATCGCGATCGCGTCGAGCGTGGTGGTGATCCCCGCCGAGGCGATCTGCGCGTCGTGGGAATGGGCGGCCGGCTGCGACGGCCATTGCACGCCGGGCCGCGGCGAGAAGTGCTTCTCGAGATTGTCGGTGTGCAGCTCGACCAGCCCCGGCAGGAGGAAATCGCCTTCGAGGTCGATCGCCCCGGGAAGCATGGTGCCGTCGGTGGCGAGCGCGGCGATCCGCCCGTCCCGCACCTGCACCGTTCCGTGCATCACGCGATCGCCGAGGACGATGCGGGCATTGCTGAAGACTGTCTCTCGGGTCATCGTCGCTTTCACATTGCGGAGTAGGGGCTGAGGTCGAAGAGGCGGGTCGCCACCGCATCCCGCGCGTCCTGATCATGCAGGATCGCGACGATCGCTGCACCCCGGTCGAGCGCCTCGCGCACGAGTCCGACTACGGTCTCGCGGTTGGCGGCGTCGAGCGAGGCGGTCGGCTCGTCGAGCAGCAGGATCGGATAGGGGTGCGCGAAGCCGCGGGCGATGTTCACCCGCTGCTGCTCGCCGCCGGAAAATGTCGCCGGCGGCAGGCCGAACAGCCGCTCGGGAATGCGCAGGCGCCGCAGCAACTCGGCCGCGCGCGCGCGCGCCTCGGCCGCCTCGACCCCGACGGCGCGCAGCGGCTCGGCGACGATGTCGAGCGCCGGCACGCGCGGGATCGTGCGCAGGAACTGGCTGACATAGCCGAGCGTGCGCCGCCGCACGTCGATGACCTGCCGCGGCGGCGCCGAGACGATGTCGGCTGGCCGCCCGTCATGGCGCACCGCGATCGTGCCGCCGGTCGGGCGGTAGTTGGCGTACATGCAGCGGATCAGCGTGCTCTTGCCGACGCCCGAGGGACCGCCGAGCACCACGCACTCTCCCGGCGAGACGGTGAGATCCAGGTTGCGGAACACCGGAAGCACGGTACCGCCCTGGGTGTGCAGCGTGAATTCCTTCGACAGGTTCCGGACTTCGATCGCCGGGTTCATGAATGTCTCTCCTGTGACCCTTGAAGCTCGGCACCCGAAAAGCTCTCGCTTGTCATCGCCGGACCTGATCCGGCGATCCACCGGGCCGCCGGCTTCTGGATGCCCGGATCAAGTCCGGGCACGACACCAAAACGAGACATGCCGCCTGTTCCCCTCGGGCACCCAGCGACCTCGCTCATGGCTGCAGCACCGACGAGACCAGGAGCTGCGTGTAGGGGTGGTGCGGGTCGTCGAGCACCTGGTCGGTGAGGCCGGTCTCGACCACGCTGCCGCGCCACATCACCATCAGCCGGTGCGACAGCATGCGGGCGACGGCGAGGTCGTGCGTGACCACCACCGCCGAGAGGCCGAGATCGGCGACGAGGCCGCGGATCAGGTCGAGCAGGCGCGCCTGCACCGAAACGTCGAGGCCGCCGGTCGGCTCGTCCATGAAGACGAGGCGCGGTCTGGTGACGAGATTGCGGGCGATCTGGAGGCGCTGCAGCATGCCGCCGGAGAAGGTGCGCGGCATGTCGTCGACGCGCGTCTGGTCGATCTCCACCATGCCGAGCCAGTCGAGCGCCTCGGCCCGGATGTTGCCGTAGTGCCGCGCGCCGAGCGCCATCAGCCGTTCGCCGACATTGGCGCCGGCGCTGACGCGCATGCGCAGCCCCTCGCGCGGGTCCTGGTGCACGAAGCCCCAGTCGGTGCGCATCAGCATCCGCCGCGCCGGCTCCGACATGCCGTTGAGGTCGGCCGGGCCCTCGTGCCGCGTGCGGTAGAGGACGCGCCCGCTGTCGGGGGCGAGGCGCGCCGAGATGCAGTTGAGCAGCGTCGTCTTGCCGGAGCCCGACTCGCCGACGATGCCGATCACCTCGCCGGGCCAGAGGTCGAACGAAATATTGCGGCAGGCCTGGATCGCGCCGAAGCGCTTCGAGAGCCCCTGCACCTCGAGCAGCGGCGCGTCCGCTTGCGTGTCGACGCTCATTTCGCACTCCCTCCCGCCTCGGACCAGGGCGCAGCCGCCGCCGGCCGGGCGGCCTGACGCTCGGCGCAGTAATAGGTGTCGGAGCACACGAACATGTGCCCGCCCCTGTCGTCGGTGATGACCTCGTCGAGGTAGCTTTCGCTCGAGCCGCAGAGAGCGCAGACCTCGTCCCAGCGCTGCACCTCGAACGGATGGTCCTCGAAGTCGAGGCTCTCGACCCGGGTGTAGGGCGGGATCGCGTAGATGCGCTTCTCGCGCCCCGCCCCGAACAGCTGGATCGCCGGGTTCATGTGCATCTTCGGGTTGTCGAACTTCGGGATCGGCGAGGGGGCGGTGACGTAGCGCCCGTTCACCTTGACCGGATAATCGTAGGCGGTCGCGATCTGCCCGTGATGCGCGATGTCCTCGTAGAGGCGGACATGCATCGCCCCGTATTCGGCGAGAGCGTGCATCTTGCGCGATTCGGTCTCGCGCGGCTCGAGCCAGCGAAGCGGCTCGGGGATCGGCACCTGATAGACCAGAACCTGCCCCTCCCTCAGCGGCGCCTCGGGGATGCGGTGACGCGTCTGGATGATCGTCGCCTCCTCGGTGCGCTCGGTCGTCGCGACGCCGGCCGTGCGCTCGAAAAAGCGGCGGATGCTGACGGCGTTGGTGGTGTCGTCGGCGCCCTGGTCGATCACCTTCAGCGTGTCGTCGGCGCCGAGCACGCTCGCCGTCACCTGGATGCCGCCGGTGCCCCAGCCATAGGGCAGCGGCATCTCGCGCCCGCCGAACGGGCACTGATAGCCGGGGATCGCCACCGCCTTCAGGATCGTGCGGCGGATCATCCGCTTCGTCTGCTCGTCGAGATAGGCGAAATTGTAGCCCGTCTCGGGTCCGCCCGTGGCGACGGGTGCGGTCGCGGCGCTCATTCCGCGGCCTCCTTCGCGCCGGCGGCGGCGCGCATCGAGCGGACCATGACCAGCTCCGCCTGGAAATCGACGTAGTGCGGCAGCTTGAGGTGCTGGACGAAGCCCGAGGCTTCGACATTGTCGCTGTGCATCATCACGAACTCTTCGTCCTGGGCGGGAGCGGTGGCGTCTTCGTCCAGCTCGCGGCAGCGGAGCGCACGGTCGACCAGCGCCATCGACATCGCTTTCCGCTCGCAATGGCCGAAGGTGAGGCCGTAGCCGCGCGTGAACTGCGCCGGCTTCGTCTTCGAGCCCTTGAACTGGTTGACCATCTGGCATTCGGTGACGGTGATCTCGCCGAGCTCGATCGGAAAGCCGAGCTCTTCCGGGACGAACTCGACCGCCACCTCGCCGAGCCGGATCTCGCCGACGAACGGGTGATTGCGGCCGTAGCCGCGCTGCGTCGAATAGCCGAGACCGAGCAGGAAGCCCTCGTCGCCGCGCGCCAAATTCTGCAGCCTGAGCGGACGCTCGGCCGGGAACGTCAGCGGGTCGCGCGTCAGGTCGGCGATGGGCGTCTCGTCGGGCTCCGCCGTCTCCTCCTCGATCAGGCCGTCGCGGCCGAGCAGGTCGGTCACCCGCGGCATGGCCGCGTCGACCTCCGCCGGCGCCGAGACCGCCTGGCACCGCTCGGCCTCGTCGTCCATCAGTCCGAAGTCGAGCAGCCGGTGCGTGTAATCGTAGGTCGGACCGAGCACCTGGCCGCCGGGAATGTCCTTGTAGGTCGCCGAAATGCGGCGGCGGACCTGCATCCGCCCGGTGTCGATCGGCACGCTGGCGCCGAAGCGGGGCAGGGTGGTGCGGTAGGCGCGCAGCAGGAAGATCGCCTCGATCAGGTCGCCCTGCGCCTGCTTGATGGCGAGCGCCGCGAGCCTGCGATCGTAGAGCGAACCTTCTGTCATCACCCGGTCGACCGCGAGGCCGAGCTGCTCGTCGATCTGCGCGATCGAGAGCTCGGGAATGCCGCGGTCGCCCCGGCGCTCGTCCTCGATCAGACGATGGCTGTTGAGGATCGCTTTTTCTCCGCCCTTGACGGCGACGTACATGGTTCAGCTCCTCATGCGGACGGTGCGCGGCAGGCCCGCGAGCCGGTCGCCCTCGGTCAGGAAGAGGTCGACGCCACGCGGGAACAACTCGCGGTTATGCTGCCATTGCGCCGGAAAGTCGGGCGGAAGCCCCTCCGCGCCGAGGCCGGCTTCGCCGGGGATGCCGGGGCCGGTGAGGCGGAGGTCGCCCGCTCCGGACAGCGACCGCACGGACAGCACCAGGGTGGCCGACCGGTCGGGGAATTCGTCGCTGCCGGCGTCGAACGCGGCGAGCGGCGGCATCGCCTCGGGCGCCACGACGAAGGCGAAGCGCGCCGCGCTAGGCGTTTCCACGATCGGGCAGCCGCAATGGAAGCGGAGCCATGCGGCGGCGCCGGCCGCGGCGTGATCGAGCCAGACCGGCGTCTCGAAATCGACCAACGTCAGCGCCAAGGCCGCCTGTGCCGGGCCGAGCGGCGGCGCCGCGACGCAGCCGGGAACAGTGACGACGCGGCCGGGGTAGGAGAGCGCGTTGAGGGCCGCGCGGAAGGCCTGCTGGCTCTGCCGCACCGGCTCTGCGAAGCCGGGGGCGAGGTCGGTCGCCGGGAGGGGTGCCGCCATGCTCAGTTCTCCCCCCGTACCACGGTGAAGAAGTCGACCTTGGTCGAGGCCGTCTTGGCCGCGGTCGCGCTTCGCCGCGCTTTCCGGGCCCGGGCAAGGGCGTCGACCGCCGCCGCCGCCGCTTCGTCGCGGCGCAGCATCAGTGCGTCGAAGGTCGCTGCCAGTTCGGCGTGGCGCGGGCTGCGTCCGGCGACGTAGCCGTAGCCGACGGTGCCGTCGTCGAGACGCACCGCGCAGCGCGTGACCGTCATCTCGCCGAGATTGAAGCGCCGGCCCGTGCCGCCGGCACGGCCGCGCACCATCACCATGCCGGTCTCCGGCGCCCGCAGGAACTGCCGCTCGGGCCGGGCGGGCAGACCTTCCCACGCCGCCTCGACCTCCGCTGCCGGGGCGCCGGCGAGCACGGACATCCAGCGCCGCCGCGCCGCCGTCTCTTCGCTATGCTCTTGCCCTGCCATCGACATGTCCACCGATTTGTCTAGACATCCGTATATCTGTGCGAATAGTATCTACGGCGTCGGGGGAAGTAAAGACATGCACGGTGAAACATTGATGACAGCGACCGATGGAGAGGCGGCGGCTCTCGCGCGCGGCTCCGGCGTGGCACTCTGGCGGCAGATCGCGCAGGCGCTCGGTGAGGAGATCGCGCGCGGCGTGCACACGCCCGGCGATCGGCTTCCGACCGAGGCGGAGCTGAGCCAGCGCTTCGACGTCAACCGCCACACGGTCCGCCGGGCGATCGCCGAGCTGGTCGCGGAAGGGCTGCTACGGGTCGAGCAGGGGCGCGGCACCTTCGTGCAGCAGACGCTGATCGAGTATCCGCTGCGCCGCCGCACCCGCTTCACCGAAAACGTGTTGCAGGCGCGCGGCGCTCCCGCCGGCCGGCTGCTCGAGACGGCCCGGCTCGCCGCCGACGAGAGCGTCGCCGCCGCACTGGAGATCGAGGCCGGCGCCGACGTGATCCTGATCTCGCGCGTCGGCCAGGTCGACGACCGCCCGATGAACATCGGCACCCACTACTTCCCGGCTGCGCGCTTCCCGCAGATGATCGAGATCTACCGCGAGACCGCCTCCATCACCCGGGCGCTGGAGCGACAGGGCGTCGGCGACTACACGCGCAAGGTCACGCGCATCACCGCGCGGATGCCGACGCGCGAGGAGGCGGAGCTGCTGATGCAGCCGGCGAACCGGCCGGTCATGCAGACCGAGGCGATCAACGTCGACCCGTCGGGCCGGCCGGTCGAGTACGGCATCGGCTGCTTCTCGGCCGAGCGGGTGCAGTTCGTCGTCGAGAGCTGAGGGCGGGGCGGGCTTGCGGAACCGGACCCGCCGTCCCAAGCTGCATTCATGATCGGGAACTCGGGCCGAGGCATCCGGAGGCGGACGCGGGCGGCGATCGTGTGCACGATCCTGGCGATCGTGCTCGGGCTGGTCGCGACTGCGGCGCGTGCGGGCGAGGCGACGCCGGCGCGCGACGTGGCCGCCTTGCTCGTGCTCGACGGCATCGTCAATCCCGCGACCGCCGACTATCTCGTCCGCAGCCTGGAAGATGCCGCGGAGGAGGGAGCGAGCCTGGTTATCATCCGGATCGACACGCCGGGCGGCCTCGACACGTCGATGCGCGACATCATCCGCGCGATCGTCGCCTCGACGGTTCCGGTGGTCGCCTGGGTCGGGCCGGGCGGCGCCCGCGCCGCGAGTGCCGGCACCTTCATCCTCTACGCCGCGCACGTCGCGGCGATGGCGCCCGGAACCAATGTCGGCGCGGCCACGCCGATCGAACTGACCGGCGGGATGCCGTTCGGCGACGAGCGGCCGGCGGAGGAGAAGGACGAAAAGGAAAACGAAGCCGCGCCTCCAGGCGACGCGCGCACCGCGAAGATCGTCAACGATGCCGCCGCCTACATCCGCAGCCTCGCCGACATGCGCGACCGGAACGCCGACTGGGCCGAAGCGGCCGTCCGCAAGGGCGAGAGCCTCCCCGCCAGACAGGCGCTGGAGAAAGACGTCATCGACCTGATCGCGCACGACCTCGACGACCTGCTCGCGCAGATCGACGGCAGGACGGTAACGGTCGCCGGCGTCGAACGGAGGCTGGAGACAAGCGACCTCACGCTCGAGCGGGTCGAGCCGGACTGGCGCACCGAGCTCCTCGAGATCATCGCCCACCCGAACGTGGCACTCATCCTGCTCGCGATCGGCATGTACGGGATCATCTTCGAGTTCATCAGCCCCGGCATGCTGATTCCCGGCGTCGTCGGCGGGATCAGCCTGCTGCTCGGCCTGTTCGCGCTGAACGTCATGCCGGTGGATTACACCGGGATCGCTCTCATGCTGCTGGGGGTCGCCTTCATGGTGGCGGAAGCGTTCGCGCCCTCGTTCGGCATTCTCGGCGTCGGCGGCGCCGTAGCCTTCGCCGTCGGCGCGATCATGTCGTTCGATACCGACGTGCCCGGATACGAGCTCTCGATGCCCCTGGTGATCGGACTGACGGCGACGACGGCTGGCCTCGCGATCGTCGCCCTCGCGATGCTGCTGCGCTCGCGCCGGCGGAAGGTGGAGACGGGAGCGGAGGCGCTGATCGGCGCGCGCGGCCGCGTGCTCGAATGGGCCGACGGGCGCGGCCAGGTGCTCGTGCTGGGCGAGCGGTGGCAGGCGCGCTCGGACGCGCCGCTCGCGCCCGGGCAGCAGATCGAGGTCGTCGCGCGCGACGGCTACAGGCTGGAGGTGCGGCCCCGTGCCGTGCCCGAACCCGCGAACGGAGAAACGGCATGCTGATCATGGACGCCATCACGGCCTGGCTCGTGCCTATCGTCATTCTCGCCGCCCTCGTCATCTGGGGCTTCAAGATCCTGCGCGAGTACCAGCGCGCGGTGATCTTCACCCTCGGCCGTTATACCGGTGTGAAGGGACCGGGGCTGATCTTCGTCGTGCCGCTGATCCAGCAGATGGTCCGCGTCGACATGCGCACGATCGTGCTCGACGTGCCGACCCAGGACGTGATCTCGCGCGACAACGTCTCGGTAAAGGTCAACGCGGTGATCTATTTTCGCGTGATCGACGCCGACAAGGCGGTGATCCAGGTCGAGGACTTCATGGACGCCACCAGCCAGCTGTCGCAGACGACCCTGCGCTCGGTGCTCGGCAAGCACGAGCTCGACGAGATGCTGAGCGAGCGCGACAAGCTCAACAGCGACATCCAGGAAGTGCTCGACGAGCAGACCGATGCCTGGGGGATCAAGGTCTCGAACGTGGAGATCAAGCACGTCGACATCGACGAGAGCATGATCCGCGCGATCGCCCGCCAGGCCGAGGCCGAGCGCAACCGGCGCGCCAAGATCATCAATGCCGAGGGCGAGCTCCAGGCGGCCGAGCGCATGGTCGAGGCGGCAGAGATCATGGCGCGGGCACCGGGCTCGATGCAGCTCCGTTATCTCCATACCCTCTACGACATCGCCGGCGAGAAGAGCTCGACCATCGTCTTCCCCATGCCGGTCGACCTGATGGGCGGGCTGGAAAAAGTGTTCGGCGGCACCAATCAGAAGTGACGACGTTGACCTTCTCTCGAAATGCGGACCCGCAATGAAAGATCCTTATGAGACGTTAGGCGTCTCGCGCACGGCCTCCGCCAAGGAGATTCGCGCCGCCTATCGCAAGCTCGCCAAGGAAAATCACCCGGACCTGCATCCGGGTGACAAGGCGGCCGAATCCCGTTTCAAGGAGATTTCGGCGGCCTATGCGATCCTCGGCGACGAAGAGATGCGCCGCCGCTACGACGCCGGCGAGATCGATGCCACCGGCGCGGAACGGCCGCAGCAGCACGAATTCTATCGCACCTATGCCGACGCCGACTCGCCGTTTCACACCCAGGAGGGCTTCGCCTCCGCGGAGGACCTGGAGGAGTTCCTGGCGCAGGCGTTCGGCGGCTTTCGCGGTGCGCGCGGCACGCGTCGCCGGACCGAGTTCCGCGCCCGGGGCGCCGACCTCAGCTACAGCCTGCAGGTGAGCTTCCTCGAAGCGGCGAACGGCGCCACCAAGACGGTCACGCTGCCCGACGGGAAGACGCTGAACGTCACCATACCCGAAGGCACCGAGGACCGGCAGACGCTGCGCCTCAAGGGGCAGGGCGGTCCGGGGTTCGGCGGCGGCCCCCCGGGCGATGCCTATATCGAGGTGCACGTCCAGCCGCACGCCTTCTTCGAGCGCAAGGACAACAACGTGCACGTGACGGTGCCGGTGACCCTGAAGGAGGCGGTGCTGGGTGCCAAGATCGAGGTACCGACCGTGCGCGGCGTCGTGTCCATGACGATTCCGAAGAACTCCAACACCGGTGACACGCTGCGCCTGCGCGGGCAGGGCATCAAGGACAGGCGCAGCGGCCAGATGGGCCACCAGTACGTAAAGCTGAAGGTGGTGCTGCCCGAAGGCGAGGAGCCGGAGCTCGCCCGCTTCCTCGAGAGCTGGACGCCGAAGGACCAGAGGAACCCGCGTCGGGAGATGCTGCGATGATGCGGATCGACGAGCTACTCGCCACGATCCGGCCGTTGCACCGGGAGGATCTGGAGCGATGGGTGCAGGAGGCGTGGGTCTCGGCCCTGGACGAAGGCGGCACCCTCCATTTCAGCGACATGGAGTGCGCCCGGGTCCGCCTGATCTGCACGCTGCGATACGACTGGGAGGTCGAGGAGGAGAGTGTGCCGATCATCCTCTCGCTGCTCGACCAGCTCTACGAGACACGGCGCGAGCTGAATGCCCTCGCCGCCGCGGTCGCCCGCCAGAGCAGCGAGGTGCGGGAGGCTATCCTGCGTGCCATGCAGACGAGGGATGATCCAGCCGGCGATTGACCGACGCGTCGATCGCACCCACCTTCGGCCTTCCGTTTTCCGCTCACTCTCCTCGGATCCGACGCTCTTGACACCAGACGTTCCCCGCCGCCCCGGGCTGTTCATCCTGGTGGCCATTTCGGGCATGGGCCCGCTCGCGCTGAACATCTTCATGCCCTCGATGCCGGGGCTGCAGCGGGTGTTCAATGCCGATTACGCGACCGTCCAGCTCACCCTGACCCTGTTCCTGATCGGCCTCGCGGTGGCGCAGCTCGCCTACGGCCCGATCTCCGACCGTCACGGCCGCCGGCCGGTTCTGCTCGGCGGCATGGCGGTATTCGTTCTGGGCAGCATCGCCTGCCTCGTGGCACCCACGATCGAGATCCTGATCGCCGCCCGCGTGCTCCAGGCGGTCGGCGCCTGTTCCGGCATGGTGCTGTCGCGGGCGATCATCCGCGACCTCTACGACCGCGAACAGGCGGTGAGCATGCTCGCCTACGTCATGGCGGCGATGGTGGTGATCCCGATGCTCGCCCCCTCGATCGGCGGGGTGCTCGACGAGTGGTTCGGCTGGTGGGCGAGCTTCGCCTTCTGCGCGCTCGCCGGAGCGATCGTCCTGTTCGCGTCGTGGCTGGCACTCCACGAATCGCATACGCCGAGCACGGCCGTGCGCGGTGCCGCCGATATGGGCTTCGACTTCATCCGGCTGCTGCGCAATCCGAGCTTCGCCAGCTACGGCTTTCAGGGCGCCTTCACCTCCAGCGCCTTCTTCTCGTTCCTGAGCGGCGCTCCCTACGTCACGATCGACCTGCTCGGGCGCAGCCCGGCCGAATACGGCCTCTACTTCATCTCGCTGTCGCTGATGTACATCCTCGGCAACTTCCTGACCGGGCGCCTCTCGAAGCGGATCGGCCTCGACCGCATGATCTGGATCGGAACGTCGCTCGGGATCCTGGGTACCGGCCTGCTGCTGGTGTGCGTGTCGGCGGGGCTGCTGACGATCTGGATCCTGTTCGGCACGATCGCGATCATGACCGTGGGCAACGGCCTCGCCATTCCGAACAGCATGGCCGGCGCGATTTCGGCCGAGCCGCGGATCGCGGGCGCAGCGGCCGGCCTCGCCGGCTTTCTTCAGATGGGGCTGGGTGCCGCGGCCACGCTGCTGGTCGGCGCCCTGCTCGAGGACACCGCCCTGCCGCTCGCGGCCGTCATGTTCTCAGGAGCCGTCACAGGCTTCGCGATTCACGCGGCGCGGCAGCTCAGACGTTCGGCGCCGGTCTGACGGTGCGCGCGACCGCCCGTCAGGAGCCGGAGCCCTTCGCCGCCTCCGGCTGCTCCTGCGGCTTCGTGGCGGCGGTGCGGGTCGCGTCCAGCTTCGGTTTGGGCTCGGGCTTCGGCGCTCCGGCCGCTATGGGCTGCGAACGCGAAACGGCAGCGACGTTACGGGTGGGCGCGGCAGCCTTGGCAGGCGATGCCGCGGCCTGGACGGTGGCGGGCTTCGGCTGGCCGCACAGCGGAACGTCGTGCGTGGAAGCCGTCGGCCGGGCCGAGGCGAACTTCACGAGCTCCTTCGGCTCGACCTTCATGAGGTCTTCGAAGAGTTGCGCCGCGGCGGCACAGAAGGTCGCCGCTTCCGCCAGGCTCCGCTGCGACGCCTCGTTGGCGAGGCTGGTGACGAACTGGTTCATTTCCTTGTTCGCGCGCCCGCCGTGGCTGCGCTGGAAATATTTCTTCATCACGCCGGCGCGCTTGATCAGCTCGTTCTCGAACCGACCCACGAACGCCTTGTAGCGCTGGTTCTCGCCGCAGCTCAGCGCCGCAACGACCAGCTCCGTCTGCAGGACGCGGGTGTCGAGCGCCTCGCGCTCCGCCGGATTTGCACAGACCGCGGCGGCCGCGGTTCCCGCACCGCCGATCAGCATCGCCCCCACGATCGCAGCCCGTCCGACATGCGCAAGAGATCGACTCATTGAATGCGCCCCTTCAACATCCCGTCGGAACCCATTGAATTCCGAGGATCATGCCATTAACCAGCCCGCCCTGCAACGGCGAAACCGCGCCGATTTCGGACGAAGATGTGCCAAAATGGTGAAAATAGTCCGAACGTGCCCCCACCTTTGCCCCCGGCCAGTCTAGCCGACTTGCTGGTCTTCCCAATAGGGGCGAGTGCCGAATGTCTCGACGAGGAAGTCCACGAAGGCCCGGACCTTGACCGACAGGTTCCGGTTGTGCGGGTACACGGCGTGGATCGCCGTATCGATCGCGGTCGGGCTGACGAGGTAATCGCACATGACCGGTCGCAGCCGTCCCGCCTGGAGATCGCCGCCGATCAGCCAAGTCGGCAGCAGCACGAGGCCGAGGCCGGCGAGCCCGGCCGCGTGCAGCGCCTCGGTGCTGTTCGTCTGCAGCGTCCCGGAGACCGGCACCTCGATCACGCCGCCGGAGGGGCCCTTGAGCTTCCAGACGATGTTGCCTTCGTTCCGCTTGTAGATCAGGCAGTTATGCTCGGCGAGATCCTCCGGTTTCACCGGCTCGCCACGGCGCTCGAGATATTCCGGGCTGGCGGCGATCACGCGCCGGTTCGGGGCCAGTCGACGGGCGATCAGACTCGAATCCGCGAGCTCGCCGACCCGGATGGCGACGTCGGCGCCCTCCTCGACGAGGTCGACGAAATTGTCGGTCAGCGTGAGGTCGATGCTGAGGCCGGGATAGCGGTCGAGGAAGGCACGAATCGCCGGCGCCACGTGCAGGCGACCGAAGCCGATCGGCGCGTTGACCCGCAGCACGCCGCGCGGTGCCGCCTCGAGATGCGAGATCGCCCGGTTCGCTTCCTCGACCTCGAGCAGGATCCGCGCCGCGTGCCCGTAATAGAGGCGCCCGGCCTCCGTCAGGCTCAGCTTGCGGGTCGAGCGGTTGACGAGGCGAGCGCCGAGCGTGTTCTCGAGACCGCTGATCTGGCGGGAGACGGAGGACGGCACCAACCCCAGCCGCCGCCCCGCGGCCGAGAAGCTGCCGGCATCCACCACCTCGGCAAACAACCGCATTCCCGCCAGCAGATCCATCTCGGTGGCCCACGTCTTTGCTCAAAACGCACGAACATTACTGCCATAGGGCCGATTGGCAACAGGGGGTTCGGGAATGGCAACCAGGTCACGCCGAGCCCTCGCGGCAGGCTACCCAATCCGTCTTCGCGAGCGACCGGAGGGAGCGCGGCGATCCAGGGCGGCAGCCATGCGGTGGCCCCTGGATCGCCGCGGCGCTCCGCGCCTCGCGAAGACGGCCCTACCGGCCAGCGGGCGGTCTCTTCCCGGTCAGCTGGCGCGCGGCAGGCCTACCGCGTCCAGCGCGGCGTTCTGGCGCGCCTCGAGCCGGTCGATGTCGAAGTCGCGTACCAGGTCGTGGAACAGCTCGTACCAGTTGACCTCGGCCTTCAGGTGCATGAAGACCGATCCGAGCCCGATCGCCGAGCGATCCATCAGCACGAACTCGCGCGGCGGCCGCACGCCGCCGACCCGGCGCAGCGCGGCATGCACGCGGCCGGCGATCTCGGCGCCGTACTCCGTCCCGCGTCCAGGCTGTATCGGGCGCACGCGGTTCTCCAGCAGCGGCCCGTACAGGTATTCCGCCCACTGGTTGAGGATATCGATCAGCTCTTTCGACGGGTTGGCGAAGCCCCAGGTCTCGTAGGCGTGGACCGCCAGCTCCCGGTCGTCGTTCTGGAGCGCGAAATAGAGGTCGATCACGCCCTTGACGAATTTCGGCCGGAACACGCGGATGCAGCCGAAATCCAGCAGGTTCACGCTGCCGTCCGGGCGCACGGTATAGTTGCCGAGGTGCGGGTCACCGTGGATGACGCCGTAGAAGTAGAACGGCACGTACCAGGCGCGGAACATGTTGTAGGCGATCCGGTTGCGCAGCTCGACCGGCGCCTCGACGCAATCCAGGAGCGGCGCACCGTCGAGCCAGGTCATCGTGAGCAGGCGGCCGGTCGACAGCTCCGGCACCGGCTCGGGCACGTGCACGCCCGTTTCTTCGGCGAGCATGTGCCGGTAGAGCAGCATCTGCCGCGCCTCGCGCCGGTAATCCAGCTCCTCGCGCAGCCGCTCCGCCAGCTCGGCGTGGATCTGGTCGGTCTGGATCGCGCGGTCGTAACGTTGATAGAGCGAGAAGATCAGCCGAAGCTGCCGCAGATCGGCCTCCACCGCCGACGCCATGTCGGGGTACTGGAGCTTGCAGGCGAGCGGTGTGCCGTCCTTGGACTTCGCGCGATGCACCTGCCCGAGCGAAGCGGCGCGCGCGGCGGTCCGCTCGAAGCTGCCGAAGCGCTCGAGCCAGCCAGGTCCGAGCTCGGTCTGCATGCGGCGCCGCACGAAGGGCCAGCCCATCGGCGGCGCGTTCGCCTGCAGCTGCTTCAGCTCCTGCACATATTCCCGCGGCAGGACGTCGGGCACCGTGGCCAGGATCTGCGCCACCTTCATCAGCGGCCCTTTCAGGCCGCCGAGGGCCGCGGTCAGCTCGGCCGCATTGCGGTCACGCCCTAGGTCCAGGCCCAGCCGCTGACCCGCCATGCGCGCGGCGACGCCCCCGACCGCCGTGCCGACCCGGGCATAGCGCCGGGCGCGTCCGCCGAAGCGGTTCTCCTCGGACCGCTCTGCCATTCAGTCCATTTCCTCGAGCTCGGCGATGAAGCCCGAGA